>JBFWRL010000045.1:0-34879 GCA_050248915.1 Candidatus Sericytochromatia bacterium
ATTCCATTCCACGGGTTGTGTTGTTTGGGCGCCTTTCTCTCTACGGCAACGGGGCCGAGCGACTTCATGAAGAATTGGTTACGATTACTGCCCGATGGCATGAACCATCGGAACGTAAGGGCACATTGCAAGCCTATGCACAGGAGGCTGAAAACAAAACCTTGGATTTATTGGAAAGTGCGCTAAAAAAAGCAGCGCTCTTGCAGCCCAATGCGGTGATTCAGCAAAAACTCTTGCAAACAGCCGCTCAGGATATTGAAGATCTCTTGCCTCAACTCGAAAAAAGGTCTGAAGAACTGGCCAAATCAGCCAAAGAGAAACTTAAAAAACGGGGCTCAAAAGAAGCCAAAGAATTACGAGAGATTTTATCAAAGCAGCAAGCGCGCGTCCGCGAAGAATTGCAAAAATATGAAGACTCTCAAAACTTTGTTCAATTGACCTTTGACTTTGTTGAAGAAGAAAAAAAACAATTGGAATCAGATATTCGCGCCTGGAAGATCCGTTTAGAACAGTTTGAGCGTGATTTAGCAACAGAACCCCCCCGGATTCAAAGCTTTTACGAAGTAAAAGCGACGCGATTTGAGCCTGTGGGGCTCGTTTATCTTTGGCCGGAGACAAACTAATGACAAGTATCGATCCTCAAATTTTAAATCACCTGGAATGGTTGGGTTTTGTCCAGCCCACGGGTTTGGTTGTGTCTGCTCCTGCGCTGGTCAGAGCGGGTGCTATTTTAGACCGCAGAGATATTGCTGGACAACAGGCCCTTAAGAACTGTTTGGCTGAAAGATTCACCTCCGCAGAAAAATCACCTGAGCCCTATCTTCCAGATTTTGTCAGCTTTGCCCAAAAATTTTTAGGTTGGCGGTTTTCACCCAATGGGTATGCTGGCATGGAGGGTACACCCATTCCAGAAGAACTCAAAGTGACTTTGGCTGATTATCGTGAAACGCTCAGCCCTGATTTCGCGGTCAAAGGCATGGATTCCCGCACTGGCAGTCAACCCTGGCAATTGGTGGTGACGAATTTAGAGACGGGAACCGCATTGGATAAAGTTGAGCGCAGACACGGGCACCTCGAAGCCTCTGCGCATGGTCGCATGGAGCGGCTTTTGAGACAGACGGGTGTACCTGCGGGCTTGATCTTTAACGGCATTGTTTTGCGTTTGATCTCGGCCCCACGGGGTGAAAGCTCCGGCTGGATAGATTTTAAAGTGGCGGACATGCTGCAAACCGCAGGCCGACCAATCGCCACGGCCTTGCGGCTTTTGCTGAAAGAGTCGCGTTTGCTCAGTGTGGCGCGTCATCAACGTTTAGCGGCCTTGCTGGAAAGCAGCCGTAAATTTCAGAACGAGGTCAGCGAAAGGCTGGCCGAACAGGTTTTGCACGGGCTGTATGAACTGCTGCGAGGCTTTCAGGCCGCTCATGAGGCCTCAGGTGGGGAGTTATTGCGGCAAACCCTGATAGAACACCCTGATGAAGTCTACCGCTCTCTGTTGACTGTGATGCTGCGGATTGTGTTTTTGCTCTTTGCCGAAGAGCGGGATATGCTGCCCGAAGAAGAGACGTTCTTGCGCTACTACTCTTTGGCAGGTTTATACAACCGTTTGCGCGAAGATGCCGCACTTTATCCCGACACCATGGATCAGCGTTTTGGAGCCTGGGCCCAGCTCTTGGTGCTTTTTAGAATGCTTCATGATGGGGCACGATTGACAACCACTCACTTGCCCGCCCGGCATGGGGTTTTGTTTGACCCCGATCGGTTTCCCTTTTTAGAAGGGCGTCTTTCCGGTGCTACCCGACAAGGGCATGAACGCCTTGAGCCACCGCTGGTGCCGGATGGTACGATCTACCGGCTTTTGGAAAAACTCCTCGTTCTCGATGGTGAGCGAATCTCCTATCGGGCGTTGGATGTGGAGCAAATTGGCTCGGTCTATGAAACCATGATGGGTTTTCGCCTGGAAACCGCCACGGGTCGCTCAGTGGCGATTAAAGCCGAGAAAAAGCAGGGGGCCCCCACCACCATTAATTTGGAGACTGTGCTGAATGAATCTCCCAATAAACGGGAAAAATGGCTCAAAGAACAAACTGGCAAAGAACCCAGCGCAACGGTCAAACGAGCTTTAAAAGAAGCCAACTCACTGGAGGATTTACACGCTGCTTTACAACCGATGATTGACCAGAGTGCTTCCCCGGATTTGATCCAGCCCGGCGCGATGGTGCTCCAACCCAGCGAAGAACGGCGCAAATCAGGCTCGCATTATACGCCTCGCAGCCTGACTGAGCCGATTGTGCGCAAAACCCTGGAGCCCATTCTGGCACATTTACGCCAGAACGGAGTTCCCAAACCGGAAGAGATTTTAGCGCTCAAAGTCTGCGACCCTGCCATGGGTTCGGGGGCCTTTCTGGTCGAAGCTTGCCGCCAGTTGGGTGATGCTCTGATTGAGTCCTGGTATGCCCATGATGCTTTGCCCACCCTTCCCCCCGATGAAGATGAAGTGGTATTTGCCCGCCGATTGGTGGCCCAACGGTGCCTGTATGGCGTGGATCGCAACCCGGTGGCTGTCGATCTGGCAAAAGTCTCGCTCTGGCTGGTGACCTTGGCGCGTGAACATGCGTTGACCTTTGTCGATCATGCCTTGCGCCATGGCGATTCGCTGGTGGGCCTGTCGTGCCAGCAAATTGAATCCTTGCACTGGAAGCCCAATCAAATGCCAATTTTGACAGGCTTTGGGGTGCAAGAAACCCTGCAAAAGGTGAGGCAGTTGCGTCAGCAGATCCAGAGCGCCGAAGATTCACTTTCGGATCAAGAGCTGCGCGATCTCTGGGATGAATCCCAATTTGAACTGCGCAAAATGCGCCTGTTTGGGGATTTGATCGTGGCCGCTTTTTTTGAGGGGAACAAGGCCCGCCGTCGCGAAGAAAAACGAACGGAATACAATGCTGCGATTCTCAATCAGACCTCAGAGCATGACCAGCTCTGGCTCAATGAACTGCGCCATAGGGAAAAGCCTCTGGTTCCCTTTCATTGGGAAATTGAATTTCCCGAAGTCTTTGGCCGTGCTAATCCCGGCTTTGATGCTTTTGTGGGGAATCCGCCTTTTGCGGGCAAGAATACCATGGCCAGCGCCAATCAAGCCGCTTATCCTGACTGGCTGAAAGAAGTGCATGCAGAAAGTCATGGCAACGCTGATCTGGTTGCTCATTTTTTTAGACGAGCGTTTCATTTGCTGCGAAAACAGGGGGCACTGGGGCTGATTACCACCAATACCATCGCGCAGGGGGATACCCGTTCCACAGGATTGCGCTGGATTTGCAATCACGGTGGTGAAATCTATGCCGCCCGCCGCCGTGTAAAATGGCCGGGGTTGGCGGCGGTGGTGGTCAGTGTGCTGAATATTTTTAAGGGGGATTATCCCTACCCCAAATCTTTGGATGATCGCCCGGTCGAAAAAATTACCGCCTTTTTGTTTCATAGGGGCGGGAATGAAGACCCTATCACACTTCAGGCCAATGCAAGTAAAAGTTTTGTGGGCAGCTATGTGCTCGGTATGGGCTTTACCTTTGATGATACCGATACCAAAGGGATTGCAAATTCATTGGCAGAGATGCAACGTCTGATTGAAAAAGATCCAGTTAATCAAGAGGTGATTTTTCCCTATATTGGAGGCGAAGAAGTCAATAATAGTGCTACCCATGCTCATCACCGCTATGTGATTAATTTGGGGGAGCGCAGCGAAGCTGCCTGCCGCGAGAAATGGCCCGATTTGATGGGGATTGTGGAGGAGAAGGTCAAACCAAAACGCATGACTGATAATCGGGAGGTTAGAAAACGTTATTGGTGGCGCTTTGCAGAAACGACTCCCGCTTTGTTTCAAGCCATCTCAGGACTGGAGCGAGTGCTTGTAACCTGCAGACACCAACCTCAATATGGTCTAACTTTTTTATCTGCGAATTCAGTTTTCGCTGAATCTCTGATTATTTTCCCCCTCACCACCCACGCCGCCTTCTGCACTCTACAATCCCGCCCCCACGAAATCTGGGCGCGCTTTTTTGGATCTTCTCTGGAAGATCGTCTTCGCTATACCCCTTCTGACTGCTTTGAAACATTTCCTTTCCCTCCCGACTGGGAAAAAGACCCGAAGCTGGAGGCCGCTGGGCAGGCCTATTACGAATACCGCGCATTACTCATGGTGCAGAACAATCAGGGCCTGACTGAAACCTATAACCGCTTTCACAACCCAGAAGAAAGTGATGCAGGCATTCTCCAACTGCGGGAATTGCATATGGCCATGGACAAAGCCGTGCTGGCAGCTTATGGCTGGGACGATATTCCTACGGAATGCCAATTCCTGCTGGATTATGAAGAAGAGGAAGAAACCAGCAGTCGGCGCAAAAAGCCCTGGCGGTATCGCTGGCCCGATGACGTGCATGATGAAGTCTTGGCGCGTTTGCTCGAACTCAATGCCCAACGGGCCAAAGAAGAGGCTTTACAATTGGGCAGTGGCAAGGCAAAAGAGAAAAAGCCCCGCCAGAAAAAAGAAGCGGAACACCCCCCCGAGGAAATCAATCTGGAAGATTTTTTCACCTGAAGTTTCAGGGGAGATCCCGCATGAAATCCAATACCCACTTGGCGGTATCCAGGGCTGTCTGGGCATCGTGTTCACTGGCTGAGCCTGCCCGGTGAATAATATCATTGCGTTTGTCATAACTCCTGCCCAATAAGCTCCACTTTTTCTGATCGGATGACAGCGATTTTTGGGTCAAAAGGCGCATCATCCCGGTCATTTTAATCCGCAAAGGCATTTCACCCGATTTGCCCTGGAGGTGGTCTTTGCTTTTGGCATATCCTTCTGGCTCCAGGGCCTGTGCCAGCAAAGTGTCATAGGTCGCATTAAAAATGGTATCAATCGCACTCCAAGAAAAGAGAACAGCCTCACGAAAACGTCCTTCAGTTTTGGCTACCTGGGCATCCAGGTATATGAGATCAGCAAGAGGGGGCTCTTTATTTTCTTTTAAATTTTTCTGTAGTTGTTGCGTTAATTTTGGTGTAGATATTGACTGGTGGCCAGGAAAAAGAGATTCTGATTCAAAATTGAGTTCATCATGATAAGGTTTTTGCTGAGCATCTAAAAATCGAAAAGGGCTCAGTTGGCCCCGAGTCAGTTCAACAATGCTTGGATCTTTTGTCAGATAACGATACCATCTGAGCAAATTATTGGTCGAAGTTAATAATTGATTTGCTTTGCGAAGGGCAATTTTTTGGCGTTCGTCAAGATCTTGATTGGCTTGGACTTTAAAGGGTAAAAATACGTGAGTGGCTTGCCCTTTTTTAACTTCAATATCGCCATATTTCCCATCCGAAACACGCAAAAGATAAGGCAGTGTGGCCAAGGCATTGATATTTTTCATCAGGATTGAAGGACGAGCCGGATTTGACCTTGATATTTTTGATCTGCGAACTCTTTCAATGGAGACAAATATGGATCCGTCACTTTTTCTGGTTTCAGGCCATTTTTAAAAGAGATATAGGCAACCACTGTGCCGCTATTTTCGAATAAATCGGCACGAACTTGTTTATGGGCACTGTTAAATGTGCCAAGGTATTTCCCAAAAAAGGAGCCCACTTCAGTGGCAAATTTTTTATCTTCGATTATTAAACTCATGGCAATATCATAACACCAGATTTATGGGTTTATCTACGTTTATAAAAAGGCAGGCCATAGAGTTCTTCTTCGAGTTTTTTCCACCGAATTCCTTTGAAAGTACCTCTTGGAATATAGCCCAAAAACTCGGCCTTTTTCACCAGCCCAGCATAACTGAGCGTTGTTTGTGTATCCCGTTTGAGACGAACCAAATCTATGGGTTGGCACAGTCCTTTTTGAATCCCTTGATAATGACACGTGTCTATAAACAAATGATCAGGGAATAAAAGTTCTGCAGCAAAAATCTCAGCTCCGATTTCCATCTCCTCTGTAGCGTTTTGGATGCAAAATGCAACAAGTTTATCTCTGTCAGTTAAATGGTGCTTTAACTCATGGCCCAAGGTAAAGGCATAAGGATCATTGGGCAACCCTTTTTTGACAAGAATCGAAGCTCCTTCTTCTTCTGAATAAAAATAGGCGCCATTACACTTTTTCAGACGTGGGCACAAGTCAATATACTGAACCCCTTCAGATTTACAGATTTGTTTCATTTGACCGGGTAAAATACGAAAGCTTGTGATACTGTATTTTTTCCGGATTTCCCAGGCCAGACGTTTGAGGTCTTGGTAAGACTCAGTCATTACTGCGTTTTTTAGCCTTTCTTCCCACTTTGCCGTTTTTAGCATCCAAATGAAGTTTACGGGCTTTGCGAAAATTGGCATAACTGGTCAGTTCATCGATATCTTGAGGATCCAGATCTGAGGCGGCTCGCAGCAGGCTTTTAATCGATTCACTGTTGCTTTCTTGTTCATTGGGGAAAAACTTGAGAATCGAGACCCCAAAAAAACGACTCAGTTTTTCCAGATCATCCACACTGGGTTTGTAAGAGCCGGTTTCCCAACGAGAAATCGTATTTGCATTAACACCGATTTCTTTCCCCAGGGCTTCTTGTGAAAGACCTGCACCAGAGTTGAATTCATTTCGCAACTCCCGAATCTTGTGGCTAATGTATTCAAAGGTGTTCATCGCTCACCGCAATTCTTATCCTGTTTTAGGATGAAATTTATCACAATATGTTGACAACCGCAATAGCTGGGCTTCATAATCAGATTATCCTAATTCAGGATTTAATTTCAACAATTTTAGCATTAAGGAGAACATTGCAATATGTCAGGAAAAAATCAGCATGTTGTACCCAATGGCAATAATGGCTGGGGTGTGAGAGGTGAAGGCAACGAAAGACTCACTGCTCGCACGTCAACCCAAGCAGAAGCCATTCAAATTGCAACAGGTATTGCACGAAACCAACAAAGTGAATTGTTCATTCACCGGCCCAATGGTCAAATTCGTGAGCGTAACAGTTATGGGAATGACCCATATCCCCCCAAAGGTTAATTGTGGAGCAGTGAATTTATGAGTGAAGAACAAAAAAATCCAAAAAAGAAAGGGGCGGATCCAGCAGAAGATCTGGAAACCGATACTGAATTTTTCTGGAATGTGATTAAACGCTTTGACACGTACTTCGTATCAGTGAATACAAAAGCTACCGTCATCATCACGTTTAATACCTTCTTACTAACCGCGATCAGCTTAAAAATTCAGGACGTTGTTGTCCTCTATAAATGTGTGGGCTGGTTGCAAGTCTTGCTTTACATCCTGGCTTGTCTCATGACTTTTACTTCTATTGCGTCTATCTTTCAAGCATTTGTCGCACTGCATCCCTTCCGAAAAACGGATAAACAGACTGTATCAGTCGTCTTCTTTGAGGGGGTTGCAAATTACAATAACCAATTGGCCTACCTTGAAAACTACAAACAGATGAGGCCCAAAATGCGCGAAGAACTGGCAACTCAAACCTATTTCTTGGCCAAAGGTTTACGAACCAAATTTAACTGGATTAGTGGCTCAATTATTGCCCTCAGTCTTGAGCTAGCATTACTTCTCATTATTGTTCTCATGTACATCCTCTCTGGCACAATCCCGTCATGTAAGTAAAGGTAATTATGGCAACATCCATTAAATCAGAAATATTGAGTAAAATTTATGCAGACTATTTGGAGCAACCCCGTCGCGTAATAGCTCGTAAATCTTTTGATCAAGCTGACAGCATTGATGACATAATTAGTGAGTATACGATTGAAGCTCAGGAGAGCACCCTTCAAGCATTCTTTCGTCCCGCTTTTGGTAAAGAAGGGTTTGTTGTTCCACAAATTGGCCACCATCCGGACTTTTTGCACCTCAAAGAACAACCAGGCCTGACAGAGGCTTGCCCAATTGTCACTCTCTTTTTAGATATGGTCGGTTCAACCCGTCTTGGCATTATTTATAAGCCGGTTGAGGTCTTCCATATCAAGAATGCCATTTTACGTTCAGCTATTGATATCGCCACCTCTTTCGATGGCCATATTCACCGAATCATGGGTGATGCCATCATGGTTTTCTTTGGGGGCAAGACCAAAACTGTAGAAGAAAGCATCATTAATGCCGTGAATGCAGCCTGCTCAATACAATACTTTACAACAAAGGTTGTTATTCCCCAGCTAAAGAATGGTTTTGGGGCGGAGCCATTTGGTATTCGTATCGGTATTGATTATGCACCCAAAGACAAAATTTTATGGGGCAGTTATGGGTATACAGGTGTCAACGAAGTCACCGCTACATCGTTTCATGTGGATGTCGCATCAAAACTTCAGCATGCGGCCGGACATAACCAGATTATGATTGGTCAATCCTTGAAAGAACATATTGATTTTCCATCAGAGCTTTTAATGGTTAAAACAAAGCTTAGAAATAATGAAACTGTAAGTATTCCTTATGTCATGCCGAACTATACTGGCATTGAAGGCAATCCAATCAACTATAAGCAATTTATTTTAGACTGGAAAAATTACTTACAATATACCCCCATAGCCAGATATGATGCAGATTATCGTTCAACTGGGATGAGTATTATTCCTTATATTCATGTGTGCGACCAAAAGGGGAGTGAGCTTGGTTTTCCATATGAACCATGTAGCACGATTCTTCCAAAGGAGAAGAACTTGAGATTCAGTGTTGAAATTCCATCTACTCACATGTTTCCCAAAATCAGCTATCATGTTGAGAACCATGGTGCCGAAGCTGAAAGAGCTGGAGAAAATTATGACAATCACGATACAGAGTACAATGAGGAGCTTGAGAAAGTGCGGAAGGGAACGACACACATTCATTGGGAGCATACTCAGTACAGAGGCCTCCATTATATGATTGTCAAGCTGTTTTCAAGTGGTCGGAAAACGCATGAAGCTCGTTTGGGTATCTATATTGCTTAATTTGGGATTAATCTTCATTTGGTTTTAACGTAAAATGAAACCAGGCAACAATACAGACAGGGGTAAGCGGAATGACAACATCATTGGAGGTCAGGCAAGAACTCGTCAATGCCCTGAAACTTGATTTGGTCGGCCCCTGGCCGGGGCATGAACTGGCCGAAGAAAGGTTGCCGAGCAAGTCTTGGCCCTCTTATTGGTATCTAACGGGCTTTTTAATTCCCACAGGCTCTCCGCCGGAGCAGAGCAGCGATTATGACGGCGATGACGATCTGAGTGAAGCCCCTCTAAGATCAGGGGTTCCCGGTGAAAGTACCGAAGAAGAGAAAGCGGCCAAAAAAAGTTTTTTTCCCTCCTCTATGGGGATCAGTTTTTTGATTTCACAAGTGCCTCAAACCCTCCAGGTTGCCATTTGTTGGGGTGATTATCATCTGATCGAAGAACAACTCGAAAACAGTAAAGTGAGTTATTGGCAAAGACAATCCAGAGAAGAATTTATTCGTTTAGACATGCCCTTGCAGACAGAAGCTGCCGTTTATGATCTGCCCAATGCCGCCGGATTACAATTGCATGTGGTGCAAAGACTGATTCGCGATGATGACTTTACAGCCCATATCCCATCAGGTACGCGATCCATTTCTATTTTTCTGGTGAATCATCGCCCTCCTCAATCGGGTGATTTGCGCGATCAGGCCTATGTCTTTCAACCCGAAATAGAAATTTCTTCTCAACATGCTTTTGTGCCCCGGCCAGATCCCAGAGGGGCCTTGGCCGAAGACTGGGATGATCAGGTCGCCGATTTGCATTATGCTGATACCCCTGAATTTGCCACCGGGCATGGGGTCTCGGCTGAATGGGATTTACTCAACGGTCAGTGCCGCATATTGCGCACGGCCTGGATTCCTTCTGCGGAGGTCGAGAAAATGGAAACGATTGCCATCCCAGATGTAGAATTGCAAATGGATACATTGGGCGGTCTCAGCGATGGGCAGGCTTTAAAAGCTGCTTTGCAACCTTTGGTGAGCCAATACCGAGAATGGATTCAACAACAGGGCAAGCCACTTTCAGATTTGAGTGATTCCAGGCAAGAGGTGGCCCGTGAACTTTTGCGTCAGGCCAATTTAGCCGCATTACGGATAGAACAGGGCATTGAGATGCTGAGTCAAGATGCCGATGCGCTGGATGCCTTTAGAGTTGCCAATCGCGCTGTTTCAAGGGCCCTTAAAAAAAGATTGAATATCCCAAATCCATCCTGGCGCGCCTTTCAATTGGCTTTTATTCTCTTGAATCTCAAAGGCATGGTTGACCCTACGGATCCTCACCGCGAAACAGTAGATCTGCTCTTTTTTCCCACCGGCGGCGGCAAGACAGAAGCCTATCTCGGTCTGGCTGCCTTTGCCATGGTACTGCGTCGCTTAAAACACCCTCAGGATCAGGGATATTGTGGTGCGGGTGTCAGTGTGGTGATGCGCTATACCTTACGTTTGCTCACTCTGGATCAATTGGGGCGCGCAGCTGGTTTAACCTGTGCTCTGGAACTGGAACGTGAAGAGAACCTAGAGCGTTACGGTCACTGGCCCTTTGAAATTGGCTTATGGGTCGGTAAAGCCGCTACACCCAATATTTTGGGCAAAAAAGGAGATGGCAATCCTGATTCTGCTCGAACCAAAGTCAGGCAATACAAAAGAGATCCACAAAGTAAACCCTCACCCATCCCTCTGGAAAATTGTCCTTGGTGTGGAGAACGGTTTGAACCTGATTCATTCACCCTTGAGCCCAACGATGATCAGCCTACGGAGCTGCGCATCATCTGTACCAATTTTGAATGTGATTTTAGTGGGGATCATCGCCCCTTGCCAATTTTGGCCGTTGATGAGGGCATTTACCGGAGACTTCCTGCCTTTTTGATTTCAACCGTAGATAAATTTGCTTCGTTGCCCTGGATTGCCCAATCCGGTGTTTTATTGGGGGGAGCTGTTCGTTATTCAGAAAAAGGGTTTTACGGAGCCGCCGAAACCGGACAAGGCCAGCGACTGACAAAACCACTTCAACCCCCGGATTTAATTATTCAGGATGAATTGCATTTGATATCCGGCCCCTTGGGAACCATGGCTGGGCTTTACGAAGCGGCTATTGAAGCCTTATCTCTGACAGATTATAACGGTCAAACAATTCGCCCTAAAATTGTGGCCTCCACCGCCACTGTCAGACGTGCCCAAGAGCAAATTCAAGCCCTGTTTGGCAGAGCCCTGACGCAGATATTTCCGCCGCCAGGTCCAGAGCGGAAGGATGCTTTTTTTGCTAAAACAGCCCCGTCAAACGAAATTCCGGCCAGGCTGTATGTGGGGGTAGCCGCTCAGGGGCGCAATCCCAAAGAAATCATGCGCAGAGTCTGGCTGGTTTTGATGGGAGCAGCCCAAAATGCTTATCAGGCAGAAGGGGGAACCCACAATCCACAGAATCCAGCTGATCCCTATATGACTGTCTTAGGTTATTTCAACAGTTTAAGAGAGTTGGGGGGAGCCCGTCGAATTCTCGAGGAACAGGTGCAGAACACCATCAAAGGCTACAGTGGGCGGAAACGCTTGGGAGAGCAAATCGGTTTATTCAGTGATCGTCATAATTTCTCAGAAGTTTTGGAATTGACGTCACGGGTGCCCACCAATAAGGTGGCAGAAGCACGCCGAAGATTGGAGTCTTTGTTTAATAGCGATCAACGGGTGGATTGTGCGATTGCAACCAATATGATTTCAGTTGGCTTGGATATTCCCAGGCTTGGTTTAATGGTGGTTTTTGCTCAGCCCAAAACCCATGCAGAATATATTCAAGCCACCAGTCGGGTGGGCCGTGATAGTGACCGTCCAGGACTGGTCGTCACTGTGTTAAATATTCATCGCCCCCGTGACCGCTCCCATTATGAACGTTTCAAGCACTACCACGAAACCTTTTACCGCTCTGTGGAAGCCGGTAGCGTAACCCCTTTTTCTGCCAGAGCCTTGGATCGCGGCATGGCAGGAGCGGTGGTGGCTTTGGCCCGACATATCGAAAATCCATTAACCCCAGCCAAAGGGGTTAGCAATATTGGACAGGTGAGAACGCAATTGGAAGAAAAGCTTTTAAACGCTTTTTATGATCGTGTGAATGCCCAGCCCATGGATGACCCCAATGAAAGAGCTGAGCGCTTGCTGAGTGTTAAAAACAGGGTGGTCGATCTCTTGGATTCCTGGGTGAAAATTGTTCAAAATTATCACAATCAGGGTATCACCGTGACATACCAAGAATACGAAGAACCACGCACTGCAAAGCCTTTATTGAGGGGCATGTTGGAAACAGATTTTGAAACAATAGACCACCGAAAGTTCCGAGCAAACCGTTCCTTAAGAGATGTTGAACCAGAAGTTAATGTATTTATCAAAGATCTCAATGGGATGCTGTTGGAGGAAGTCCAATGAAAAAAGCACACGCCCAAATTCGACGCAGTCAGACAGTTTCAACCTGGGGCCCCGGGGCCTTGTTGGATATGCCCAACTATTCAGTGATTATGGGGGGCCTGGATACTTGGCCTGCTCTGAGTAAATTGGAAGAGATTCATGAACCCCGCCTAACACGTAAACTCCAAATGATGACAGGACTTTCCTTTCCAAGGCTATATGCGCCTCCCACCCAATCCAATCATCCGCAGGAGGCCCCCATCGGGATTGGGGCGTGGCGATTCCCCGAATGGTTTGTGGTGCAAGAAAAAGATCTGAACACGGCACAATTGCGTTCCCGGCGGCTGGTGCATAGAAATTCTTTGCAAAACAATAAGTATGATGGATTGCAAGTTGTGCCGACTCGATTTGTGAGGGCCTGCCCCAAAGGACATATTGATGATTTGGATTGGTTTCGTTTTGTACATCGGGGAAACTCGCAATGCAGAAGGCCACTTTGGTTGGATGAAAAAGGGACCAGTGGTGATTTAAGTGATTTGTCGGTACGCTGTGAATGTGGTCAAAACCGCAGTTTGTATGAAGCCACTTTGATTGAAACAAATCCTCTGGGTACGTGTTTGGGCAAACGTCCTTGGTTAGGCAGAGACAGTCAGGAAGGCTGTATTTTGCCAGGCAGACTATTGATTCGTACAGCTGCCAATGCCTATTTCTCACAGGTATTAAGCGTTTTATCGATACCCGAGCGCAACAGTGAAGTAGATGTTATCGTGAATGCCTTGTGGGATGATTTATCCACTGTTGAAGACATTTCTGAGATTAAGATTTTTAGAAGAAAACCCAAAAACGCGGATCAGCTGGCCCCATTCTGCGATTCAGAGATCATGGAGGCCATTCAAAGGCTCAAACAGGGCGGAAATCAGGTAGAACGCCCTGTCAAATTAGTCGAATTAGATGCTCTGGTGAATGCGCCAGAAGGCTATGGAGAAGATGTACCTATCGACCCCAATTTTCATGCACGACGATTGCCTGAACATATCTGGAGAAAAAGTGGTTTAAGCAAAGACATAGAGGCCGTGATTCAACTGCATCGATTGAGAGAAGTGCTTGCTCTGACTGGTTTTACTCGATTTGAAGCAGAAGTTCCTGATATCAACGGAGAATTTGAAACAGATGTGGAGCGCGCTGAATTGGCTCTCGACCCATCTTGGTTTCCTGCTATAGAAAACAAAGGGGAAGGGATCTTTATTCAACTTAAAACCACAAGTGTTCATGAATGGTTGGGGCAACCCAGTGTCAAACAGCGATTAGAACATTTGATCTTGGGCCATAATCAATGGCTTGTAGGCAGAAAAAGTCAACGTTCTTTTCCTGGTGGTGCCTATATTCTTTTACATACCTTATCTCATTTATTGCTTCAGTCTTTGTCTTTATACTGTGGATACCCTTCCAGTTCGATTCGGGAAAGAATTTATGCCGATTCAGAGGCCCAGCGATATGGGATTTTACTGTATACAGGAAGTCCTGATGCAGAAGGAACGCTGGGTGGCCTTGTTCAACAAGCCAGACATCTTGAATCTCATTTGCGCTATGCATTACGAACAGGAGCACTCTGTTCCAATGACCCAATTTGTGCACAACACAATCCTGGTGAAAGTATGGAGAGAAGATGGCTGCAAGGCTCGGCTTGCCATGGTTGTACTCTGATTGCAGAAACCTCCTGTGAAATGAGAAATGATTATTTGGATCGTGCCTTGGTTATTCCAACACTTGCACACAGTGACGCAGCATTTTTTGGTAATTTTGGGTGATAAAAGAAATATTTATTTCTTTGCCCATTCATTTGCGTGAACGACTCATTAAAGCGCTCGACACAAATGTTATTTCTCCCCCTTATTCCAATGCTCAATTAAAAGCAATTATTGGTACGCAGCAAGAAACTGAGAACCTCTTAAATGCTTTGCTTGAATTAGAAAAATTGGGGTTTCAAGGCTCTTCAGCAGCTCTTTGGATTCGTACTTTAGAACAGGCAAGAGCGTCGATGCCTCAGCCTGAATTGGTCTGGTCGGGGCCTGAAGTACCAGGGGTGTATGCGCGTAATACCCGACAAGTTTACGAAGCGCTCTTTCAAGCTGCCAATCAATCCATTTGGATCAGTTCATACACCTATTACGACGGCAAAAACACCTTTGATATTCTTGCGCGTAGAATGGATGACAATCCAAACATGAAAGTGACGATGCTTTTGAACATTAAAAGAAATCAAGGCAATTGTGACAGTGAAACAGAATTAATCCGTAAGTATGCCACACATTTTTGGAAAAGAAATTGGCCAGGAAAAAATCAGCCTCAGGTTTATTATGACCCACGATCATTAAATTTAGACAAGCCGGAGGGAGTGCTGCATGCAAAAGCTGTTGTTGTGGATTTGGAGTCTGTTTTCATCACTTCGGCAAACTTAACAGAAGCGGCTTATGATCGCAATATTGAATTAGGTATGGTGATAAAAGATAAATCCCTTGCCGCCAGTATTGTGAGTCACTTTCAAACATTGATTGATAGGAAACTGCTACGAATTTTACCGAAATATTAAGTCTTTCTGACGTCTTACACCAGGTAGGACGCCAATCCGGTGATGGTATGATTTCTCAGAAACTTCAGCAGCACCCCTCAAATAAACCTTTGTCTGACAGCCCTCAGACAAGGGGGCAGATCAACTGCTTATTTTAAACAATTGACCGGCCCGATCATAAATTGTTAGACTACCCTGTCCATAATATTTAAAATGGTAAATTCTTGTCTATGATTGAAACAAATGCTTTTGAAGATTTATTGAAAGATGTAAAAACAGTTACAGAAAAAGCCACTTCGGAATTTAGTAATGTGGCTAATAATGAAGAGCTAGAAGCTTTACGCTCTAAATACCTAGGAAAAAAAGGGATAGTTAAAGAGTATTACGGAATTGTTTCGAATTGCGATAAAGATCAGAAATCGACTTTTGGAAATTTAGTCAATGAGCTGAGACAATTATTAACACGTCTGATAAATACCTATACTGAATCTCAAAAAGCCAACCGCTTTACAGATATTGCCAGCAGAGAATGGATCGACGTCACGGCCCCCGGCCATGTGCCGCCCACCGGCCATTTGCATCCGATCACCCAGATTCAATACGAGATCGAAAGCATTTTTCGCTCGATGGGCTTTCAGGTCTTTGATGGCCCCCAGGTCGAAGACGATTACCACAATTTTGAGGCCTTAAATATCCCCAAAGATCACCCCGCCCGCGATATGCAAGACACCTTCTGGCTGACCAATGGCCGCCTCTTGCGCACCCATACCTCTTCGGTTCAGATTCGCGCCATGCAGGCCCAAAAGCCGCCCCTGCGCGGAATTTCTCCGGGCCGGGTCTTTCGCTACGAGGCCACCGACGCCTCTCACGAAAACACCTTTTACCAGGTCGAAGGCCTAATGGTCGACAAAAACATCTCCGTCGCTGAGCTGATCTATGTCATGAAGGTCCTGCTCAAAGAGATCTTTCAGCGCGAAGTCAAAGTGCGTCTGCGCCCTGGCTTTTTCCCCTTTGTGGAGCCCGGCTTTGAATTGGATATTAACTGCCTGATTTGCGGCGGCGACGGCTGCCCGGTGTGTAAATACGAGGGCTGGGTTGAGCTGCTGCCCTGTGGTGCGATTCACCCCAATGTGCTCAAATACTGCGATATTGACCCGACCGTTTATACCGGCTTTGCCTTTGGTCTGGGTCTCAATCGCCTCGTCATGATGCGCTATGGCATCAACGACATCCGCTATTTCCAGAGCGGAAATCTGCAGTTTTTGGAGCAATTTTAAGATGAAACTTTCAAACAATTGGCTGGCTGAATATGTGGATATTCCCGAGGCCCCGCGCCCTTTGGGCCTCAAATTGACCATGGCCACCGCTGAGATCGAAGGCCACGAAAGCCACGGCAGCGACACCGTTTTTGATATCGACAACAAGTCTTTGACCCACCGCCCCGATCTTTGGGGCCATTATGGCTTTGCCCGCGAAGTGGCCGCGATTTATACCCTGCCCCTCAAACCCTTGGCTTTGGCTGAATTGCCCGCCAGTACTGCGGGCATTGAGGTGGAGGTCGCCGTTTCTGAAGATCTCTGCCCCCGTTACAATGCCCTGGTGATTGACAATATTCAGGTGGGGCCCTCGCCCGCTTGGCTGGTCGAAAAACTCGAAGCGGTGGGTGCGCGCAGCATTAACAATATTGTCGATTTAACCAATTACGTGCTCTACGAAGTCGGCCAGCCCATGCATGCCTTTGACAGGGCCAAACTCGCTGGCGGCAAAATTGTTGTGCGCCAAGCCCACGAAGGTGAAAGCCTGGCCACCCTCGACGGTGGGGAACACATCCTCAGCGCTGAGATGCTGGTGATTGCCGATGGCGAAAAAGCCGTGGCTTTGGCTGGTGTGATGGGGGGGGCCAACAGTGAAGTGGACGCCAACACCACTTCGTTGGTCTTGGAATCTGCCAATTTTCATCCCACTTCGGTGCGGCGCACAGCAGCCAAATTGGCCATTCGCACCGAGTCTTCGATGCGCTTTGAAAAAGGCCTCGACCCAATGCAAACAGAAACCGGCATTCGCCGCTTTGTCGAATTGCTCAAACAAATTTGCCCAGACCTCAACATTGTTGGCGGCTTGGCCGACAGCGACCGCTCTCAGAAAGACACGCCGCTGATCCCCACCCGTTATAGCTGGATCAACGCCAAGCTCGGCACAGCGCTGCCGACAGAACAAATCTCAGGCATTCTCACCCGTTTGGGGTTTGGCGTTGAGGCCCAGGGCGACGAATTACAGGTCAAAGTGCCTTCCTGGCGCGCCACGGGTGATATCTCGATCCCCGAAGATCTGGTCGAAGAAGTGGGACGTGTTTTTGGTTACGACAATATTGAACCCGTGGCCCGCCTCACACCGGTTGAACCTGTTCGCCCCAGTGCCTTGCACAGCCTGATTCAGACCCTGCGTCAGACCCTTTCCGGAGCCCTGCGTTTTACAGAGGTGCTGAATTACGCCTTTGTCGGTGAAAAACTCTTACAACAGGTCGGGCTCAGCCCCGATAACCACTTGGCCCTGGCCAATCCCCTGGCCTCGGACCAAAATCTGCTGCGCACCTCCTTGGTGCCCAATATGCTCAAAATCACGGCTGAAAACCTGCGTTTTAAGAAGTCGTTTGCGATTTATGAGCTGGACCGCGTCTTTCAGACCGAATTTCAGACCGGCACGATTTTTGAACACGAAAATTTTGCCCTCTGTGCCCTGCTGGCTGATGTCAGGTGGAAAGACGGCTCCGAACAGGCTTTTTATGCCATCAAAGGCCAGGCTGAGCATCTGCTCGCGCAGCTCAATCTGGCCGGCCAAGTCAAGATCTATCCCCCCGCCCCCGAGACCGGTCTGGACCCCTGGTGCCATCCGGGCCGGACAGCAGAAATTTGGGTCGATGACACCCGCATTGGCCGCCTGACCCAGGTGCATCCCCTGGTGCGCGAAAACCTGGAGATCAAAGCGGGAGTGGGCCTGCTCGAACTTGACCTGACCACCCTTTTAACTTTGCCTTTGGCGGGTTACCGCTTTGCGGGAGTGCAAAAATACCCCACTGTGCCCTTTGATATCTCGCTGATCTGTGCCGAACAGACCCTGATCGCTGATGTCGAGAGCTGTATCAGGGCCTCGGCCCCCGAGCGGATTCAAGCCCTGAAACTCTTTGATATCTACCGGGGCGACAATCTTGGCAGCGGTCAAAAGAGTCTGGCCTTTACCGTGACCTTTGCGGCTCCGGATCACACCCTGGGCCCCGAGGAGATCGAAAAATTACAGCAGGGTGTGATTGCCGCGCTCGAAGCCCAAAACTACACCGTCCGCAAAGGCTGATTTTGGTTTTGAGGTGTTTCGGTGCTTTACTTTCTATTGCTTCACGTACTAGAATAAGGCATCAAAAGCAATGAGCTTCACATGAAAATTGGCCTTTTTGCTCCCGGTAATTACAGCGATCCGACGATCAAATATAGCGGCCCCAGCTTGGGTTTGGGGTATATCGCCTCCAGTTTAAAAGAGAAATTCTCCGAAATTGAAGAGGTCTTTCTCGAATTGGATGCCGAGCGTTTGATTGAACGCAAACCAGATTTGGTCGGGATTTCGGCTTTTACCTATGCCTATGGCCTCGCCATCAAAGGTTCGCGCCACATTCGCGCCAAACTGGGGCCCGATGTGCCGATCATTCTCGGTGGCCCCCACGTGTCTTCTTTGCCCGAAAATCTCGACCGCTCCATGGACTTGGGGGTGATTGGCGAAGGCGAGGCGATCATGGAAGACCTGGTCCAGCACTATATGCATAATCAGTGGCGCAGTTCGGCCTTTCGTGAGGTGCCGGGCCTGATTTTCTGGAATGAACAGGGCGAACTGGAAAGATCCAATTGTGGGCAGCGGGTGCCCGATCTCGATGCCCTGCCCCTGCCCGATCGCGACCTGATGTCGGCCTTCTGGCCCGAACAAAAAGAGACCATTACCTGGATGCCTTCTCTTTCAACGTCAAGGGGCTGCCCTTTTACCTGTGGCTTTTGCATGTACAGCAAAACTGCCAATCTGGTGCGTTACCACTCCGTCGATCGGGTGATCGAAGATATCGAAGATATTCTCAGGCGCTTTCCCACTTTGACCCATATTCGGATTACCGACGATTTGTTTGTCACCAAAAAAAGCCGTCTCAAAGAAATTGCCGATCAAATCCGAGCAGCCAAACTCCACACCCGCGTGACCTTTGGCTGTATGGCCAAGTCGAGCTTTTTTGACGAAGAATATGCCCAAATCCTCAAAAGCATGAATGTGGCTGTGATCTCCTTTGGCTACGAAGCGGGTTCGGATCCGGTTTTGCACTATCTCAAAGACAAAAAATCCTCTGTCGCCAAAAACCAAAAATCTCTCGATCTCTGCCGCCAAGTGGGCATTCATGTCGGTGGCTATTTTATTATTGGCGCGCCCCCGGAAACCCGCGCAGACCTGGCCAAAACCTATTGGTTTATCGAAGAAAACAAACCCGTGATGCCCGTGGCCGGGATTTTTCCACTGATTGCCACGCCCGGCACCGCCGTTTGGGCCGAAAGCCGTGCTCGGGGCTTAATTGACCCCGATTATGAGCGCTGGGACAGCTTCAATTACAATTCGGTCGAAACGGGCCAATACCTGCATCTCAACCAACATTATAGCTTTGAAGAGCTGTCTCATTTCCACCGTGAGACCTTTGCCGGTGTCAAACGGCGCTCCTCCTTTCATCTCATGTTACAATCGCTCTTCCGCTGCATGTTAATGCATTATTACACCACCGAAATTTATCCCACCATCCAGGCCTGGGTGGCCAAAAACAGCCAAATTCTCGAAATCCACAGGGGGGATATGGCCCTGCAGCACCTGCTCGAACAGGACTATGCCTTGGAGTCGGTGTTCTGGAATCAGTCATTGCCCGCTGAATCACAGGCCCAAACCCTGCTTTTGACCCATACCTTGGAAAAAATCGGCTTTCAGTCCCCACTTTGGCGACAAATCAAAGCCCTCAACAAACCCCTCTTGCTGGTGGTCGAAAATATGAGCACCTGGGCCCACCTGGTCTCATTGCTCAAAGGCTGGGATGTGACCGGCAATAGTTTGGAACAGACCTTGTCTTTTTTCCGCTTCTCGCTCAAAACCCTGACCGCAGCACTGGCCCAGGAGGGTTATGAGGTGGTGAGTGTTCAAAAGCATCGCCTGCCCCATGCCGAATCTGACTTTGTGCGCAGCCTTACCGCTCCCTTCGATCAGGCCCAATTCCCAGCCGAGGCCGATTTTTTCAGCTATCCCATGTTGATGCACGTCTTTAAAGGCTTTGCCAATCCCGAATTGCTGAGCTATTTTCAAAACCAAGTGGTCCATTCGGGCTTTGAAACAGAAGCGGATATCTTCAGTTATACCGTTATGGCTGTGCCGCTCCCACAAAACAGAGTTTAAAGGGCTAAAACGGCAATCTGGGCGGATGGGCCTTGAGTTTGGCCACGGCCTGCAGCACCGAGGCAATGGCAGACTCAATTTCAGCAGCAGTGGTAAATCGGCCCAGGGAAAAGCGCAGGGCATTGTTGCTCAAGTCACTTTCGAGTCCCAGGGCCTCTAAGACATAAGAGGCCTTGCCCGAGGCCGAAGAACAGGCTGAGCCAGCACTCACAGCCAGATCTGTCAGCGCAACAATCAGACGGCCTTTGCTCAGCCCCGGAAAACAGAGATGTAAAATCGCAGGGGAACTGCCCGCCAGCGGCGTGCTTAAATAGACTTCGGGCAGGGCCTCGGCAATGCCCTGATAGAGTTGCTTGCGCAGGTCTTGCAGCCGCAAGCTTTCGCTCGCGAGTTCAGCCACAGCCAATTCAGCGGCTTTGCCAAAGCCCACAATACCGGGGATATTTAAGGTGCCAGCCCGCAGGCCCCCTTCTTGGCCGCCCCCTTCGATCTGGGCTTTGAGCGGGATCAGCGGTTCGCGGTGGCGAACATAGAGGCAGCCAATCCCTTTGGGGCCATACATTTTGTGGGCACTGAGCGAGAGCAGGTCGATCTGCAGGGCCTCAACATCGATCGGCAACTTGCCCCCACCTTGGACGGCATCACAGTGAAAGAGCACATCATGGGCCCGGCACAGGGCCCCAATTTCAGCAATGGGTTGGCAATTGCCAATTTCGTTGTTGACCATCATCACCGAGACCAACGCTGTGCGGGCAGAGATCTTCTCGGCCAGCAGGGCCGGATCGACAAAACCGTGGCGATCGACAGGCAAAACAGTGACCTCAAAGCCTTGGGCTTCAAGGGCATGGGCGGAGCAAAGCACCGCTTTGTGTTCTGTGGCCACAGTTAAAATCTGATTTTTTTCGGGCAATAAGGTGTATAGGCCTTTAAATGCGAGATTATTGCTTTCGGTCGCGCCACTGGTAAAGAAAATTTCGTGGGGCTTGGCCCCCAGCAATTGGGCCAGCGCTTTGCGGGCTGTTTGCACAGCCATCAGGGCTTCACGGCCATAGCTGTGAGAAATATTGGCGGGATTGCCAAACTTCTCAGAAAACCAGGGCAACATGGCTTCTAAGACACGGGAGTCAACGGGAGTCGTGGCGCTGTAATCCAGGTAGACAGGTTGTTTCATGATGTTTGTTGGTATTTCTAATTCTTGAGAATGCTGAAAACTAACATGGCCCGACTGGGGCTGTCAATTGTGATATATAACCCATTGTATATATTATTCTTAAAATAGAATTTTTATTCTTATTTATTGACATTAATCAGTCTGACGGAATATAATGAATTACAAGTTAATTATGGTTAAAGATTAGGTTAAGAAAGGAGTCGATTGAAAATGTTTCACATGACTTCCTTTGTTCGTCAAACAGTATTGCTCGCAACAACAGCCCTGGCCCTGACTGCCTGTGGGCAGACCCCCATTCAGGCCACTTACCCCCTCGCACTCAAATTGCCCACCCAGCCTGTGCGTTTTGTGCAACCCGCAACGGGTGCTGTCACCCTGTTGTTAAAATTTAAAGCCAATACCACCCGCAATGAGCGCTCCCTTTTGCTCTCTCAATACAATCTGAGTGTCAGAGAAATTCTCACGGGCCTGGATATCTATCTGGTGGTTGTGCCTGCCCAGGCTCCGCTTTCCCTTTTGCAAACCCTCAAAGCAGATGCCCGTTTGAGTTATGTTGAATCCAACAGTGCCCCCACGGCGCAATCGGGTTTTCTGGCTCAGCCTGTCACCCGTTTTCAGGCTCTCTTAGGCAAACAGGTGGAACTCGAAGGCATCTACAGTGATGCTCAGCCGGGTGCCAGCCTCTTATTGGCTGAAGGCGAAGAATTGCCCCTGGTTAGCCAACAGGGCCAGAGCTTAAATGCCCTGCCCAGTTTAGAAGACCGCACCCGTGTCCGCCTGATTGGCATTGTCCGCCCCGCTCTGGGTGCAACGCCCTCAGTCGCTTTAATGCCTGTGAAATACCAGCGCATTTAATTTAAACAGTGCGCCTCAAGCGCGCACTGAGAAACAATGTGAACTAAATTTGGCAGCACCTGTTGCCAAACATCTGGATAACCTCGGCCTGTCCTCCTGGACAGGCTTTTTTTTGTGCCTTTGAAAGGTATATACTAGAGCGGAGGAAAAGAACGTGATAAAAAATCGTCTCACTGCCCTGTTTAAAGCCCTCAGCAATGGCTGTCCACGTTGCGGACATCGCCCGATTGCCCGTTTGACCCGATTTGAATCGACCTGTCCCCAATGTCAATTGGTCTTAGATCGGGGCAACGGTTTTTTGCTCAGTGCCATTCCGATCTCTTATGCTCTGTTTGTGCTGTTTTGGCTGATTCCACTCATGGTGGCCTGGATCTTAAAACAGATCAGTTACCCCATGGCCTTTGGCCTCGTGGCTTTTGGCGCAGTCTTTTGGCCTTTGGTACTATACAATTATTGCAAAATGATGTCTTTGAGTCTGTATTATTTTTTTATGGCCCATGAGTTGGAGCCTGCTGAATCAGCCCCCCAGTAGACAGGCCCCAAAAAAAGTTAAATTTTTCACGCTGAGAAGCATTAATCCGCCCCTTTAAGGGCATAATTAATATAAGCGCTCAGTTTTGCTTGTGGCGTGTTGTGTGTTTAAATAAAGGTCCTTGATTTTACGATAGGCTGGTTCCATGCTTAAACCCTTACCACTTCTCTCCCCGTCGGGTCTGGCGCTGATTCAACAGCAGTCAATCAGCCGCCTGTTGGCCCCCTCCTCGCCCCCTGGGCTTTCCCCGGCTTCGGTGGGCAACCAAGATCAGTTCCAATTGATGCACCCGAGTCTTTTGCAAAAACGCGCGGCCACACCGGTGGCCGGCCCCCCGCTGAGCTTTTCGAGCCCGACGCAACAATTGACCCAATTGGGTCAAAAATACGGAGTGCCCTTTCAGGGTGGGTCTTTGGAACGCTACCAAAGTGACGTGATCAAAGCGATTATCAAGGTCAAAGCCCGAGAAAAAGGCATTCCCGAGCAAGTCGCACTGGGCATGGCAGGCAACGAGAGTGGTTGGAAAATGTGGAGCGATGTCTCCAAAGGCACCCTGATTCAGGGCCGCAACGTGCGCGATGGCATCCTCAAGTCCACCGATTGGGGGGTGATGCAAATCAACGACAAGGCCCATGGCTCAGGCGCGGTTTTTCCGCGGGTCAAATACGATCTCGAATTTAATATCGACTATGGCCTGACTTTTTTGGCCCGCCAACGCGAAAAAATCAAAGGCGATCTGGGCCTGGGCTTAGGCGATTGGGATCGCACAGTAGCCTCTTACAACCTCGGTCACGATCCCAAAACGGAGAAAAGTCTGGCGATTGCCCAGCGCTACGTCACCCACGTCAGCAATCGCTCTCAACTGGCTTAAAAGACCGTTGTCCAGACACTCTCAAAGAAAAGCCCCCGCTTTAGATGCGGGGGCTTTTGCTGAATTTAAAGGGGCTTAGGGCATGCCGCGCAAAACTTTGGCAGCCTGATTGAGCGCTTCGCGCATTTTCTGCAATTGCTCTTCGCCAAAAGCACTCAATTGCTCTTCGAGGCGTTTTTTCTGAAACATGGCCAGCAATTCTTCGATCGAGCCTTTTAACATCTCTTGTGGATCTTTCAGGGCAGGATTGTCTGTCTCTTTGGGCGATTCGGGGGGAGTGGGAGCCGTTCCGCTTGTGGCTGTGTCGCCTTCTCCGGCTTCAGCACTGGCTTCCGTTTCGGAGGCTTCCGCAGCGGCAATTTCAGTTTCGGCCTCAGCGGCCTCGGCATCGGCCAGCGCTTCAGCAACAGCGGGTTCAGACGTGGCCTCTGGGGCTCCTGGTTCTGTCGCTGCCGCATCTGCTGGGGCGGGGGCCTCTGGGGTGCTGGCAGCGGGCTCAGCGGTGGGCTCCGCAGCAGGAGAGGGTTGGCTTTCTCCACTTGGGGCCGGTGTGGCTGCTTGGCCTGTTTCAATTTTTTCGGCCAATTTATCGATGACGGCTTTAAATTGCCCCATGATCCGGGAGAGCTGGGAATCGGGGGGCGGAGAAATCTCAGCCAAAGCCTCTTTAAATTTTTGCAAGATCGCCGCCATTTCGGGATCCATTTGTGCGCCAGTCAATTCTGTCTTGGCTGCCAGGCTATCGGCCTGTTGAATTTTTTTGAAAATATCGGCACTAATCGGGTTAAATCCGGCATCTTGGCCCACACCGGGTGTGCCTTGAAAGCTGCTGGGTGTGGCAATCTGGGCAGGGGGCTCGCTGCTCACCGCGGGAGGCGTGGCCGCTGGGGAACCTGTGCCTGTTGTCGCGGGCGGCGGTGTAATTACAGAGGGGGTATTCGTATAACCGGCGCGGCGAACACTGGGATCGGGAAGGGAAGAGAAAGTCATAAAGATCGGCCTTTCAGAAGAAAAGGGTTTTGAATTGCACTTTCTTAATATACCCGACTTTGCCAAAAAATTCACAAGCGAAAAAAACTTAACCAGAAAAAAGAATTGGCCGATAGAATGAAAGGAAGACCTTATTTTCAGACCGGGCACGGCCCACAGGAGCAGATCGATGGCACTTAAGATCGGAAAAATCAAACACAAACCCGGCATTCGTCTCACGGGCCCCCTCTATCAGGGGGGGCCTTTTGCCCGCTATAACCGCGCTCTGGCCGAAATCATCAGTCAAAAATCGGATTATGATCTGGGGCTGGCCCCCGAAGACGCGGTGATGCGCCGCGAAGGATTTCTCAGCCCGATGCTTGAAAGCCGTTTGCAACGGGTGCCCGCCAGTTTGCAATATGAGTTGTTGCATCAGGGACTTCTAGCAGATATGCCCGTGTCTCAGGCCAAATGGATTCACGCCCTGCCTTGGGAATATGGCTCAATGCCCCAGGAATGGCATCATTTTTTGAGTTTTACCAGTGATCAAATTTGGGTGCACACCCCCGAAAACCGCAGCCTCTACCTGCGTGAAGGCCTTTCCCCAGAGCGGGTGGCTGTGATTCCTGCGGGGGTCGATACCACCCGTTTTCATCCCCAGGCCGAGCCCCTGCGTTTGCCCGGCAGGCGGCGCTTTTGTTTTCTCTTTTCAGGGGAAGCCCTCTGGTATTCCGGCATCGATCTTTTGCTCAAAGCGTTTATCGATGAGTTTTTGCCCGATGAAAATGTCAGTTTGGTCATTCGCAATACACGCATCTCTGATTCCTCAGATCAGGACTTTTGCCTGGAGCAAATACGGGCTTATCAGGCCAATCCCGACAATCCCCCGATCATCTACCTCGACCGCAACTTGAGCCCAACTGAAGAGGCCGGACTGTATACCGCCTGTCAGGCTTTTGTCAGCCCCTTTCGGGCCGAAGCCTTCGGCCTCTCGATTTTTGAGGCCATGGCCTGTGGCTTGCCAACGGTGCTCAGTGGCAGCGAAGAACGCCTCGGCATCGAACCCGACAATCTCAATATCTGGCTCAAAAGCCGCCGGGTCAAAGGGGCCGAAAAACAAATTGGGGGCATTCCCACCCTCAGTTTTCCCACTTGGTTTGAAAACAACGGCGCAGAATTGCGCTATCAGATGCGCCAGCTCTTCGAAAAACAGGCCGATTACCAAGCCATGGGCCAAGCGGCAAGTGAATATGTGCACAGCCATTTGAGCTGGGAACATGTTTATGCCAAAATTCAGGCGCAGTTGCAAGGGGGCTTGGACCAGCCGGTTTTCCGGGAGCAACAGGCCCAGCTTCAGGAACAAACCTTAAATGCCCTGGAAGCCTTACACGCCGGACAGACAGAAAAAGCCCAGGCGCTCTTTGAATCCGTCCTACAAGCGGATCCCGACAACCCCGTTTTGCATTTGGATTTGGGCAGCCTGAAATTACAGGCCCAGGACTTTGGGGGGGCCTTGGCACATTTTTACAAGGCCTTGGCAAAAGTGCCAGGCAATGCCAACCTCTACTCTGTGGCTGGAATTGCCCTCTTTCATCTGCAGGCGCCGCAATTGGCCGAACGCTGCTTTTTGCAGGCGTTGCGCTTGGTCCCAGAACATGTCGGAGCCCGTGAAAGCCTGTTGCAGGTGCGCGCTGCGCTGGCTGAACGCGGCGACGCGGCCCCAGATGCCTCTTGGCCCGAATGGGAAGCCCTCTTGGCCAGTGCCCCACAACCACCGCAAGTCACGCGGATTTCACTGTGTATGATTGTCAAAAACGAGGAGCGTTTTTTGCGTACCTGTCTCGAAAGTGTGCGCGAAGTGGTCGATGAAATGATCGTGGTCGATACCGGCTCCAGCGATCGCACGATCGCCATTGCCGAAGAAATGGGGGCTTCGGTCTCTCACTTTGCGTGGACCGGCAGTTTTTCAGAGGCCCGCAATCAGGCCTTGGCAAAGGCCACGGGCGATTGGATTTTGATCCTCGATGCCGATGAGGTGCTCGCGCCAGAAACTGCAGCGAATATCCGGGAGTTGATTCAGATTCAACAGCCCCATTTGACGGGGTACCAGTTTAAAATCCGCAATTTTAACAAAGTGGGCAATGATGTCGACACCGTTGAACACTATATGTTGCGCCTTTTTCCCCGCCACAGCGACCTGCATTACACGGGGTATATTCACGAGCAGCTCGAACCCCGCCGCGAGGGCCTGATCTTTGAGCGCATGGCCGCCCCCGATGTGCTGGTCTTGCATTACGGTTATACCGGTGAAATGATGGCCGAACGCGACAAATACCTGCGCAATTTGGAATTGATTCAGGCCTCTTTGTTGCAAGAACCACAAAACCCCTTTCATTCCTTTAATTTGGGCCTCACTCACCGTGTCAACCACGAAAACGAAGGGGCCCTGGCAGCCTTTTTGGCAGCGGTCGAAAAGAGCCAGAAGCGCGAAGCCCTGCCCACGTATATGGCCGCTTGTTGGTGTTATATCGCCTCGATATACCTCGAAATGCACCAGCCTGATCGGGCTCTCAAAACCTGTCAGGATGCCCCTGAAATGTGTCAAAAAAACCCCGACTATTGGGTCAATTTGGGCAGTGCCTGGAGCCAGTTGGGAGAATTCGAAAAGTCAGTTGAATCCTTTCAAGCAGCCATGGCGCTGCGACTGGAAGCCTTTACCTCGCTGGTCTCCGATCGGGCCGCCACAACCTGGAAGCCCTTTGCGGGTATCGGCAATGCTTATCTGATGCAACAAGACCTGGAAAAAGCCGACCATTATTTTCGCAGGGCCCTGCGCGAAAACCCCCAAAGCACAGATATTCGAATCGGCTTGGCCCGTTTGGCCTTGTTGCGTCAAAAGCCCACAGAAGCCCGCAAATATTTGCGGGTCGAGGATGTGGAGCCCTTGACCGAAGCCACGTTTGAATTGGAACTCGGGCGCTGTGATCTGCTCGAAGGCAAAGAAAGTGAAGCCGAAGTCCGATGGCTGAAATTATTGGACAATCCCGCTTTGGCCCAAGAGAACAATCTGCCTCTTTTGCAGGCCATCAAAATTGAATTGGGCAATCTCTATTTGCGACAAAACCAATTGGAAAAAGCGGGCCAATGGCTCGATCAAATGGACCAATCGCGGGATCTGGTCAACCAGATTGCTCGCTACCATTTTCGCGCTGGCTCGCTCGAAAAGGTGCGCGAACTCTATTCGGGCCTGATTGAACGCAGTGACTTTGAGCAAGCTTCTGACTTCCGCCACCGGGGGATTGCCTGGCTCGAAGAGGGCAATTTAACAGAGGCCCGCAGCGATTTTGAAAAGGCCCTGAGCTTGGCCGACGATGATCTCGATTCGCTGCACAATTTGGGGGTGATTGCACTGCAAGAAGACAATCTCCCCCTCGCACGCCAGTGTTTTGAAAAGGTGCGGGGACTGGATCCCGCTTTTTATCTCAGCAGCCTCGATTTGGCCAAATTGGAATTGGCCGAAGAACATCCCGAGCGGGCCCGTGAATTGCTGCAAGAGGTGCTGCGAAGAGCACCCAAAAACGTTGAAGCCCGGATGTATTTGGCCTGGATCGAAAGCAGCCAAGGCAATAGCGGCCAAGCCTCGGCCCATTATATGGATATTTTGGATCAAGACCCCACCCATCCTGAAGCCCTGACCCAATTGGGTTATCTGCTCTTAGAAGCGGGAGAAAGTGGCCAGGCCCTGCAACTTTTTGACCGGGCCCTCAACCCTCAGGCCCCCCAGTTGACCATCTACAATGGGATTGGCTTGGCCTTTTTGCAGCAGGAGCGCTATGAAGATGCCCGCAATGCCTTTTTATTGGCCTATCAATTGGAGCCCGACAATCCCGAAATCCAAAAAGCCCTGTCTTTGTCTGACCAATGGGTGACCCAGGCCTCTTAAAACAGCAGGCGGGCGTTCAACCAATGCGACTGCGCAGGCTGGCTTGGTGTTTGAGCGCCCAATCCAATTCTGTTTGGCCACAGAAATTGAGACGCAAAAGGGCCTCACCCAAAGGCACATCTTCGGAGACATGGTAGCTCAAAGCAGCAATCAATTGCTCTTTGGAGATAATTCCCTCTTGGATCAGCAAACTGCCCAGGCGGCTATTTTGGCGCACTCGGTTGCGTTTGCGATAAAAACTCTCGGCCAGTTCACGGGCACTTTTGCCGTTGACCAGGGTTTTTTCATCCATCAGCCCCACTTCATCCAGAGCAAAGCTGAGCAATTCGGGAATGGTCGCGCCAAACCCCGCAAATGACTCACAAAAGAGATTTTGAATATACGAATTTTCTCCGTCCATACTCAGCTCCTGCTCTGATTTTTTGGGGTCTTATTGAATCTCAAAGGTTTTTTTGGCCGTTTGAACATTGCCCAAACGGTCCACAATCCGCACCACCACAAAATGTTGGCCTTTGCCAGGTTTGGGCAGGGTCAGATCAAAGCCCTCTTCTAAACCGTCGACGATCCCGTCTTTGGACTGAAACAGCGCCGTTTTTTGGCCATTGAGTGAATACTCAGCATAAGCCAGGGGAGAGGTGCTGTCTTTGGCCGAAAAACGCAAACGAATGTATTTGTCTTCAATTTGCGCCTCCAGATTGGAAATGCTGGGAGCGGTATTGTCGACGGTGATCAATTGGCTGTCTTTGGAGACCTTAAAGCTCTTGCCCGAATTGGAGACCTGATCGTGGGCAAAGACGCGAAAATGGTAAGCGCCATCCATCAGGGTCGCTGTATCAAAAGAGAAGACATTTTCTTGCAGATCTTGGACCAGTTTTTTCCACTCTTTTTGGCCATAGGGCTGGTACCAGACCTCATAGCGCAATTCGTCTTCATTGGGGTCGTCGACATCCCAGGCCAGGCTCAACATGCCTGGGCGGTACTCTTGCAAGAGCCGCATCGGGCCTGTGGCCTTCTGGGTCATCAACTCCTGGTAGATCTCTTCGGTGCCACGGGGGCGACGCAATTTATCAAGAATATCGGGATTTAATTCAATCGTGCGGGGCCCTTCCACTTTGGCCAGGGTATGGGGTTTAAAATAAATGCCCCGCTGTAAAAAATAGACATCTTTGAGGTAAGGGGGCAGATTTTCGCGCAGGTAGCTGATGTCAAAGCTGTGCAAATAAGGGGTTTGCTTGCGGTTGCGGGTGCTCAATTCAAAGCGGAACTGCAAATATTTGCCATCGGGTGAGCTGATTTGATTGCCCTGGGGACGGCTATACGGCCCAGCCCAGTCGCTCCAGGTATTGTCGGGGTCGGCGGTATTGCCACTGCGTGACCAGGCCTTGATTTCAGTCTCAGGGGGCAAAACGGCATCATAGCGCAAACTGCCCCATTGGGACGTCAAATTGCTGCTGAAGATCTGGGTCTCATACAGCCCCTTGCTGAGATAATTGCCCTGGTAACTCTCAATTTGGGCGGGACTCGACCCCACCAACAAGACCTCTTCACCGGGCCCTTGCAACAATTTGACCAATTGGCGCGATTGGGAACGGGCCGGCAAACTCAAAATGCGTTTTTCTCGAGAGAGCGGATCACTGAAACGGTAAATCCGGCCCCGGGGCCCAGAACCAATCAGCAGACTGCCAGATTTGTCCATTTCAAGTGAAAAAGCCGTTTCGCTGCTCATGCGAAAGATCATTTCGCTGCGGCCCTGTTTATCGATAAAAAAGATCGCACTTTTGGGGCCATTTTTTTCGGGGGTGGCACTGGTGGCTGCAACAAAAACATTGCCTTTGCCATCGCCGGTCAGGGCTGTAATTTCAGTAAAAGGGGTGTGCAGCAGGGCTTGGGTTTTGCCATTTTGGTGGCGATAGACAATGCCTTTGCTGCCGCTGCCGAGCAGCAGCCCCCAATGGCTGTCTTGGTGTAAAACCTTGAGATTGGCTTCTCCCGATTGGTAGAGCCGGGTCATTTTTTGGTCGCTACCGAGGCGGTAGAGAGAGCCGGAATCCCCGGTCAGAATATACACTTCTCCCTGGGGGCCGCTCTGCATTTCCCAGATATAGCGCTCGTCCATGGCGTGAATCAATTCAGACTTTTGGCCAGTGATGCGGTAAATTTGGCCGAAGGGTGAGAGCGCGGCCAAAACACTTCCGCCTTTTTCGGGCAAAACGGCAGAGATCACGCCTTGGCTACGTTCCAGCAAATTTTTAACCTGATAGCCACCGCTCTGTTTGAGTTCGACTTGGTAAACCCCGGCAGGATTGGCCGTGCCCACCAGCAATTGTGTGCCACTGCTTTCGGCATCCAGAATCACGCCTCGGGGCAAATTGACCACGGGACGGATATCAAAGCCCAACGACAATGAGCCATCAGCTTCGATTGCGGTGGAGAGGATATCACCGTCTAAAAAGTCACCCACCCCTTCTAAATACCAATTTTTGGGAAATTCGGCCTGTGCAGGAAGTGACAAGGCGAGGAACATGGCGGCAATCAGGGAGAGCTTTTTCATGGGTGAGAGATAAATCCTTCCTCAAAATCAATCATATTTAAGTGAGCGGTTTAATTAATGGCATTGGCATGGGGAGTCACCCAGATTTGCAGGGTGGCTTGGCCCTTGAGATCGGCCTCGGTGGCAATTCTCTGTTCAGAGCCTGGAGAGCGAATGGGAATGGTCAGGCTTTCGGTTTCGGGGGTAAACAAAAGCTCTTGTACCGAAGCTGGCAATTTGGCCATCAAGGTGCTGTGCTGAGACATGCCCCCTTCATTGCTGATCAACATGAGGTGCAAATCACTGTTGCTGCGCTTGCTAAAGAGGTTGTTTAAAAGATCGTGATAGCCCGTAAAACCCGTGCGCACTGAGGCCTCGAGATTATCAATTGAGCGCGCATCTCCCGCCAACAGGGTGAGCGGGCCATACGGGGTATTGGCGGGAATCTGGACTTTAAAATTGCGCACCACCCGCTCCTGTCGCCAATTGGAAAGCTCCACATGTAAGGTTACCGCTTCACCGGGTTTGACCTCGTCGCTGTCGGTCCAAATGCGGCGAATTTGGGCCTGTCGTGTCTGGGGTTTGAGACTGACCTTTAAATTCAGGCCCCGAATAGCGGGTTTTTGAAAGGGGTTGCTCCAGAGGGCAAAGAGTGAGTTGGCCAGCTCTTGAACGGCCACAACTACCACATCTTGCCCCTCGCCCAGGGTGTAATCGTTGCGAAACTTCAAATTTTGGCCGTCGACATTGAGACTGCCTTCGAGCATCAGCGTGCCGCCGAGATTGTAATTCAGGCGCGCGGTCAAGACGTTGTGAATGCTCATGGCCATGAGCATCGGCGTCAGGGTCGGGCTCTCAAAGACCTCCAGCTTGAGCTGGGAGGGGTCGACACTGGCGCTGTCTTGAACCTGGATTTGCAGCGGGATCATCGCTGTCTTTTTGCCAATTTCGCCATAGATGGCGGTCAGGCGATCCTGAACAATGGTGCCCACTTCACGTCCGGCCTGCGACATTTTGTAAGAGCCCGCTTCGCTGGAGAGAATATGATGGATATAGGCCGTGGCCATTGGAATTTGCACATACCCCTCATTAAAAAAGGGATGTCCAAAAGCCAAAACCCGGTTTTTGTCGATATAAGAGACGGTGCCTGTGCCTTCGATTGAGAGGTCTCCCCGCACCATTTGGCCCGCCACCGCCCCGCCCATTTCGAGTTTTTCGGGCATGTCGGGGTTGACGATTGAACCCGTTCCGCTTGAGCTTGAACTTGAGCCCGAGCTGCTGAGGCCCCCCATTACCGTCTGAAAGCCCAATTTTTCTAAGTCGCCTTGGTAATGTGCCAAGACCTCACTGCGAAAACCGCCAAAAGAGAGTGGGGTGGCGATGCGCTGAAAGCCCGCAGAAGCCACGGGCATGGAGGCCTTTTGCATTTGATTCAGGCTTTGCTGGTAAGTCTGGGGGAGATAGGTCTGTTGGGCTGCTTTGGCAGGTTCAGGAGGCAGTTTAAAGATATCCAACATATTCTGAATCGGGGTGATGCCAGCAATGGGCTCTTTGGTGAAGGTGCCAAAGCGATAGGCCAAGGCCCCAATCAACTTGCCGTTAATATAACAGGGGCTGCCGCTCATTCCCGCCACAACCCCGGTAAATTCAGCTTTATCGCCTGTCAGTCGGGTCAAGATCACGTCCTGACCGGGCCCCAACATGCCTTGCATCAAGCTCAGGACCTTAAATCCAAATGGTTCTACGGTTTTGCCCTGAAAGACAGTTCGGCAGGTTCCCTCCATGCCGCGCTGAATCTCACTGACAGGCATCAAGACCTCTTCAGCTTTGGCGGGCAAAACAAAAGCAAGGAAAGCGGTTGCAGCGAGAATATGAAAGCGTTTGGGCATGATTCCATCCTGGGCACCTGAATTGAAATCAGTTTAACACAGGAAAAACCCCACAGGTTAAGCAAAATCACTATTGCAGACCAGGATGACGTTCTGCCCGCAATTTTTGTAAATATTTGGTTCGTGCTTCGGTATCCATCAAGGTCTCATAGGCCTGGTTGAGCAAGCGGGCAATGGTGGCAAAGCGATCGGGATGGTAAAACTTCATCTTGTTCCGATAGGCATCTTTGATCTCATCGGGTTTGCTGTCGAGACCAATTCCGAGCAGGGCAAAATAGTCCATCTGGGCCAATAAGGTGGGGTCAAAATAGCGCACCTGCTGCATTGATCGTTTGAGTTCGGCCATTTCTTGTTGCAGCTCTGACAATTGTTCGCTGAGAAACACATTCTGGGTCTGCAACGACGTCACCATCTGGTCTTTTTGGATCAACATCAACTTGAGTTTTTTGAGTTCTTCTTGTTCTTGTGAGCGGGAGACACTGGCCGCAGGTCGAATCAGGTCGTAATCGGCATCTGTTTGTGGAGGGGTCTGAGCCAGATGCAAGGGCTGTTCTTTGGACCGCGAAGGTTCGGCCACAGGCCGCCAATTGAGGCAGGCATCGCGCTGAACATGCATGCGAGAGACCGCTGAACTGGTGCTGTAGCGATCGGGTTTGCGGTTGAGGTTTTCATGTTCTTTGATCTGGCAGATCACGAAGTTCTCGTCCTCTTCGCCATAACGCGTGTAAGCGGTTGCACCGTAAGCACAATTCCCGCAGAGTCTCTCCATCTTTGCCTGCCTGTGATTTCACTTGGGTCTCTAGCTGTATTCTATCAAAGGCCATGGCTTTTGCTCTAGTCAACAGCCCCAGCACCAGCCTGAACCCCCGCCTAAAATTGGGGTATACTGGGCATATTCTTTGAGAGGCCCGATTGCTTTGAAATTGGCGCGAAGCTACTTTTTAATCCTGTTCTGCGTATGGCTGTCCACCGGATGTGTGGGCCGACCGGGTCAATTGGGCTGGATTATGCACAGTCGCTATTGGGATCCCAAAATCACCTTGGTGGATATCAACCAAGATGGCACCCAGGATCTGGTGCTCTCGGGTTACCAAAAAAAAGAGCGCAAAGACGATCGCGATAAAGTGATTACCGACAGTGTTGTGGCCCTCGATGGCCGCAACCACAAAATGCTCTGGGGCTATCAGGCCCGGGGCCATGTGCAGGGCTATCCCACGGTTTATCAAGACACCGTCTATTTTGGTTCAAGCGACCACAATCTCTATGCCCTGGACCTCAAAACCGGCCGTCTGAAATGGCAGTTTTTGACCCAGGGAGCCATTTTGGGCACAGTGGCCGCTGGCTATGGCAAGGTTTTCTTTGGCAGCCGCGATCGCAGCCTCTACGCCCTCGATGCCAAAACCGGCATTCAGGAGTGGCGCTATTTTATCACCCATCCGATCGACAGCACCCCAGCGGTAGGTTATGGCAAGGTCTTCTTTGGCGGCTGGGATCAGCAGGTCCATGCCCTCGACAGCAATACGGGTACCTTGGTTTGGCAGTTCCGCTCAGGGGGCTATTTTTCTCAGTCTTCCCCCGTTTTACACAGCGGCACTTTGTATATTGGCGGTTGGGATCGCAGCCTTTATGCCCTCAAAACCGAAAATGGCCAATTGCGCTGGCGCTATGAAACACGGGGTTATATCGAAGAATCCAGCCCCGTGGTCTACCAAGATC
>JBFWRL010000046.1:0-34348 GCA_050248915.1 Candidatus Sericytochromatia bacterium
AAATGCCCATCGGCCTGCTCTTTGCGGGCCTGTAGGTCTTTTTATTCGGGTTGGGGAGTCGACTGGGGTCGGGGGGGCGCCCCCGAAAAGGGACGCGTCCCAGCAGGTGGCGTGGGTTCGGCTTTGGCTTTTTCAGCTTCGCTGGCTTTTTTTTCGGCCTCACGGGCCTTCTCTTCGGCCTCGCGTACGCGATCGAGGGTGCGTTCATAGTCTTTGCGCTTAAACGGGTCTCGCAGGGTATTAAAAGCGTCACTGATGCGGATAAATGCCTGCTCGGCTTTGGTTTTGAGCTCGGGCTCAATAAACATATCCGGGTGGGCCAATTTGGCCAGTTTTTTATACGCCATGCGCACATCTTCAGGACTGGCCGTGAATTCCAGGCCCAAAACCCTGAAGAGATCTGACTCTTGAATAATTGCGTCAAGTTGTGAATTTTCCATTGCGCCTCTACCCCAATAAGCCTCTAGTTTACCTGATCTCTGTGATTCTGAGGAGATCCCCTTAAAGTCTGCCCGTGGGCGGGGGGTCTGTGTTAGACTGAACAAAATTAGACTCAACAAAAATAGACCGCAGACAAGGATGGACAATCCCGATGATTCGATTTGAAGAAGATGATGAAGATGATGAAAAGAGCCCTGTGAAGGATCTCTTGGAAGGTCTTTCAGATACCCGGCTTTTTCAGAAAAAATTTCTCGAAAAGCGCAAAGTCTTTCTCTGGGGTCCGGTCATGGATGCCTCTGCCCGCGACGTCGTCAACCGCCTGATGTACCTGGAATCCGAAAAACCCGGCGAAGAAATTACCCTGTATATCAACAGCCCCGGTGGCGTAGTCACCTCGGGGATGGTCATTTATGACACCATCAAAATGATCTCCTCTCCCGTTTCCACGGTCTGCATGGGTTTGGCCGCCTCCATGGGCTCCATCCTGCTTTCGGTGGGCGAAAAAGGCAAACGCTTTATCTATCCCAGCGGCCGGGTCATGATTCACCAGCCCAGCATTGGCGGCCTGATTCAAGGTGCCGCCGCAGATATCGCCATTCACGCCAAAGAAATTGTCAAAACCAAAGAAATGGGCGCGCGTATTCTCGCTGAAAACTGCAACCAGAGCTTTGATAAAATCATGAAAGATTTTGACAGAGACTATTGGATGGATGCCCGTGAATCGTTGGAGTATGGCATTGTCGACGCCATGATCGACAAAATCGACTTCTAAATTCCAGCCCCGACAGAAAACCGGCTGCACATAAACTGCAGCCGGTTTTGTTTTGGCTCAAACAGAGGCAAAACCCAACTAAGGCTGAGGCACCCCATTCAGCGAATACCAGGCAAAGACAATCCCCATCATACACAGGGTCAAGGTGCCAAAGCCGGAGCGCATCAATTTATTGCGCTCAGCAGGGTCTTGCTCTTTAAAACCCGCCACAAACATGCTCAACGAGATATAGCCAAACCCAGCGGAGACCAAAAACAAAAACCAGGGCATGGCTTAACCCCCGTGTTTGGGATGATGACGAAAGAGCTGTAAAAGCAAGGTGTTGAGCTGATCCGCCAATTGGTCAATCGCCGAGCCCGCCCATTGGGTGTCCCGTTCGGAGAAATGCCCGTCTTGAACGGCCTGTTTGAGGGATTCTTGCAGCAGAATCACCGCCATTTCAAAGCTGATCAGCGAAAGTGCAGTTGAGCCATCGTGAATTTCACGGGTCAGGCGCAAAGGCAAAAGCTCACGCTGCTTAAACTCTTCAGTACTGAGGCGTTTGTCGAGCACTTCAGCCAAGGCACTTAAAAACTCAGAGAGTGCGGGTTTGATCCGCCACACGGCATCAGTGACTTCTGGCACGGCATAGTTCTGGGTTTGTTTGAGCCACTCGGTCTTGATCCGCTCTTCCTGTTGGCGGAAAAATTCAGCCCAGCGGAATTGCGGGCCTTTTTCTATCGAAACAGTCGCAGACACTGTTGTTGAAGTTTGTTGAGCTGCTGGCAGAGAGGAGACCAATGCGCGGTGAACCCGCACCTGATTGCGGCCATTTTCTTTGGCTTCATACAGACAGCTATCTGCAGCGGCAATGATTTCTTCACGGCGATGGGGCTCCGGTGCCAAAAGCCCGGCCACACCCAAGCTCGCGGTCACTTTGAGCGGGGTTTCAAAACTGCCTTTGATCTCTTCTGCTTCAATATTTTCACGCAGGCGCGCGGCGACCTGTTCAGCGGTCTCAAGGGAGGTATTGGCCAGCAAAACCGCAAATTCTTCACCGCCATAGCGGGCGGCAATATCCCCTGTGCGCAGGGTTTTGCGAATCACAGCGGCCACCTGCTGCAGGACTTTGTCTCCCTGCAAATGGCCATGCACGTCATTGACCTGTTTAAAAAAGTCGATATCTACCAGAATCAGCGAGAGAAAGGTCTTTTTCTGCTGAGCTTGGCGTATTTCTTCGTCAAAGCGCTGCTGAAAAAAGCGGTGGTTGTAGAGATGGGTCAAGCCATCGGTGATCGCCATCTGTTGGGCGCGCTCGTGTTTGTGGTACTCCTCCAAATATGAGGAGAGCTGAGCTGCCACGGTTTTGAGCGTGATCTGCTCCTCTACCGTAAGCATATGGGCTGGGGCGTAATAGATGTCGATGATCCCCATCAGGTCCTGCTGGTGGGAAATCGGCAGCGAATAGCGGTTGTACATTTCGTGGCCCGAAAGAATATCCCGGCGCTCTTGCAGCACCTGGCCCAATTGACCTGGGCTGCCGACTTTCACAGCCCAGGTCGAACTGGACTGCAAAAATTCCATGTGCTTTTTGCTGAAACTGGCAGCACAGGACAAACTCTCTTCGGTGCTGCCTTCGAGCAGAAAAATATGGCATTGCCAGAGACTGAATTTTTCCACGATCAAATTGCAGATCTCTTGGAGCTGGGCATTGAGCGCCAAACCGACTTTGAGCAAAATCTGGCAAACCGAATAATGCAATTGCAATTTGCGGTGTTTGTAATAGAGATCGTTAAAACTCAAATCCTGGGGGTTGTCGGCCCGAGGCTGAAGCCAGCCATCCGCTGGGGCTTGGCTCTCTTCGTGGCTGGGAGGTGGAGAAGCGGTACGCCGGGTGGAACGGGGCAAGTCATTGGCATCGCTGTCCAAAGGCAGCAGGGGGCGTTTGACCCGGCCCGACTGGGTGCGGGGCAAAATGGTATTGCGTTCAAACAAATGGTTAAAATAAGCCAGGTCTTCGCTCTCTTGCTCTCTTTCGGGCAGAGGCTCAGCATCCATGCGTTCCTCACTCGGCAAAGGCCTGCGGGAATAAATACTTTTTAGGCCCAAATTGATCTCCGAACGCGCTTTGATAAACTGCTGCACAGAGGGAGAGGGGACTTTTTTGTCTGTGCCCTCTGTTTTACGGCGAATGGCATTTTTGGCAAACAGGCTGCTCAGATCCTGCTCGGGCTCCGGCGATATTTCAAACATGTACTATCCAGGACAATAAGATAAGATCTTAGCTATTATAGGGCTGAGCGAGACGCAACATCTGTGCCCAGAGTTACAGCGCCCCTATCATTGAGCGCAATTAAGCAAAGATGTTACTGTGAGCGAAATAGATTGCCCAGGAGGCCCCCATGTTGATTGGAGATTATCAGGTCTGTACGTTAGAAACCGGGCGTTTTGCCCTGGATGGGGGTGCGATGTTTGGCGTGGTGCCCAAGGTGATCTGGCAAAAAAAACACCCCGCCGATGAACTCAACCGGATTGATTTGGCCTTGCGTGTGGTGCTATTGCAGGGCCAGGGGCGGGTGATTTTGATTGATACAGGCATTGGCAATAAATTCCCCGAAAAACAGGCCCACATGTATGGCATCGATTTGAGCCAGAGCAATTTACTCAGTTCTTTGGCCCAGGCGGGCCTGCAACCCGAAGACGTGACCGATGTGATTCTGACCCATTTGCATTTTGATCATGCCGGTGGAGCCACCTGTCTGCGTGAGGGTCAATTGGCCCCAACCTTTTCCCAAGCCCGCTATTGGGTTCAGCGAGAAAACTGGGACTGGGCCCTGAACCCAAGCGAAAAGGACCGGGCCAGTTATTTGCCTGAAAACTTTTTGCCCTTGCAAGCGAGTGGCCAATTGCAGCTGCTCGAAGGCCCGGGGGAGATTTTACCGGGCATCCGGGCCCGCATGTCTCAGGGCCACACAACCGGCCAACAATTGATCGAAATCTATTCCCCAGAGGAAACCGCGATTTATTGCGCAGATATCATCCCCACCGCCTCCCATCTTGCGGTGCCCTTTGTGATGGGCTACGACCTGCGTCCCTTGCAGACAATTGCAGAAAAAAAAGAGATTCTCGCAGACGCCCAAGCAGGCAATTGGATCTTGATTTTTGAACACGACCCCCATATTGCTGCCTGCCGAGTTCAAAAGGGCGAAAAAGGTCTAATCGCAGGAGAAATTGTGCAATTTTAACTTAAATCAAAGGGCAATTCCAGCACAAAACAGCTGCCCTGGCCCCACTCACTGCGGCAGCTGACTTTTCCCCCCAAGAGCTCTGCCAGCTTTTTGACAATCGCCAGCCCCAGGCCTGTCGAGCGTTCGCCATCAGCCAAAGGTGAAGAGAGGGGCGAAAAAGGTTTAAACAGATGAATTTGCTCATGGGGGGCGATGCCCGGCCCCTGGTCTTCGACCTCAAAACGCACAGGGTATTGGGGAGAATCCTGTTGAATCAGGCGCAGCCAGATTTTTTTGTCTGAGGGGGTGTATTTAAGGGCATTGGAGAAAAAGTTTTCAAGAATTTGCTGCAAAGCCAGAGGATCGGTGGAAAGACTGAGGCGCGCCTGAATGTCCAAATGCACCTCGACAGCCCGCAAACTGGCCCATTCCTGGTAATGAGCCGCCAGGGTTTTGAGCATTTCATGGGCCAGCACCGCTTCGGGTTGCAAACGCAAGCGCCCGGCCTCCATGCTCTCCAGACTGAGAAAATTGGCCACCAACGCATTCATGCGCTGCACAGCGATCAGCATATTGTTCAAACGGCGCGAAGAGCCCGCTGAAATGTGCGACTCTTTTGCACGCAGGTAATCCACCCCCGACAAAATCACCGTCAGCGGATTTTTCAGATCGTGGGCCACCATACTCATCAGCTCACTTTTTTCACGGCTCAACCGTTCTAATTCCTGATTCTGCCAATTAATTTTGTCCCAGGCAGTTTTGAGCGAAATTTGCGTGCGCACCCGTGCCTGAAGCTCCAAGGGTTCAAAGGGTTTGGTGATATAGTCTACAGCACCCATACGCAAGCCTTTGACAATTTGGTCTGTTTCAGAGACTGCCGTGAGAAAAATCACGGGAATGGCCTGCAATTCGGGCTGCTGCTTTAAGCGCTCACAGACTTCAAAGCCGTCCATTTCAGGCATGTGCAAATCCAAAAGCACCAGATCAATCGGTCGCTGCTGCAAAATTTGCAAAGCGTCTAAACCGCTTTGGGCAAAACTCAGATCGTAGTTTTCCTGCTTGAGAATTGAGGCCACCAGCTGAATATTGGCGGGAATATCGTCGACAATCAAGACCCGCGAACGTGGTTCAGTCATTGACTTCACCGGCTTTGGGCAAGGTCAAGGGTTGGGCCATATCGGGGAAGACCGCCAAAATTTGGTTGATGCGCTCAATATGATAATCGGAAACCGCTTCCAGCAATTGACTGGAATAGTGGATCACAGGGGTCAAAGCGGCCTCTTCTGCCAAATTGGCCAATTCTTCGGCAAAGGCCTTGATCTCTTCAAAGGAACCACTGTGCGCCACCTGTGGCCAGCGCTCGGTTAAGATCAGTTGGAGTTGCTTTTCCAATTCGGGGGCCAGCCCCCTGGGCCAATTGGGCAATTGAATCCCTTCTGGGATCTCCGCCACCCATTCAGGGCAGACATCCAGAAAACGGCCCAAGACATCAAACAGGGCCTCTTGGCTGATCGGTTTGGGTAAAAAGGCCTTAAATCCAGGACAATCCTGGGCACTGAAATTTAAAGGTGAGGCCGATACCGCAATCACGGGAATGGTAGCCAATGCGGGCTCCCCTTTCAGTCGCTGGCAGAGTTCACGGCCATTGCTATATGGCATAAACACATCCAATAAAATCACATCGGGCCGAATCTGCAGGGCCTTTTCAAAGGCCTCGTGAGCATTTTCAGCCTCTTCGACCAACAAAGACTGGCCAGAGAGATAGGCTTTGATCAGTTTACGGTTGTCGGCGTGTTCATCGACAATCAACAGGCTTTTCCCTGGTGAAAAGCGCCAAAGACTCAAAGCAAAAGGGGGGTCAGCCAAGCGTTGAGCCACAGGCAAAACGGGAATATGTGGCAAATAGAGCGAAAAACAACTGCCTTTGCCCAATTCACTCGAAACAGAGAGTTCCCCTCCCATCATTTCGATCAAACGTTTGCTGATCGTCAGCCCCAAACCCGTTCCGCCATAACGTTTGGTCAATTGGCGGTCCTGCTGGCTAAAGGGCTCAAAAATTTGGGCCAGAAAGGGAGGCGCAATACCAATGCCCGTATCTTTGACATGCATCCAGAGATTGATCTCATGGGGATGGCCCTCAGCCCCTTCTCCTGGATAATGGCCCACGCTTAATTGCACAGTGCCCGTCTCAGTAAATTTGACTGCGTTGCCCAATAAATTAAACAAAACCTGACGCAGCCGGGCTTCATCCATAAACAATTGGGGGGGCAAATCCGGCTCACATTCCAAAATAAATTGCAGGCCCTTTTGTTGAATTCTGAGTGAAAAAATCTGCTCAACCTCTTGAAAAAGCCGGTGTATCATGACGGATTCAGGCTGTATTTCGAGTTTGCCTGCTTCAATTTTCGAGAGATCGAGAATATCATTAATCAGGGTCAAGAGTGCTCTACCACTGGATTTAACTGAAGAGAGATAGCCCTGCTGTCGGGCATCCTGAACCAATTCTTCGAGCAGATCGGTAAAACCCAAGACCGCATTTAAAGGGGTGCGGATTTCATGGGAGATATTGGCCAAAAACTCAGACTTAAACTGATTGGCTTGCTCTGCCGCCTCTTTGGCAACCTGCAATTCCAAGGTGCGCTCCTGCACACGCTTTTCCAAATCTTGGTTGAGACTGAGCAGGGCCGCTTCATTTTTTTTGCGCTGGGTGATATCGCGGTTGATAATCACACATCCTGTCACCTGGCCCTGATCGCTAAATACCGGGTTAAACAAAAACTCCAAAAAAAGTTCTTGTCCGTGAATCAGGCGTTTTTGTTCGACCACTTGGGCTTGTCCTGCCAAAGCCTTGGCCATGTTTTCGCTCCACATCTGGGCCTGTTCTGGAGGCTGGCTTTGGATAAACGCCCACAGAGAAATGCCTGGAGAGAGATCGAGTCCGGCATAGTCACGGGCTGCATTGCGCACGCGGGAATTGAGTGCCACCAATTCATAATGGGGATTGATAAAAAAGATGCTGTCGCCACTGTTTTCAATGATCGACAGCAGGTTCTGCCGGTTTTGCAACATCTCCTCTTGGGCCCGTTTGAGTTCGGTAATATCTCTGGCATTGAGAGAGACCGCCCAAATATCGCCCTTGTGATCACTTACGGGATTCAAAAGCATGTGTTTCCACATGCCCCCGCCCTGGGGAAGGGGTAAATAACTTTCAAAGGAGAGCGATTCGCCCGCAAAAACCGCTGCCAAACGGGATTTAAACAGCGCCGTGTTGGGAAAATCATAATCTGTTATGATCGCTTTTTCAGTCAGATCCACCCCAAAAAACAGGCGCATCTCATAGGCCGCTTCGCGATTAAAGGCCAAAATTTCGTAATTTTTTCCCAATAAGAGGTTGGCATCGGTTGTGCTGTTGTAAATGGCATTGAGCTTATATTCAGACAGACGTAACTCTTCTTCGAGACGCCGTTGTTCGGTAATATCGCGGGCCAGGGTAATAATCAGTTCCAGAGGGGCCTGGGCATCGAGAGGTAAAATCGAAATACTGGTCTGCAAATAGCGACTTCCCTGGGAAAAATCGACCCGAAACAGCCCTTCTGCGCGGCGCTGAGCATGCAAGCGCTCAGCAAAAGCCGCCATCTCTTCGCTGATGCATTGATAAGGTGGCAAAAAGTCCAAAAAAGGTTTGCCTACCGCCTCCTGCTCAGAAACCCCATAAAAACGAGCAGCAGCCTCATTCCACAAGATCACTTCCCGTTCTGCGTTCTGAATCAAGACAATATCATTTAAACCATGTAAAATTTGGGGCAGATGGACAGCGAAATTTTCAGGTCTGAGGGGCATGGTTCAACTCCTTTTCAGACGGTTTAAACTCGGTCTTGTCAGGCAACTCCGCTCTCTTGACCTGTGGCAAAAACAGGCTACTCAAACTGTGAATCTCCACGTCAACAGGTTTGCCAATCAGATTCAGCAGCTTTAAAACAGTTGGATCAGGGCTAAAACTGGAGCGGTGTTTTAGCTCAGTGGGAGCCAAATAACCCGCTGAATCAAACAGACGGCGCAAAGAGCGAGAGGTAAAATAACGCACATTTCTGCGCCTGCGCAGCCCATAAATCCCCTCTTCCCATTTGCCCAAAAGCAATAGCACCCAGGAATAATAAAATCCCGCATTGTGATTGAGACTCAAGACAGGCAAATGTTGGGGCAAACGCGCCAAGAAAGCGGCAGGATCACGCAATTCGTCCAGAACATAATAAAGCACCACGGCTTGAGCTGTGGCGGGGATTTCCGCTGCGGGGGACATTTCAAGCAGACGCGGATCCGCAGGCAGATGGGTTTCTTGGGAAGCGATTACCGCCACCTGCTGCCAGCCCTGCGCGTCGCAGGTTTGCAAGAGAAATTCAGGCCATTCTTGGCGTTCAAAGCGACTGAGTTCACGCAGAAAGGCCTGTTCTTTATAATAGCGGTCGTTGAGATGGACTTCCAAGCCTTTAAATGCAGTATAAGCATGCTGATAAAAATCTTCGCTGTAATGTTGATTGAGAAAAACACTGCTGCCACGTTCGTATTCCAAATTTAAGACCCGGTAGTCCAACTCAGCCGGAATCAGCCCAGCCTGCTCCGCTTCACTCCAGACGCGGGTGCCCGGAAACGGGGTCATATGGCTGAAATAAACCGAAGCCAAGCGATCGAGATTGCGCTGCACAAAGGCATAGGTCTGGTGCAAATCGGCGGCCGTTTCGTCTTGGGCCCCGGTAATAAAATTGCCATGGGCATAGATCCCAAAGCGCTCACACAGGTCCAAAACCCTTTCATAATCACAGTGATGGGTTCCCACCCCTTTGAGATCGCGCACCAGCCGATCCGAAGCCGATTCAAAACCAAAGCTGACCATCAAGACATTCATGTCTCGCAACAGGCGGCACATATCCGGCGTCAGGGTGTTCGAACGCGAGGAACAGAAAAATTGAAAGCGTTTGTGGAATCCGGCCGCCCGAATCGCCGCCACCAAAACTTCGAGGCGGCTTTTTTTGAGCGTAAACAGATCGTCGGAAAGAGTAATGTCTGTGATATCTGGAAATTGCTGTGCAATGCCTTCCAACTCAGCAATCACCCATTCAGGGCTGTGAAAACGCCACTGGGGGTTGACCAGCGGCGCAGAACAAAAAGAGCAGCGATACGGACAACCCCGCGCCGTGTGAATATGCAAAATGGGCTGAAAATCGGGCAGTCCCCGCATCATTGCCGCAAACATCAAGCGGCGATCGGGGTGGGCCAGGCGATCGAGGTCTTGAATCGCAGGGGCCCGCCCCTGGGCAATCACCTGCCCCTGGGTCTGGTAGGTTAAACCCGCGATGCCCTGCAAATGTGAGGGAACAAAGGCATTTTGGTCCAGCAAGCGCACGACCTGCAACAAGACCTCTTCCCCTTCACCGGCCACCCCCGCGTCAAATTCGCAGGGCAGATCCAAAGGATTGGAGGCCATATGCGCCCCCCCCAGGATCAAGGGCACATCCAAGGCCCGCAATTCACGGGCCGCCTCGCGGGCCTGCAAAAGGGTTTCACTATAAGCAGAAACACCGATTAAATCGGGTTTCCAGGCCCTGAGCTCAGCGGCTGAAATGGCAATTTGCACCTCACAGCCCGGCGCCTGTGCTTGGAGCCAGGCCGCCAAATAACCCAGCCCCAAAGAGCCAATGCGCTGACTGCGGGGCTGCTGAAAATCGTCAACATAGAGCAGACCTACCCGCATGGCCTCGCGCAGAGGAAGCGGTGTTTGTTCCCGTTGAGAGCCGCTCACGGACGTCCGTTCATGGGCGTCCACTCATGGGCGTCCGAGCAACAGGCCATAGGCAAAGACATCGCTGTCTTGGAGAAATTCCTGCAAGGGAAGAACCTGGCTCATGCTCTGCAAAAGGGCCTGAAACGACGCTTTGTCGGGAATCTGCTCGGTTAAACGATAGGGGTGAACCTGGCGAATTTGCAGCCCTTGCAATTCAAGCTCTTTGCGCAAAGAAGGCAAAGTATAGCGGTAATTCTGCTTAAACATCTCCAATTCTTCGACCGCAGAGGGAAAATGCCCCTGCAACAGATTGAGCAAATGCAGCAAATGACCGCTGTTTTCAACCAAGAGATAGATGTCTCCCTGAAAGGCTTGGATGGCCTGCCAGTGGGACGAATGAAAGCCAAACTTTTCCAGCACATGGGTCAAAACCAAGAGTTCGTGCGCTTCGCCATCTGAGGGGTTTAAATCCAAGGGCTCCGACCAATGCTGAGACAGCCACTGGCAATGTTTTTCGAGTTCAAAACTGAGCCAGCGATCCCCACGCCCAAGTTCCAATACCCGCTTTTGCGGAAAAACCTGCTTCACAAGCGCGGGTACCACCTGCTTAAAATAGCCTTCCAGCATTTTTTCGTATTCCAATACTTGGCTAAAGACCCGCGTGGTCCACTGCATCAGGGGATTAAAATGCTGATCATAGGCCTCTTTGAGTTCGGGAAGGCTGTAATTTTCGTTGAGGTGTAAATAATGCTGTGGATCCAAATGCAAAAATTCGAGGTGATCCCATTTGTCAAACGCCGGGTCGAGCAGACCGCGGTTTTGGGTCTCTTGCCAGAGGGTTGTGCCCGGCAAAGGAATCAGCGGAAAAACACTGATCAGCGGCATTTTAGGCTGATTCTTGCGAATAAACCAATAGGTCTTGGCCATTTCTTCGTAGGTTTCCAGCGACGAGCCCACAATAAAATAGCCCCCCGAAAAAATGCCATAGCGATTGCAGATATCCACCGCCTGTTGGTGTTTGCGCACACTCGAATGGCGGTCTTTGAGATAGTGTAAAACCCGGTCAGCACCACTCTCAAAGCCCCAAGAGATCACACGAATATTCATATCGCGCAAAATCATGGCATATTCAGCGTCGAAGAAACTGGTTTTGGCCATACAGCCAAAGGAGACCTTTTGGTGCAGTTTCTCGGAGCGAATGGCGTCGGCCAGCTCTTTTAACCTGGATTTTTTGGTGACAAAGAGATCGTCGTAAAAAATAATATGCCGCTGTTCGGGGTAGTTGGCGACAATCTGGAGAATGTCTTCCATGACCTTGTCGACAGAGACGTAGCGGATCAAATTGGCCCGCTCAGAATACATACAAAAATGGCAGCGAAAGGAACAGCCACGAGAGGAATAGACGCCCCTGTCAAAAACCACTTCGCGCTGCAGAGAGGGCCACCAGGCTTTCATCATGTCGCGGCGGGGCAGGGGCAAAACATCCAGATCTTTGATACGGTCTTCAAAGACGGTGCGCTGCAACTCCCCTTCGGGATTCCAATAGACCAAATTTTGGATCTCGTTGAGGGCCGATGAGGTCAGTTCTTTGCCCTGCATCAGATGCTGCACCAGGCTGAGCATCGGCTTTTCGCCCTCGCCAATCACCCCCACGTCAATCAAGGGATGCAAAGAATGGGGCAGGGCAGAAATATGGGGCCCACCGAGTATCAGCGGCGCTTCAGGACGCGTTTTGCGAAAGAGCTGGGCCGCGCGAATGACATCATTGTATTTTTCTGAAAAAGCAGAGATCGCAATCAAATCGGGTTTGCGTTCGAGCAGACGCTCGGGATCCACTTCGAGAAAAACATCGTCAAGACCCAATTGTTCAGACAAATAGGCCGCAATATAGGCAATGCCCATCAGCGGGCCGGCCTGCCGGTTGAATTCATTACAGGGGGCAAAAAAACCAATACGCATATATAAAGGGCGAGTCTCCCTCAGGGGAGAGGAGGACGGGTCCTGACTGCAATGGGTTGCAGGGCAGGTATACGGGGAGTCAACAGCCCAAGCAGGAAATTGACCAAGCGGGAAAGCGTGTGGTTCATGATTTCCTCCTTTGCCCAAACGCGTAGTTTTGTACATGTATCTTATAGCCAGACCCAACTTGAGCTGAAGGAATGCAATCAATTTTTAACAAGCTTTTAACAGAGCCGCGAGAAGGGCTTTCCTCGCCCTGGTCGGGCAGTGGTATACTGACTCCATCCCAAATTGTATTGAGGCTTTTGTTAATGAAACCCCTTGGTAAACGCAATAGTAGTGCCCCGATGAATATGAACAGCATGCTCGAACAGGCCCAGAAAATGCAGCAGTCGCTGCTCGAAATCCAGGAAAAACTGGCCGAAGAAGTGGTTGAAGGCAGTGCCGGCAATGGTGCCGTCAAGGTCTCTCTGACCGGCAAACACGAAGTTAAATCCGTGAAAATTCAGCCCGAAGCGGTGGATGCCGATGATCTCGAAATGCTCGAAGATCTGCTCGTGACCGCATTTAACAACGCCGTTGAACAGGCCAATATCCGCGCATCTGAGCAAATGAGCTCCGTTACCGGTGGCCTGCCCATTCCCGGTCTGGACAGCATTTTTTAGCCATGTCCTATCTCACGCCCCCTCTGGGTCGTCTGGTGGGGGCTTTTCAAAAACTGCCGGGAATTGGTCCCAAATCAGCCCAAAGATTGGCTTTCCATATTCTCAAGCAGCCCCAGAGCACTGTCGAAGAGCTGGCCCAGGCACTCTTGGATGCCAAAGCCCTGATCCGCTTTTGCTCGATTTGCAGCAATCTCAGTGCCCAAGACCCCTGCGAGCTCTGTTCTCACCCCCAGCGCAGCAAAGCCACCATTTGTATTGTGGCCGACTCCCGCGATGTCTTGGCCCTGGAAAAGACCCACGAATACACAGGTTCTTACCACGTGCTTCAGGGCCTGATCTCACCGATGGACGGTATTGGCCCAGAGCAACTCAAGATCCGCGAATTGGTTCAACGTCTGCGCGAACACCTGCAAGCCGAAGGGCAGATTGACGAAATTATCTTTGCCCTGAGCCCCTCGATCGAAGGAGAGGCCACCACCCTTTACCTCTCCAAATTGCTGCGCCCCATGCAGATCCGCATGAGCCGGATTGCCTATGGCTTGCCCATGGGAGGCGATCTGGAATTTGCCGACGAAGTGACGTTGGCCCGCGCCATGGAAGGCAGACAGGAAATTTAAATGGGTTTTGATCTCTTGGATCAGAGCTTCGCAAGAATCCTGCTGATCAATTTTGGTGGCATCGGTGATGAAATTTTGTTTTTTCCGGTGATCGAAGATCTGCGCATGCACTATCCCGATGCCCAGATCTCTGTGGTGGTAGAACCCCGCTGCCGCAGCATCATGGAGCACAATTATTTTATCGACCGGGTACTCTGCTTTGATATCAAAAAAAACAAAGCCCCCGGCGATCTTTTGGAGTTGCTGGGCCTCTTGCGCAACGAGGCCCCCGATTTGATGATCTCCAGTGGCGGCTCGCCACTGGTGGCAGGCTTGCTCTTTCTGAGTGGGGCGCCTGTGCGCGTGGGTTATGCCTCGCGTTTAAAGTTTTTATTGACCCATCCAGTGGAACTCAACAAAGATCAATATGCTGCGCGCATGTACCACGATTTGCTTAACCCCCTGGGTTTTCCCAATAAAAACCCAGTGCCGCGCATCCATTTGCCCCAACAGGTCCATCATTGGGTCTCCGATTGGCTGGCCAAACAAGGCATCGGTGAAGCAGAACCCTATGTATTGATCCATCCGGGTGTCAGCTTGTTGAGCAAAGAAAAACAGCTGATCAAGAGCTGGGCCCTGGAAAAATGGGAGGCCCTGATTCGCCAATTGCTGGCCGAAAACCAGCGTGTGATCTTGGCCGGCGGTCCCGACGATGCCGATGAATTGGCCTATTTATTGGCCCATCTCGACCACCCACTTTTGACCTCGATCTACGGCCAAACCCGCGATATGTACCAGCTCGGCGGATTTATCCAAAGAGCCAAAGTCATGGTCTGCGTGGACTCGGCCCCCTTGCACCTGGGGGTGGGGCTGGGCACCAATCTGGTGGCGATCTTTGGCCCGACCGACGAACACAAACTCTTGCCCCCCGACAGCCCCCAGATCAAAGTGATTCAGGCAAACACACACTGCCGCCCCTGTCTCTGGGCCACCCGCCAGACCACCTGTGAGGCTTTGAGCTGTTTAAAAGACATTGAAGTGGACCAAGTTTACCAAGCCACGCGGCAATTTTTGCAGGCCGAAACCGCCCTGCCCAGTAAAGATTAATTTGAAATTAACGGAGGTTTGAGATTTATTTTACCTTTGTGACGTCAGATCGCAACCAAGATCGGCGATAATCAAATTAGCAAAAAGGAAGGAATTTCAATTCCATGGCAAATTTTTCAATCCGAGTTAAACCCGAAGTCGTTCAGGAGCGCGTTACCGCCGCTCAAACCCGTGATATCGATCGTTTGGCTGCCCAGTTCAAACTGGACAAAGGTCAAATTCTGGGAGATGGTGTTGATTTAAACGAAGCTGAGCATCTGCCCTTTGATGCCTTTATGCAGCTCTCTGGCAACGATACCAAAATCACCAAAGCCGACCTACTCAAATTTGCAGGCACCGAGACCGAAGAAGATGTGATCCGGGAATATGCCCGCAATATCGCCGCTTCTCTGCCGGCCAAAATTGCCGACACCACCCCCCGTCCCGACAGCCAACAGGTTGGCACCTTCTTGGAATTTAAAGTCAAAAAACGCGGTGAAGAAATCATCGTTCAGGCCGAGCGCTCTCTGCCCCACCAGGGCACCGAAGCCACTGCCGCTGGTGTCTTCAGCATTATCAATGGCCGCGACGCCAATCACGATGGCAAAATTGCCCTCGGTGGCGAGCTGATGGGCAGTGCCTTTGTCAATACCGCCGGTGATGCCTTAAAATTGGCCCAAGGCGACAGCTTTGTCACCCCAACTGAAGCTTTACAAGCCATTTTCGAAAAAGCCCAAAAATTCGCCCCTGCTGATGTGAGCATTAGCTACAACGCCCAATAAGCGAATTTTGGCCTTCCTGAATTTTTGCTAGATCGTTTTAAAAAGTCCCCTTCAATTGAGAAGGGGACTTTGTCATGTCTTTTAAAGGCGGCCCGGCAACGGGCAGACAGGCCTCAGTGTTTGAGCTTTTCGAGGTAATCCGGGTAGAGTTGCTCAAAGCAAGGGGGGCAGACCCCATGGCTGAAGCGCATGTGGTAATACTGCCGAAAAAAGACCTCAAAGCTGCTAAAACTGCCATCGGGATTGCGGATTTGTTTGCAGGCCGCACAGACCGTTAAAAGATCAGTCCCACTCTGGGAGCGCAAAGGGCCCGTATCGACATGGGGGGCATGTTCCAGATAGAGGTGCAACATACGCCCCTGAAAATGCCCGTGTAGATCGTGTAACGCCGAGGTATAGACCCGCACATGGCAGTGAGACTGGTCAGCGCGCAGCAAAACCAAGGGGGTCAAAGCGGCAATTTGAGCCAGATCAGCAAGGGTCTCACCCGTTTCAGGCCAAGCCAAATGCAGCACGTCATCCAAATGACGCCCCTGACTTTCTTCAAAAGATTGGGCCAAAAGTTTTTCCGCCGAAGGATTCATAAATTGAATCTGTTGATCGTGGTTCAGCACCAAAATCGCATCGGGGGTATTTTGCAGGGTCTGTAAAAACAGGTTTTGGCGCACCCGCGAGAGTTTTTCTTGGGCATGTTTGTAGAGCGAGATCTCGACCAAGGCATGGAGTTCCCGCTCACGAAAAGGCTTGATAATATAGCCAAAGGGGCTGGTCATTTTGGCCCGCTGCAAAGTCTGGCTGTCGGCATTGGCCGTGAGATAGATAATGGCACAGTCGTGAATTTTTTGGATCGCCTGAGCGGTCGAAATCCCATCCAATTCCCCTTTGAGGTTGATGTCCATCAAGACAAGATCGGGCTCTCCCTGTTGAACCTGGCGAATGGCATCAGCCCCAGAATGTGAGGGCAAAAAGACCTTATAACCCGACTCTTCCAAGCTCTCGCAGAGATCTTCGGCGATCATGGGTTCATCATCCACCACCAAGATCGATTTTCCTTGATAACTCACAACACATCCTCCGAATAGGGCAAAAGTAGTCGAATGGAGGTCCCCACTTGCTCATCGACCAAAATCTGGCCCCCAAGTTGACGGCTGAGGCTGTTCACCAAGCGCAAGCCCAGGGAATCAGGGTTAAACAGGTCGACCTGGGGCGGCAAACCCACGCCATTGTCAGCCACTGAGAGTTCAAACAAACCCGCTTTCTGAATGCGAATCCGAACCCAAATTTCACTGCTCAGCGAAACAAAGGTGGCAGGAAAGGCGTATTTGATCGCATTGCTGATCAACTCATTTAAGATCAGGCCACAGGAAATAGCGGCATCGACCCCCAAATGCAGCGCCTCACAATCATATTTAAGCTGAATCGCAGACAGGCCCAAACCGTAATTGTGAAAGAGGTGCTGACTGAGGTCCTGCGCGTATTCAGCCAGATTGAGTTTTTCTAATTGTTGCGACTGATACAGTTTTTCATGGGCCAGGGCCATGGTCAGAACGCGATTTTGGGTCTCACGCAAGACATTGAGGGTCGGGAGCTCTTGGGTGCGGCGCACCTGCAGACTCAAGAGGCTGGAAATGACCTGCAGGTTGTTTTTCATGCGGTGGTAGACCTCGTGCACCACGCCCGGTAAAACAGTCCCTGGGTCCAAGCCAGGTAGAGGAGGTTTGCCGGTGCCCTTTAGGACCTGCGAACCCAAAACAAGGGATTTTTTGAGGGCTGGCAGAGCTGGATCGGGGCCCAGCAAAAAATCATCCAAGAACCCCGCTTCAAGCCAAGTAATGGCCTGTTCTTCCAAGTTGCTGGGAACAACGCCCAGCAACCAACCCTCAGGCCTAGCCACTTTCCAAGCCTGCCAAAAGTCAAAATCAGCAGAGGCCGTCAAACACGTCATTAAAATCAGGGGGTTTTTGGTATTTTCGGTCAAGAGCTGAGAAAGGGGCAATTCCAAAAAGGGAATATCCAAATCAGCCAAATGCTGTCTGATTGAGTCAGGCAGATCTGTGCCACTACATATAACCGGCAGAAAAGACAATTGTGCCAAGCTCCCAACCCCGGTGAACCCGAATTCTGTCTAAATTATAACAGCTTGGCTTGGCAACGCACGAAGAATCCTCTTTGAGAGCCTGTCCAAGCCCGACAGGCTGTGTTAAGATGGGCGTTAATTCTGTCTAGAAAAGACCTTGCCCATGAATATTGTCTTGCTCTCCCCCCACTTCCCCGATCAACATTTTCGCTACGCTTGGCATCTCAAACAAATGGGAGCCAATGTGATTGGTCTCGCTGATGAGCCGCCCCATTTTCTCAAACCCCATGTGCGTGAGGCCCTGACCGATTATTTTTGGGTCTCCAATCTGGATATTTACGAAGATCTGGTGCGGGCCTGCGGCCAGATCACCTATGAATATGGCAAAATTGACCGGATTGAATCCCTCAACGAACATTGGCTCGAAACCGAAGCCGCCTTGCGCACGGATTTTAATGTCTTTGGAGTCAAAAACGACACCATTGCCCAGATCAAGAAAAAATCCGAGATGAAAAAAATTTTTCAGGCCAATGGCATCCCCTGCGCCAAAGGCAAGGTAGTCTATAGTCTCGACGAAGCTGTACAGACCGCGGAACAATTTGGCTATCCGGTGGTGCTCAAACCGGATATCGGCGTGGGCGCAAACCACACTTACAAGGCCCACAATGCCGAAGAGATCATCGAAATTTTCGCGAAAAAGTCCAATGTGCCGTATATTCTCGAAGAGTTTATTGCAGGCCAGATCTGCAGTTTTGACGGTTTGACCGATCGCAGCGGCACCCCCGTCTTTTACACCTCAACGGTGTATAGCTCAGGGGTGATGGAAGTGGTCAACAGCAATGATCATATCTATTATTACACCCTGCGCAATGTGCCCCCCGATTTAAAAGAGTTGGGCATGAAACTGCTGCAGCTCTTTGAGGTGCGCGAGCGCTTCTTTCACTTTGAATTTTTTAAGCGCAGCAATGGCGATTATGTGGCCTTGGAGATCAATATGCGGCCCCCCGGCGGCCCCACCGTGGACATGTTTAATTATGCCAACGATTTTGACCTCTTCCGCGAGTGGGGCCATGTGATGTTACACAACCACTTTAACGCCCAGGTCACCCGGCGCTACCACTGTGGCTATGCCGGTCGCAAAAACCACATTGCCTACCGCCATTCTCACGCCCAGATCATGGATGCCTGCGGAGCCTGGATTTTGCAAGAGGGCCAGCTCAGCCCGATTTTCAGACGGGCCATGGGTGACCATTATTATATTCTGCGCTCCCCGGATGAGGCCGAACTGCTGGAATTGATGCAGTTTATTCAGGCCCCAGCGGATTAAAGGCAAAACACCGTGGGCTGGAATCCAGAGCAATATGAAAAGTTTAAAACCGAGCGTTTTGCCCCTTTTCAAGATCTGCTGGCCCTGATCGACAAAAAGCCAAATCTGACTTTTGTGGATCTCGGCTGTGGCACAGGCGAGCTGACAGCGCGCCTACAAGAGGCCCTACCCGAGAGCCGCGGTCAGGGCTTTGACAGCTCTGAAAAGATGTTGAAACAGGCAGAGGTCTGGCAAAATGAGCAGCTTCAATTTGAACAAAAAGCGATTGAAGTGGTGAGTGCCCCCAGCGAGCCCCCATGGGATCTGGTCTTTTCTCACGCCGCCCTGCAATGGGTCGATGACCACCCATCACTCTTTGCAAACATTTGGCAACAGCTCAAACCCGGTGGCCAATTGGCGGTGCAAATGCCTGCCAATCACAGCCACCTGACCCACCGGCTCTTGACCGAAATGGCCGCCGAAGAACCTTTTTACAGCGCCTTGCAGGGCTGGCACCGGCACTCACCCGTGCTCGGATTAGAGGCCTATGCCCAATTGCTGTTTGATCTTGGAGCAGAGACCCAGGTCGTGATGGAAAAAGTCTATCCCCACGTATTGGCAGACGCCACAGGCATGGTGGAGTGGGTCAAAGGCACAGCGTTGGTGCCCTATTTGGATCGCCTCAGCCCCGAATTGCAAAGCCAATGGCTGGAAACGTACACCCAAAGATTGCAAATGGCTTATCCCCAAACCCCGGTTTTTTATGGCTTTCGCCGCCTTTTGATCTGGGCCAGCAAACCGCTTTAACCCCCCACTCTAAACCATCGGTCTCTGCTGGAGCGAGTGTTTGCTTTTGATTTTTTCATCTTTTTATTTTTTTTAAATTTTAATTAATTCAGTTCTCAAAACAATTAATTAGCATATATGCATATATGAATAGTTATATATGTGCATTATTGATTATTTTTGAGAGCGGGGATTCTGCCCATGTCGGTTCTGAAGCAGCATTTGAGTCGTTTATCTTTGGTCTTTGGCCTGGGTCTTGTTCTGGGTGCCTGCCACACCGGCTTGGTTCCTCCCCAACCAGAGTCAGCTCCTGCTCGGCAACCCGACCCGCCTCAAACACAGGTAACGCTCCCCGAGGTCAAAACCCATCCGGTCAGGCTTACGGCCCGCTTTGACCGGGGTTTTAAAACCCTGTGCAGCAATTGCCGGGCAGAATATGTGCGCTTGGAGCTGCGTGGGCCGGGCCATGTCAGCACCCCTTTGTATGCCATGGGGGCGGATCAAAATGGCTTTGTCAAAGTGCTCAACAATTCCGTGCAGCTCTCCGCCAATGTGCCCGAAGGCCCCAATTGGACTGCCGTAGCGGGGCTCTATGCCAATGCCGATCCCGAAGGAAAACCCATTTTAAAGGTGGGAGCGGCGTTTCATGTCCCGGTGACAGACCCCCAAGTTGAAATGGATTTGCGCGCCCTGCAAACGGCAGAAATCGTCAATGCCCTGCACGAAATTGGCTCGCCCAAGGTCTTGGAACCCTTGCAATTGGAACAGTATCAGGCCTTTACCGATGCCCTGCTGGGCGTCGAACAGCAGCCCGATGGCACCTATACCATGAACCGTTTGCCTGCAGGCCAAGATCCCACCCAGTTTCTCGACAGCCGCAAACTGGCCCAATTGATCGATCAAAATACAGTCGCCGAAGTCAGCCAAACCACAGCTGAAACCTTAAATCCCACTCAACTTAGCTCAATGCCAGAGTCCTTTAAAAACTACCGGGCCCGTGAAATGACCGCCGGGTTGAGCCCCTTGGTGATGAACCCTGCCACAGGCCATCTCTTCAGCTTTGATATTTTGCAGAACAGCAAACGGATCTATGGCCTCAGCTCTGCCTTGGCCGCCCAACCCCTGCAAACGCTGTTTAACCCGGTGGACTTGGGACAGGTACAAAATATCTATCTCTCTCTCGGCCAAGCCAACCCCAGCGGTCAAGCCCCTGTTCCGGTGATCTACGTGATGGAGTATACGGGTGTTAACCGCATGACACTGAAAGCCCTGAGCCAAAACACAGGGGCGTTGGTCTGGAGCTATGGCTTTAACAATACCGACAGCTTGCAGACCCGCTTTATTCCCGTCAGCCAGAGAGATGATCGCGGCACAGCCACCCACGCGGATGATACGGACACGGTCTATACTGCTCTGCTGGCCGATCACTGGACCTATCCCGGCACCCGTGGCATTTATGCCCTGCGCGATGGCCAATTGCTCTGGCGCTTCTCCCACGATCAAGAATTCACAGGTTCGGGGGCTCTTTCCCGCGATGGGCAAAAACTTTATCTGCTCACCCGCTCAGATCCCTTTACCAGCGCCAAGCTGATGGCCGTCAAGACTAACCCCGATCAGCCGCCCGTTGGCCAAAGTGCCTGGGCCCAGCCCGTGGATCTGGGCTATGAAGCCTTTGATACCTCGACCCCCGTGGTCGGCAGCGATGGCACCGTCTACGTCAACACCGTCAATACGACCAATCAGCAGGCCTTTGTGCAAATGCCCGGCCATTTACAGGCGATCTCCCCCACAGGCCAACTCAAATGGCGGGCCCCGCTGGCCGTGGCTTCGTTTTTTCCGCCGATCGTTTCGCGCCAGGGCGGCGAAGACGTGATCTATACCAGCACCGAAGGGGCAAAACTCCACGCCCTGCGCGCCGATGGCAGTGAAAAATGGCAAATTTCCCTGCCGGGTACCGTGGGTGAAGGCCCCACCGGCTCCCCCACGGTGGGCCTGAATCAAACCGGTGAAAATGTGGTGTATGTGCCCTGGGGCAACGGCTTGATCTACGCGGTCAAAGATCAGGGCAACTCAGGCAAAATCCTCTGGGCCCAAGCCCCCGGTGGCAAAAACAACCGCACGCTCTTGCTCAAAGACGGCGTCCTGTACGCCACCACCCTCGATGGTGGCGAAGGCCAATGGGTGCAGGTGCGCTCGTTTAAAGTCAATACTCCCAATCCCCCTGCCGATGCCCCCTGGCCCATGCTGGGTGGCAATTACCAGGCCTCAGGCCGCAGCCAACTCCAGAACTAAGAGAGGAAACACCCATGACCAGTATTTTTTCAGGACAGCTGTACCACAATTTTCTCAAAGACAATCACCAGTACCGACTTGAAACCTTCGATGTCAATCGCTTTCAGCGCACAATTGAGCAAATGTCCAATCAGGGACTGGCCGAAAAAGAATTGCGCGAGGGGCTGGAATACCAACAGGCCCGCATGGCAGATCGGCAGTCCAAGCTCAATGAGTTGATCGAAAAGCTCAATAATCTCTACCGCCAATTTGTCGAAAACAAAACCATGTTCCGCAAAGTCAGCCAAGAGCCCAAATACGATGGCACCAGTGCTATTCTCAACGGCTTGCCCAATATAGACAATCCCTCGGGGCTGCCTGGGGTCTATCCAACCGGGCCAGCAGGCATCTTGCCCTTTGACGACCCCGGCAGAATCCGCAATTACAGCTACAATCCATTCTTTGGCTCAAAAGCCACCGATGAGAGTGACAAAACCCTCAACCGCACCTTCTGGGAAGAGCCCAATCAGATCTTGGAGCAGGCGTATACCGAAAACGGGGCCTTTTGGAGCTCGATTGCCTATCTCTGGGGCTGGGATTTGGATCGCATCAACGCGACTTATGCCACCACCAGCAATAACAATACCCTGCAAGTCAATGTCACGGCTTTGCAGCCCAATAAACCCCAATACCCCCCCCTGCGACCGGGAGATCGCTTTCCCCTCAACTGGCTCGACGGCCCCGGTGGGACACCTGCGGATTATCCAGCGATCAATTTACGCGGCCTGCGCCCAGGAGGCGTAGATTATAGCCATGCCACCGACTCGATTGGCACAGGGGGAGACGATGTAACATATACAGCCAATATTATGGGCCCAGCCGGAAATGGCTCTCCCGGCAATGGTTTCTTTGTGGATAATGCCTCTTTTTTGGCCGTGGGAGACGCGATTGTGATTGGGGGAACCACCGGTTTGGCCAACCGCCAGATCACGGATATCATTCCAGCACCTTTGCCTGGTTTGCCCAATCGGGCCGAAATTGTGACCAATGGCTGGAATCCTTACGGCTCCCCGATCGACACCGGCACCATCAGCAAAACCGTTCCCAGCAGCACCGCCCACATGAACGTGGCAGGCAAAAACAGCGTCAATTGGGGCTGGGAATTTGACGATCTGCCGCTTTCACTGGAAGTAACCTCGGTGTCGGCCCAACCCGATGGCAATACCGTGCCCACAGGTTACCGGGTGGTCTACGATATTCCCCCGACCCATCCCTTTTACGAAGATCTGAAAGTGCTCAACGGCACCGAGCCCCAAATCAAAGACGCCCCCACAGCGATGGTCAAAGAACGGCTCAACAACGCCGGTTTTGACTATACTGGCTCGGCCTATTTCCCCGGTTCCAATGTGGTCGGCTTTCAGGTCGGCCCCCTCTTTCGCACCAGCCGGGGGGCTTGGGTGGTCTCTCAGCCGGGTGAAAACGAATACTCCGCACCGGGAGTCTATACCCCCGCAGATGGCCCCATTGCCGCCTTTGACCTCTATACCTGTCTGCCTGGTGAGGCCCTGACTGAAAACACCCGTGTCTCTTTTCGCTACCGCTACCGGGTGCACCAAAACTCCGCCCAATTTGGCTCAACCTGGGACGACAGCGGCCCCGGTGTGCCCACCCGTTTTGGCTTCAGCCGCCACGATTGGTCAAGCAATCCGGCCCAACCCGATGTCTATGGTGGAGGCAATAGCTATGGCACCCCCATGCCCGCCACTTATCGCACCGTGACCAACGAAGCCATTCGCACAGCTGGAGGCGCGCCGATCAGCCTGAGTTTGGGCACGGCCAAAAATCCCAATACCTTTGGTACAGACTATTTACAAACCAGCGGTTTCGAAGAACTGTTTGCCCAGGTCGTGCCTGTACCGGGCCAACCCGAAGCCGTGCGCGTGCAGTTTCTCTTTCAGGGCGATTTAAACGCGCTCGAAATTGAAGTGACCGATTTTCAAATCGTGACCTATGACGGCGATCTGAATACCTGGGAACAGGGCAAATACAATTCGGGCAATGTTGATCCCGTGATTTGGGAGGGCGACCCAGCCTTTACCCAGGCCGACAGCCCCTATGAGGTGATCAGCAAATATGTGCCCAACACCTATCAATTTACCCAATTCAACGATCAATATACCAACGCCTTCAGCATCTCCGACCGCAACGATATTGTGCGCAGCCCCTGGGAGTTTGGGCAATTGAATATCGACTCCGGCTCGGGTCTGAGTGGCGAAATGTGGCTCGATCTCAATGGCCGCCGCCTCAATCTCGACCATGACGCGGTGGTCGATCAGGTCACACTCTGGGATGGCACGGTTGCCGCACCGGTCAACAGCAATACAGATATTTTGCAAAGTACCGCCGTGGCCAAGGCCTATGCCTTTATCGACGTCGAGCACCCCGAAGACGATTGTGGCCCCAATCCCGAAATGGAGGTGGAGGCCGGCTCGGGTCCGGGCAATCCCTTTGTTCCCGATTCACCCTCTGGGGGCATTCGGGTCGACTCCGTGGCTGGTTTTAGCGTGGGCGATCAGATCATGATTGGGGGCGCTGGCCCTTACACGATTACAGGGTTGCTCAACGACGGAGGCTCTCCCGCGGCTGTCTCTACCGATCCGGTTTTTGATGACCCGGCTGTTCCGACCTATGAATACCGCGCTCCCTTTACAGGCCTGCCCGCCGCCCAGCGCTTGGGCACCAGTTTGCCTGTTGATCCTGTCGCAGACTTTCCCCTGACCATTGCTGCGATTACCTACAATACCTATGCTGAATTGGCAGCGGCTTATGCCCCACCCGCTTGGCACCCCCACGCGGCAGACCCCATGAACCCCCTTTATTGGGCCGAATATAGTCAATCCAGCTCTCCTGCTGTGCCCGCGCGCCAAGAGGTGTATATCAACGTGGCCATTGCCCCCCCAGCAGCGGGCACTCTGATCACCCGTTTTAACGCCACCCCCGTGCCCCCCCACGAAGCCCAGTTTGCCGATTCCGACCCCCTGAGCAATTTTGCCCAGCGGGCCGTGCTGATGGGTGACGAAGTATTGCTCGGAGAAACCGCCCGCAATCCAGCCACCACAGGTATTGCTCCGCTCGACCCCGGTCGCACAGCCAACCCCACCGCCACAGACCCCAATAACAACGGATTTACCTGGGCCGATGCAGATTTTTACGCCAATTTTGGTGTTTCAACCGAACATGCACCCTTTCCCGGTGAAGCCTATACCGTGGCCAATCCGAGTCAATTTATTACGGGCACAGAGAACGACCGCGGTATCACCACCAACCCCGATACCGCCGCAGCCGGGATCACGGGAACCGTTGACCGTGTGATGGGCTCGGACCTGAATATTGAATACAAGGTCTCGATTCCAACCAACGATGTCAATGTGCTGCGCAAAGAAAACAATCTCTTGTTTAATTTTGGCTCGATCGATGAACGCGACTGGAGCATCGATATCAACAACCCCTATATGGAATTCCGCACAGCGGGGGGCTATACCACCGTGCCCCGCTACCGGGTCGATGCCGGGGGCAATATTTTTGATGCCTTTGGCAAAGGGGCTTACGAAGATGATACCAGCCGGGCCCAGTATAGCGCTCAAGACGCCCTCTCAGTCCAGCGGGTCTATACCACCGCGGGCGGAGCCACCCTCAACAACCAGGTCAGCAATCTCGACAAAAGCTACGATATGAGCAATTATGCCGCTTATAACAATGGTGCCGCCAGCTTTGAAGACTATATCACCAGCCACAATCGGCTCTCAATGAATGGCGATGAATACAACCTCTTTGACTATGTACCCGATTTAAACGAGATACCCGGAGACAGTGAGGGCCGCCGCTTTGGCGAACTCTATGTTGGCTCGCTGCCCAGCAATTTTTATTATTACCGCGAAAACCTCGACAATGGGGCCGTCGGCACAGGCGCACCCTATTCAGTAGACCGCGATTTGGACGCCACCCTTCAGCGCTTTAACAACGATAATATGGGCACGATCAATTTTAATGGCCGATCTCAAAACCTACTCGGTCGTTATGACGCCGCCGACACCACCGTGGTCCACAACCCCAATATGCCCGCATGGTCGGGGGTGGTGCTGGGGGTGGCCGAACAAGATGCCAAAATCCGCAATGCCGAGCGCACCACCAGTTCGGCCTTCTGGCGGGGCTTCAGCGGTGCAGACGTGCCTTTGGATTATTCCCGCAATGTGATTCTCGGCCAGACCAGCAATGTGACGGGCCCAGAACGGGCCGTGGGCGCCTCCAACAGTGTCTACGCCACCATGCAGGCCGGAGGTTCAAGCATTACCCTGCAAATGCCCAATCAGGTCAACCGCGCTGGGCATTTGATTATCAACGAATGGGCCAATGGCGCTGCCCAGCCCCACGCCATTCCTTTGCCCCTGTTTGACGTGGGCAGTTTTCCGGCCAATACCCCGACTTCTTATACCTTTGAATCGTATGGCCCCCAAACCGTCACCCGCACTGGCAGCAAATACCTGGCCAATTTCCAGAGTGAATTGCTCGACGGTGTGGACGGCTTGCGTGATGGCAATATCAACGCGGCCCAAGCAGGCACCCTGCTCAGCAGTGCCGGGGCCGTGGTTTCAACCACAAACCCACCGGCCACCTGGGGTGCGGGCCTGATTATGCATGTGGATGACGCCAATGCCTTTGATGTCGAAAGCCCACGCAATGAGGTCTATTTGGGCACCGACACAAGTACCCGCTACCGGGTCGTGCAAAAAAATGCCCAGACCTATCCGCAAACGCTCTTTTTGCTGCCGGTCAGCGGCACAGTGCCCGCCACTTACCAGACAGATGTCCACACCGATTTGCAAATTCGCCAAATTGTGGGCCAATACACGGTCCGTGTGGTGGATGCCGCAGGCACCCCCAGCGCCACGGGGGATCATGTCCGCATCGATTACGACGATCGCGGCACACAGACACCGGGCAATTTGGTCTCGGTTGCCCTGTCTGCAGAAATGGACCGCGTGGGCCGCGTGGCCCTGGGAGACCCACGCACCCCAGGTGCCGACCTGGACGATCCGCTGACACCGACGGTGAACGAAAGCCAACGCATCGCCCCTGAGGTCTTTCCCTCCCCCCGGGGCTATGTTCAGGCCGATGCCCAGGTCAGCTTAAATCTGGTCAGCCAGGATGTGGATGGCAATTTGCGTCCACGCAAACTCAAATCTGTGCGGGTCGAAATTGAAAGTGGTGAGCAGTTGATCCCCAATAAAGTGGCCCAAAGTTACAGCACCACAGGCCCCTTTGATATCAACGGCGAGTGGCCCATTGCCATCTACGAGGGAGAAACCCAGCTCAACCCCTATCTGACCAGCGATTTGGAAATTCTCGTGGGCCATTACCAAGGGATTACCAGCGGGGCCAACGCCACCAACACGATCAATCCCTCAATTGAGGTGACCGCTACCGATGGCTTTTCTGTCGGCGAAGAAGTGTCGATCAACGGCGAACGCCGCCGGATCGCAGGCATCACCGGCAATACGGTGCAGCTCGATGCACCCCTGAGCAATCCCCCCTTGCTCGGCGATCGGCTCAATTTGGGCAATGGCCTGGGCACCCGCGAACTGTCGCTGTTTTTAAACAAAACCTACGCCATGGCGGCAGGGGCCCCCGTGCGGGTCCATCTGGAATACGACGAATACGATGTGGTGGGTTTCCCACCCAGGGTAGATACCACTGCCCCCGTGCGCACGAGCAGCGAATCAATTGGTTTTGGCGACCCCGATCCCAGCCAACGCATGGAGATCAGCGCCTTTAATACAGGTGATGGCAGCGCAGGCAATCCCCTGCAGGTGGTTGATAGCACGGGCTTTAACATTGGCGATGTGGTCAATATCAACAGCCTGACCCGCCGCATTACCAATATTGTGGGCAATAATCTGACCCTCGACCGCCCTGTGACCACAGCCTTGGGGCAAATAGTTGATACCGGCACACTCTACCGCAGCAATTACGAAGACTTCTTGCAAGTCGGGCCCGGCCGTTCAGGCGGTAGCTTTGACAATGACTTTACCAAAGAGCTGAAACGGATTCTCGACAATCCCGAATACCAAGAGGTACTGCGCTATGGCCTGATGAAGAATATCTTTATCAGTGCCTCCAGCAACGATCCCTTCAACAATATCATCAGCTCAAAACTGAACTTAAACTGGATGCGCACCAAACGCCAATTAGAGATCACCCAGACCTCGTTTATGGCCTATTTTAAATCAGCTTAAAAGCGCTGAGAGCCTAAGGCTTTTTGGGGGGGGAGGCCTTTTTGCCCGCCAACAAGGCCTGCACTTCGGGCAAACGGCGCAGACGAAAGAAGGCACGCTCCTGAAAAAGCGGGTCTTTCTGCAAGTCGGGCGCCTGTTTTAAGGCCTGTATAAGGTGTTCCTGGGCCTGGCCCTCCTGGCCCAATTGGGCCATCAAACTGGCAATTTGCAGTTGCAAACGGGCATTTTGGGGCTCGTATTGGCGCAAACTCAGATAATCCGCCAGGGCCAGTTGGGGCTTTTTTTGCAACAGGGCCATTTCAGCTCTGAGTTTGAGCAGTTCTGCTTTCTGGGTTGGGTTTAAACGCTGTTGAAAGGCTTCAGCCAAGACCGGCTCCGCTGCCTGGGCCTGTTTGAGCGCCAAAAGACTGCGGGCCCGGCCCAAAAGTGCAGCGGGCTGACCGGGTTCTGTTTTGAGAGCCAAGGCATAAGCCGCTGCCGCCACTGCAGGTTTTTGCAAGAGGGCAGCCAGTTCGGCTTTTTCGAGCGGTTTGAGCTGCTTGTGCAAGTGCTTTTCAATAAAGCGGTAATCATGAGCCGCCGCAGCCGGGTTCTTAAGCTGTTGCTGCAACCAGGCCCGGTTCCAGCGCGCATCAAGGTGGTGGGGATCGATTTGTAAGAGCCGGTTGAGATGTTTAAGCGCAGCTTTGTTGTGGCCTTGGCGCAGCTCGACCCAAGCCAAATTGTAGAGACTGTCGCGGTCATCGGGGTTCAATTCCAGTGCCCGTGACAAATCTGCCGCAGCAGCGTTGTTTTCGCCCATCTGGGCCCTTAAAACGCCCCGGTTGTACCAGAGAGAAGCATCTTGGGGACTGTCTTGTAAGTACCGGGTATGGGTCTGAATCTGCGCATAAACGGCCTGCGAAGCCTGGCTGTGGGCCAAAACCGCCTGCACAGCCCCACGTTGAGCCCAAGCCAAGGCCCCCAGGGTCAGGGCCGAGCCCAAAAGCAGCAAACGGGTCAGGGTCTGGTATCTCACTTCTGCCTCATGTCATAAGGGGATCGTCTGATTGAGTGTAACCGTCTGAGAATCACGGGTCAAGCGTCAGGCTTCTCTGCCCCCGCCAAAAGCTTGATAAAGATCAAAATCACACCCATTTTTGATCATCTTCGCGGCAGCGTTTTCAAACTAGACTGAACCTAGATAAGTCTGAGGAAACAACCATGAAAATACATCAGATGCTAATAAGTCTGCCCCTGCTTGCCATCGGCTTACAGGGACCAGTTTGGGCGGAGGCGGCTCCCAAGCCAACCCCCAAGCCCACAGCCCCCCCCAAACCGCCGGCAATGCCCTCGGCGAGTCCCACTTCCCAACCTGTGGCCACCCCTGCGGTAGCGCACACAGCCGTTTCCAAGCTTGCCCCCCTGGCGTTGAGCCTGCAGGGCGTGGGTGCCCTGTCCTGGGGCGGGGGCTGGTTACCGGATCCGGGCCTGATGCTGGGGGTGGAATACCATTGGGATCCCCATTTTGGCTTGTTTGCGGGTGCCGCCGGTTTTTTGCAAAGCAGTGGATTCAGCAGCTATGTCCCATTGAGCCTGCGCTACCACCACCCGCTCAGCCCCGCTCAGACCCTGTTTGGGGGTGTGGGTGGCTTTGTGGTCTACGCACCGGGCGCGGGCCTGGTACCTGGGGCTCTGTTGGAAGTGGGCTCGGAATACAGCCTCAATCCCCACTGGTCCCTGAGCCTGACATTGGATACGGGCCTGTCGTTTGGATCGGCCTTGGCTTTTACCACTGGATTAAGAGGAGGTCTGAATTTTAGACCATGAGAAAAGCAACATCTTTCCCCTATCTGCTTCTGTGTTTATGGCCCCTGTTGAGCTGCAGCCCAAACATCCCCTACAGCGGGCTCGAACGCGGGGCAGGTGGGCTGGTCTCAGGCCACGGTCAAGCTTCAAAAGTGACTGAGGTTCAAAAAAACACCCCGCCGATTATTCAAAATCTCACGGCCAACCCCACTGCCAAAGTGGCCGCTGAAGACAAGATCAGCTTTACCGTTGAAGCCACCGACGCCGAAAAAGACGCCCTCAAATATTTTTGGAGCAGTGATTCGGGTCAGCTCTCGGCCACAGAAGGCTATTCGGTCTTCTGGCAGCCAAGCAAAGGCAAAAGCGGTGTTGCCACCATCAGTCTGACGGTCAGTGATGGCAAAAGTGGTGAATGTCAGGCCTTTGTCAAATTGGCTGTGGAGGCTTCAGGCGCGGCGCAAGTGGGCCTGATCTCCCGTCTGAGCTGCGCCAGCGGCAGTGGCGTACGCGAAGAACTCTATCGCAACGAAGGACTCTAACCATGTTTAAGCAAAATCTCCCCCTGCTCTCTCTCAGCTTGGCCTTAAGCACCCTTTGGGCCTGCAATAGCGCGTCTCCCCTGAGTGGCCAACGCCCGAGTGGGATCGCTGACGAAGCGACCCTTGGCAACAGCCCCCCGGTGATTCAGGCCATGACCAGTTCGGCCCTGAGCCTGAACAAAAATGGCAGTGCCACACTCAAAGTTGTGGCCTACGACGGCGAAGGAGATCCCTTGACCTATCGCTGGAGCAGCACCCGCGGTAGCCTCAACCAGAGTGAAGGGGCTGAGGTGAGTTGGAACCCGCTCAAAAATGGCAATCCCGAAACGGGGATCGGCATTGTGATGGTCGAGGTCAGCGATGGCAAATACACCACCCCCGGCGCCTTAAATATTCTCATCAAAGCCGATGGTTCAAGCCAATTGGCCGTAGATACCCAGGCAAGCAATCTGCTCTGCAAAACGGATCCCAGCTCAGGCAAAGCCGTGGACGTCTTGGCCAGCGATGATCGGCTGCCGCCGCTTAAATTTGGCAGCAACACGCTCGAAACCCTGAGTGTGACCCTCGACGGCGAGCCCAATGAGTGGCGCAATATCCTGCCGGTTTTACAAGACGGCCCCCGCGACAGTGGCAGCCCTGAAAGCAGCTTGGATCTGCGCGCCCTCTATCTGGCCCGCGATTCCCGCCATCTCTATTACCGCCTCGACACCTGGGGCAAACCCGACCCAACTCGGGCCCAGGATTACCGCCTCAGTCTAGGCTGGACGGGCAATATCTACAAAGACGGCCTGCCCGAAACCACGGGCCTCGAAGTGGGCAGTATCGTGGAAGGCAAGATCCCCATTGTGAACCTGACCAGCCTCGACAAACTCTATCTGAGCGGCGTGGTGCGCACAGGCAGCGGCCTCGGTGATCGCACACGGCAGGTTAAATTATTAAATGCGCCTGAGCCCGTGCCGTCTGCCACCTCTGCACCTCTGAGCGGTGGCGGTGGAAACCAAGTTGCCAGCAATGTTTTCAGTAATTTCTCGGTGGGCACGTATTTTAACGATCCCAGCTGTCAGCCCAGCTTTAATTTAAGCAGCCCGCTCCGATTGGCTGGGGTGGTCAATTACCACTCCACCAGCAGCACGGGCCCTGTGGATATCAGCCTCAAAAGCGACAGTGGGCAAACCTTTGGCCCCTGGTCAGCCAGTGGAGGCAGCGTGACAGCCAGTTCGGGTGCCCGCACCTGGAGCGCCCGCCCCGCCAATGTGGTGCTGCCCGCTGGGCGCTATACGATCGAAGACTCCAACAACAGTACTTGGCTGTTTAACAGCAGCTCAGGTGGCTGTGGTATCAGCATTGTTCAGGGCGTGGCCCAATAAAGATTGCATCAGAAAGTGTACAAACCCATGAAAAAATTCATTCTCCTCAGTCTCCTGGCGCTCTCCCTGGCGGGCTGTGATACCCGTCAGAACGTGGTGGTCAACACCCCCAGCACAGGCACACCAGAGAGCAAGGTCAACCGCAAGCCGATTGTGCAGCAAATGAACGCCAACCCCACCAATGTGAGTCGCAAAGACGATATCATCAGCTTTAAGGTCGTGGCTGTGGACGAAGATGGAGATATCTTAAAATACGTGTGGTCAGCCACCAAAGGCACACTCTCGTCGACCCAAGGGGAAATTATCACCTGGATGCCGCAAAAATCCGACGGCAGCCTGGAAACCGGCGTGGCGATTATTTCGGTATTGGTCTCGGACAACAAAGGTGGCACGGACACCTCGTCGGTCAACGTGACCATCGACAGCTCGGGTTCAGCCAAAGTCGAAGGCAAATAGCCCCAAAGCGTTGGTTTAAACCGAAGCCAGCTCTTTTTCGCGCTCCTGCTTGGAGCGCGTTTTGAGTGGGCGCATGACAATCTGGCCTGTGAGCAGGCGCATGGTCTGGCCGATCCGCTTCCAGATCGATTGGCGAATATACGGCACACCGTATTTCTGACAAATGGCCTCCACCTCGGGTTGGGCCAATTGGTATTGGCGCAGGGTGAGATCGGGCCAGAGATGGTGTTCGATCTGGTAATTCAACCAGCCCTGCAAGAAATCCTGCCAATCGCGGCCCCCCGTAAAATTGGCCGAGCCCACCACTTGGCGCAGATAAAACTCGGCTTTGTCGGAAACAGGCCCCTCGAAGCGGTAGACATCGTCGCCGGTGTGGTTGGGCACAATAATCAAGAAGGTGTGTAAATTGGTCAAAAGCTCAGCCAGCACACTGGTGATCAGCACATTGACTGCCGCCGACAGGCCCAAGGGCAAAAACAGTGCTGGAATCAGGGCAAAGCGAAAGAGCGCATAGGGAAAGACACAGCGCAACCAAAACTCGCCACTGCCTTTGCTAAAAGGCCACCAGAGCGGGGCCCCATGAAAAATCGCGGGCTGATGCCCAGCAATGCGCTCTTCGAGCCCTTCGCGCCCCGGACGCGAGCGCTGCTGCTGCAGAATCCAGAGGGTGTTGGGTGCATAATAGGTCAATTTCCAGGTGACCATAAAAAACGAGGCCACGGCATATTTGAACCAAATGGGCGCTTTGATGCGGCGCATGAGCCACACGCGGTCTTCGAGAATATCCGGGTCGAGTTTTTCGCCGGTGTGGTAGTGGTGCAAGACATTGTGCTCAAAGTCCCAGGCCTCGGGAACAAGCCAATCGGGCCAGTCAATCCAGCGCCGCCAGCCCCGCGCAAAGCCCTTGCTAGTATAGCGTTTGGGGATATTGGGCACACGGTCGTAGCCCCGGTGGCGAATGTGGTGATTCAAACAGCCCCAGCGCGCCATTTGGCCTGTGCTGATCAGCAAAGCACTGACCGGATTGGGCAAAAGCCAGGCGCTGGCATAGCCCAGAAAACTGCAGATCCGGCCCCAACCCTCAATTTTGCGCAGATGTTTAAAATCGGCTTCGGAGATATTGGCCCGCAGGCGTTGGTGCAGGGCTTCGAGTTCTGCCCCAAAGGCAGCATAGTCGAGGTTTTCAAGGCTTTCGGGGATGGGGAGGGATGTGGTTTGCATGGCCTTCATGATAGCAGATTCACAGGGGTGAGCGGAGGGGGATCTCAGCAGGGCATTTTAGGAGGAGCGACTGAAAAAAGGCATCCCAATCTAGCAAAAACACTCAATAACCCAGCCGCACCAATTTATTCAATAAATCTTCGAGCGCGGCCTCGGGGCTCTCACACAGCCCCGAATGCAATGGTGAGAGTTGAATGATCGTGCTGCGGGGAGCCACCAGCCAATGCAGGCGCTCCCGCTGCGAGACCGGGCCCAAGGGCCCTTGGCCCTGGCAGATCAATGGAATCGTGCTCAGATAGTCTTCCAGCATGGGCAAATCGAGCTGGGGCGCAAAGGCCTTGAGCCGGGGCAGATCCAGTTCAATTCGGGCTTGCAGATAGTGCTGGGCCTGGCAGGCCACGACAATCCCGACGTTGATAAACTCCTGCCGTTCAACCCGTGGCACAACACGAATCACCGCATATTCATAGCTGCAAATGGGCATGCTGGGCTTCCTCGATAAATTTACGCGGGCCTTGCAAACGGGAGAGAAAATAGTCCAAATAGGCTTCGCGGTGCGCCGCGACACTTTCAAAGGCGGGCACATCTCCCAGCCACTGATCGGGAATCAGGGCCAGAATCGCGCGCAAACGCTCAGGCGTCAGCAGCGGGGCCAGTTTGGCATCAGCTTGGGCCAATTGGCTGGCAAACGGCAACAGCACATGGTCTTTGATCTGGCTAAACAGGCTCAAGCTGCGGGCCAAATAATCTTGCCAATGGTGATGAAAAAACAGCGCGGCCCCGTGGTCAATCAACCAGAGCTGCTTGTGCCAGATCAGCATATTGGCATTGCGGGCCGTGCGGTCCACATTCGAACAAAAGGCATCCAGCCAGACAATCTCTGACGCCAATTGAGGATCCTGCATCATGGGGTTGGGCACCAGCGGATCACAGGTGATCGAACCCGGCACATAGTCCA
>JBFWRL010000047.1:0-33483 GCA_050248915.1 Candidatus Sericytochromatia bacterium
GAAATTGACGCCGTGTTTTTGGACATCAATCTGGGTGACCATAACGGATTGGAAGTGCTCAAGCAGATTCGGGTTAAATGGCCCAGCTTGCCCGTTTTGATCCTCACCATGCACTCGGAGCAGCAGTACGCCACACGCATGCTCTAGGCCGGTGCCTCGGGCTATTTAAACAAGGGCTCTGCCTCCGAAGAATTGGTCAATGCCCTGCGCAAAATTGCCCGGGGTGGCAAATACATCACCGAAAGCCTGGCAGAACAATTGGTGATGGAAATGGGGCAGAGCAAGGCTGTGCCCCATGAGCGCCTCTCGGATCGGGAGTTTGAAATTTTCAGACATATCGCCATTGGCAAAAAGAACAAAGAGATTGCTGAAGAGCTTTATTTGAGTGAAAAGACAATCAGCACCTATCAGAGTCGGATTCTCGAAAAAATGAATCTCGCCAATCGAGCGGCGATCATTCACTATGCTTTGGAGAACAGCCTGATTTAAGTCAAAACCGCTCCGTATCTTGCTTGCAGAATTTTCTGACAAGAAGATGGGGGGAGTCCTGATAGGGGCCGGTGTGGGGAAATGATTCAATCAAATTATCACCCCACACCGGAGGAATTATGAAACGAACCTGGTCCCTCATTTTGACGCTCTCTGCCTGTCAAATGGCCCCAGTTACACCCCCCCCGATCAAAACGCAACTGCAGAGCACTACTATTGCTACTGCCTCTTCAGCCAGCTCTGTAGCCAGCGTGAAACCTGTTGCGCTGACCTCCTCCCGTTCGGCCTCAAATCCCATTCCCACCCAAGCGGCAAATCAGCCAGTCGTTCAGCCCATCGCTCAGGCCGCTGTTCAGCCAACGTTGAAACCCACCCCGGCAGCTCCAGTCAAATCGTCAGCCACGGGCCTGCTGAGCATTCCGATTGCCAGTTTAAACATCCCCAGGGGTTTTGACTACGCAACCACCCAGGATGTACAGGTGGATATTCAGGTCAAAAGTCCCAATGGTGCAGCTTATCAGCAGGTGATGGTGGCTATTTATGCCACAGATCATGAAGGTTTTAATCCGCTGATTCGCGGTGTGACAGATGCCTCTGGACGCTATCAAGATTTGATGAGAATCCCAGGCTATCACAGCAGTTTACAGGTCCAAGTTTCGGCTCTGGGCATTGAAAACCACCGCCAAGTGCCCATTCTCAACAAACAAATCACTGCCCGTTTTGGCAGTTAGGAGCAAACCATGAAAAGACATCCCATTCTAACAACCGCTTCACTGGCGCTGATCAGCCTGATCAATTCTGGTTTTACCCTGATCAACAATCAATACAACTGGACCTTTCAGGCCAGTGGCACCTACAGTGTGAATTATGACGGGCAGGGAATTCCCTATGCTTTGGATCCTGCTCAGCGCAAAACCTATCCCGATGATTTCTGGACCCGCCTCTCCGCGTCTCTGCCAGAGCAAATCGACATTCGCAAAACCTCTCCTACCAGCATCACCAACGACACGGCAGCCAATTTGCACATGCTCGAAGAAGGCGATGTAACCGTAACATTCCTCCACGAAGGGGCTGGTTATCGCAATAGTTTTGGCTATTTTGTCTACGATCAAAAAAATCCCCCCCAAAATATTTCTGAAATTAAAGAAAAAATTGTTTTTCCCAATACCTCTTTTTCGGGCTCAGGTGGCAATAGCCGTGGTTTGAAAAGCGGTGATAGTCTCGTTTTGGGCCGGTTTCAAGCCGGACAAAGTCTCGGTTTTGTGATTGTCTCCGATGGCTTTGATAGCAGCAAGGGAGTCAAGTCCAGCTTAGATAGCAAACGCATTTTTACCACACTCAGTAGCTTAAACCCAGAAACTGATCCGGCACTCAGAGCCCACACGGTTCTGCTTTACGATCAGGCCACGCAACAAGCGGTGCTCGGACTGGAAGATATGCCTCGAGATTCAAGCAGTTGTGATCATGATTTTAACGACGTGATCTTTACTTTGAGTGCCAATCCCCCCGAAGCGGTGGACAGCTCTGCGCTGAAGCCTTTGCCCGAAGCCATCGACAGCGATAAAGACGGTGTGCTCGACGCCAATGATCAGTTTCCGCAAGATGCCACACGCGCTTTTTATCAGTATTATCCTGAGCAGGGCCAGCGCAGCACTTTGGCCTTTGAGGACAATTGGCCAGCCCAAGGCGATTATGATATGAATGACCTGGTTTTGAATTACGCCTTCGAGAATATTACCAACAGCCAGGGACAAGTCAAAGATATCCAGGTCAATTTTGAATTAGCCGCCCGGGGGGCCGACTTACACAATGCCTTCGCATTGGAAATCCCCGGCATCAGCCCCAGCAATCTCGCCAAAGCGGAATTGACCATCGGCAATCAAAGCAAGGTTTTAACCCCCGAAAATGGGCAGAAAAATGTGGTCTTTAACCTGATTGACGATGCCAGCCGCTATCTGACCCAAGGTACTGGCAAATGCCGTTTTTACAATACCCAAATTGGCTGCGCAGGTCGGCCAGGGCAGTCTTTTGGGCTCAAATTGACGCTCAAAAGTCCCGTTGCCAATACGGCCATTGGCTTGCCTCCGTATAATCCCTTTATCTACCGCACCGATCAGCGCGGTTATGAAATACATCTGCCCAATCACCCCCCCACCGACAGAGCCAGCAGCGCGTTGTTTAAAACCCGCGATGACAATTCTGCTCCAGGCAATTATTACAAAACCAAAAGCAACTTGCCCTGGGCTTTGAATATTCCCAATCTTTGGACTTATCCTGCCGAACAAACCGAAATTTCAAGCGCATATCTGGATTTTAAAACCTGGGCCGAGTCCAGTGGCGCACAAAATCGCGATTGGTATCGTCAGAATTCCCAAGCCCCACTGCTCTGGAAATAAGTACCATGGACCAAATCTTAATCATTGAAGATGATCCTGCGATCCAAGGCTTGTTATGCCGATTTCTGAGCAAAGCGGGTTATCAAGTCACCGCCGTTGAGACCCTGAAAACCGGACAGGAAGCCCTACAAAGAGGCGAATTCGACCTGGTTTTACTGGATATCAATCTGCCTGACGGCAACGGTTTGACGCTTTTGCCTCACTTTGATCTGGGAGATCCCCCCGTGGTGATGTTAACCGCTGACAACCAATGTCTGGAACAGGCTTTTGCCCTCGGGGCCACAGATTACCTGCTCAAACCTTTTCTCAAAGGGGAATTGCTGGCCCGGGTCCAGCATATTATCAGCCACCGCCGCCTGCGTTTGGAGCGGGAAAAACAGTTGTTGGAATTGCAAGCGGATCTGAGTTTGGCCGCTCAGGTACAACAGCTCAGTTTACCCCCTGCTCAACCCGCCACGGCCAACTTGAATTTGGATTGGCTGTATCAGCCTCTCAACCAGGTCAGTGGCGACCTTTTGAGTGTTTACGAACCCAGTGCTCAAACCCGGCTCTTTTGTCTGGCCGATGTCTCGGGCCATGGTCTGGCCGCTGCTTTGGTCATGATGGCACTGCGCAACTCCTTAGAGAGCCAGATTTCTCAGGGCTATACCTCTCCTTGGCAAATCATGCGTGCGCTATCAGAGCGAATGAGTGCCTTGCTCGAAAACCATTATATTACCCTGGTGATTGGACATCTGGATTTGGAGTCAGGGGATTTAAAATTGTGCAATTCCGGGCATCCTGCTCCCCTGCTTCGCCGGGGTACCGACGTGATTGCCCTTGAAGGCAAAACTGCTATGCCAATTGGGATTCAGTCCTGTGAGAGCCTGGGAGCAGACTTTGAATTAATCACACAATTACAAGCGGGGGACCAATTGTTGCTTTACAGTGATGGCCTGTTTGAAAACAGCCGATACCAGTCAAAAACAGGTTTGGGGGCTTTAACGGCCTGTTTTTCAGAGCAGGGTGCAGGGTCTCTCCCTGAACTCGTGGCTGGCTTACATGGCCAAACCCCTTTGAAAGATGATCTCAGCGCTTTGATGATCGCACTCACAGCTTTAACCTTTTCAGCCGAAGTTGAGGTCACTCCTGCAGCTTTGGATGATTTGTTTTCGGATTTGCATCTCTGGCTGCTGCAAAACCAAGTGACCGATACCCAAATTCAAAAAATTCAATTGCTCTGGCTGGAGGCGACCAATAATCTTCTCTCTCACTCTCAAGCCACCCAATTGCAAGTGATGGCAAGCCTCAATCCCCAAGGGGTTGACTTGTCTCTCAGCGACAATGGCCAGCCCTGGACACCCAACGTGGAATTGACTTGTCCCTCCGCTCAAGCCGAATCTGGCCGTGGCCTTTGGCTGATGCAGGCACTTTGCGAAACGCTGCAAATTGAACGTCGACAAACTCAGAATCACGTCTTGATGTCTTTTCACTTTTACGCCCCACAGGAGATTTACAGCCATGTTTAAAGATTTGATTATTCCGCAAATTGCCCGCCGCTTTGCCTTTGAAGAATGGGGTGGAACTGAAAGTGTTGTCTGGGAAAGCGCCCGGCAGCTAAAAAAGTGGGGGGTTCAGGCAGATATCCTGGCCACCAAGGCCCTCAGTGCCACCGCTACAGAACAATCCGAAGGTATCCATATCCACCGCTTTGATTACCAATACCCGTATCTGGGTTTGAAGCCCGAAGGCCGCTTGTTATTGGATAAAAAAGGCGGGAATCCCTTTGTGCCAGACTTGGAACGCCATTTGCTTTCACTGCCCCGGCTCGACCTTTTGCACTCCCATGGTATGCAGCGTGTGGCGGGCCTGGTGCGTCGGGTGGCCCGCAAGCGCAATTTGCCCTATGTGGTTTCTTTTCATGGGGGCCATATGGAGCTGCCCAGCGCCGAAATCGCGCAGATGCGCTCCCCTGTCAGTGGCCATTTTCACTTTGGGCGCTTGCTCGATCCCTCGTATGGCACAGCAAGCGCTCTGCAAGACGCGGACGCCTTGATTTGTGTGGGTTACAGCGAGTACCTCAAAACCCAGGCTGCTTTTCCCTCAAAACGCGTGATTCACTTGCCCAATGGGGTCGATCCCAGTCGCTTTTCCCAGGTGGATGCCCAGCGTTTTCGCAACCACTTTGGAATTCCCGCAGAACTGCGGCTATTGCTTTGTGTTGGGCGTATCGATCCACAAAAAAACCAAGCCGCTTTGTTGGAATTGCTGCCCAAATTGCCCCAAAATACGGGTTTGGTGCTTGTCGGCCCGATTACCGATGGGGCTTATAAACAGACGCTGGAGCGCTTGATTGTGGACCAACATCTTCAGCAACGTGTTTGGTTGATTCCTGGCTTAAAGGCCGCTGACCCCCTTTTGGCAGATGCCTATGAAGCGGCTGAAATATGTGTTTTGCCTTCCCGTCATGAGCCTTTTGGGATTGTCGTGCTCGAAGCCTGGATGCGCAGCAAACCTGTCTTGGTTTCTGATCTCGGGGGGTTACAGCATTTGGTTGAACACGGAAAAACAGGCCTGCGCTTTGCTTCACCTCAGGCTTTGTTTGAATTGGCCCAAGGGCTGCTCGAAAACCAGGCCTTTGCACGGGCTTTGGGAGCTGCCGGAAAGCAAAAAGCCCTGAAATCTTACACCTGGGACGCCATTGGTCAGCAATTACATGGGCTGTACCTCGGCCTCATTGAAGAAAATTCTCACAAAAAACGCAGGATTGCCTGACTGTTTTCTCCACTTGGATTTGGGATGCTAATAACAGGAGGAAAACACCTATGTCTACGACAACCAAACCCGTTTCTCGTTTATTGAATGCGTACGAAAAACAGCTGAGACTTCAGCGTCGGTCACGCGTTGTTGTCCCTTTTCAAAACCAGGTTTACTTGGCGTTGGGGGCCCAGCTCAAACGTGGACTGGATATGGCTGGAGCAGCCACTGCTTTGCTGGCCTTATCCCCACTTTTTGCGCTCACGGCTCTGTTGATCAAATCCGAAGATGGCGGGCCAGTTTACTTTGCCCAAGACCGTGTCGGCCAAGATGGGCAGATCTTTCGCTTTTACAAGTTTCGCTCGATGGTGCTCAATGCCGAAGCGCTCAAAGACAGCCTGGCTGACCTCAATGAATCCCAAGACGGGGTGATTTTTAAATCGCGACGGGATCCCCGGATTACCCGAATTGGGCGTGTGATTCGCCGCTACAGCATTGATGAATTGCCCCAGCTTTGGAATGTCTTAAAAGGGGACATGAGCCTGGTGGGGCCCCGACCCCCTGTACCCCGAGAGGTGGCAGATTACACCCCCGAAGATCGCAAACGGCTGGATGTTAGACCGGGCCTGACCTGTATCTGGCAAGTCAGTGGCCGCAGTGAAATTCCCTTTCGCCAACAGGTGCAAATGGACCAAGCGTATATTCTCAATCGCAGTCTGAAATTGGATTTTTTGCTTTTACTCAAAACCGTTAAAGCCGTGCTCGGTGGCCGTGGTGCCTATTAAAGGAGGAACGATGAAAATTCTGTATTTAACGCCCTATTTGCCTTATCCACTCAATCGGGGCACCCATCAACGGGTGTTTCATTTGCTCAAAAGTCTGGCCTCGGCCCATCAGGTGGCCCTTTTTTCGCTGGACCCAGATCATCTTGCTGCAGCCCATCAAGGGGTCTTTGAAGCCTTTTGCGAACGGGTGATTCGTGTGCCAGTACAACTTAATCCTTGGCGAAATTTGGCCCAAAGGCTGTTTTCTCAACAACCCGAAACCATGTTTCACTGGGATTTGCCCGCTGTGCGCTCACAGTTGCGAAAATTATTGCTTACAGCACACTTTGATCTGATCTTTGCCGAAGACATTTGTCTGACCCAATACCTGTATGATCTGCTGCCAGAAGTTGCCCCTGATACCCCTGTCATTACCGACCGCAACCGGGTCGATCTGGAGTTTATGCAAGAGAGTTGGCCGTATATTAAAGGAATCAAGGCCCGCGCCAGCTTTGGAGAAAACTATCTCAAATTGCACCGGCTGGAGCGTCGTTTAATTCAACGCTTTCCCAAGCAGGTGGTCTGTTCTCCTGAAGATGCAGCTTTTTTGTCGCGAAACTTTGGTGTCAGTCCCATGATTATTGGCAACGGCGTGGACCATCATTATTTCTCTCCACAGATCTGGGCCCGTTCAGATCAAGAGCCTGTGCTCTGTTTTACGGGGGCAATGGACTATGCGCCCAATGCAGAGGGGATTACCTGGTTTATGCAGGCGGTTTATCCCCTTTTGCGCGAAAAAATTGGGGATTTTCGCCTGCGTATTGTGGGCTTAAATCCGGGCCCTGAAATACAGGCCTTTTCTGCTTATCCCGGTGTTGAAGTGACCGGTGGTGTGCCTGATATCCGCCCAGCCTATGCCGCTTGTGATGTGTATATTGCGCCGATTCGCATTGGCGGGGGCACCCGGCTCAAAATTATCGAGGCCATGGCCATGGGCAAACCCGTGGTATCTACCCCCACTGGGGCTCAGGGATTGGGGTTGATCGAGGGCAAACAGGTGCGTTTTGGTGTCAGCCCGACGGCTTTTGCTGCCCAAATCATCGATTTATTGCAACACCCCCAGGTGAGCGCCCAAATGGCCCAAGCAGGTCGCCAACATGTGCTTCAACACTTTACCTGGGAGCGTTTGGGAGAAAACCTCTTACAAGCGGTGAATCAGATGTTTGCCTCTCAAGCAGCTTGAAAACAACCGTGTATCTCTGTTGGGGCATTGACAATGCGCTTTGTTGGGGGCATTCTTGAATCAGAACCTTTGGTTAAAGGACTGCCCGTGAAGAACATCAGGGAAAATCTAATCAAACTTAAGTCAAATTGGCTGAAATATTGGCAACAGGCTATTTGTTTGTTTGTTGCCAGCTTTTCTTTGGGGGCTTGCCAGAACCTCCAAGAGGACATCGCTCAGTTGGATTGGCCCAATTTTCAGACGGTTTTGTTTGATTTAAGTTGCGGTGAATATGAGTTTTACACCTTCAAAAGCCGGGAACTCTGTGGTGGGGGCAAAGACAGTTTTGGCTTTCTCTACGAGGAAGACAAGGTGGTGAAGCTCTTTCTCGACCCCAGTGAAGGAGAAAAGACGACTCTTTATATTCCCATTTATACAATTGTCTTTCACTCAGATTATCTCAAAGCAGGCCAAACACTGAATAAATCGCAGGTGCGTGCCACCTGTTCGCGCTTTCGCAAAGAAAATGGAAATGATTCCACCTATTACACCGAACCCGCGACAGAATTTGAATTCAAAGTAGTGCAGCACAAAGGTGAACAGACCCACCGTATTTTGGATGATCATACCCAATGGGAATTGGAATGGAAAATGAATTGCCCGCAATTGCAAATGAGTGCGAAAGGCAAAGACCAAATTGATATTAGTAAAGAGCCCATACCCAAACGTTGGAAAGATGCCGATAAAGGCGGCTTGCCCCCCGCTCCCAACTGAGTCGGAGATCAGGTGGATTTGTATTGGGTGTGTATCTTTGATGAAAGTTAAACATTGAGGAGTGATTAAATGATCAAAGTGATCAAACTAAGTCTCTGCACCTGTCTGCTTCTTTTTACGGCGACTTCTACCGTGATGGCAAAACCCAAACCTCTATCCGCTTGGGAAACAGGTCGTCAATTTTACCTTTGGACGCTCCGCCATCCCGGAAAAGGTCTTCCATATGGTCCAGAATTGGCCCCCATAAAACCCCTCTTATCACCCGAGCTGAACCAATTGCTTCAACAGACCGAGGTGGCGGAGGGTCTCTGTCAAAAAGCCACACCCCAAGATCAAAAGGCCCCTTTTGCAGAAGGCGATTTTTTCGTCAATCATTATGAAGGGGCGACTGTGCTCAATCGGCTCAAAGTCGTGCAACAAGAAAAAGACGTTTTACTTGAAGCCGACTTGGTTTATGTCGATAAACGCTTCCCGCCCGGTCATCGTCACCATGCTTACCGCTGGAGCGATCGACTTGCGCTCGCTCAGTTTTCGGGTCAGTGGCGAGTTACTGACGTTCAATTCAAAGACAGGCCTTCGTTGGCTGCCATGCTCAAGGACTACGCGCGTGAATTGAAGAAATGTGCAGGCCAGTGAGCTACTGCTGCAAGACTTTGATGGGTGAACAGGGCCGGTAGCGTAGGTTTTGACATCATTTGACAATTTACCTACCAATAGGTAGAATTGTTTTATGGCAAAACACAACGAAACGCGAACGGGCTTGTTGACTGAAGCATCTCGGCTCTTTGTACAAAAGGGTTATCTGGGCTTTAGTTACCAGGATCTTGCCTTGGCCCTTGATTTGCGAAAAGCGAGTATTCACTACCACTTTCCCGCCAAAGAAGATTTGGGGACCGCCGTCATGGCCCACTACCGCACGGGTTTTCAAGCCTGGTGTCGTCAGCTATTGCTCCAGCCTGTAGCCCAGCAATTTTCAGGTTATGTGGCTTTTTTTCGTGCCTTACTGGATCAGGAATCTATTTGCCCTTGTGGCATGGCCAGTGCAGAATATTTGGCTTTGCCACTCGAGATGCAGCACCATCTGACAGAACTGATCTCAGAGCAGCGAGCAACCCTTGCATTACTGATTCGCAATGCTCAAGCGGAGGGACTGTTGGCTATTCGCCATGATCCCGAAGTCCAAGCACTCTTGTTGGGCACGGCCTTGCAAGGGGCTTTGCAGATTGCCCGGGTTCAACAGGACCCTGGCCTCTTTGAACAGGTCATGGCAACCGCTTGGGACAATCTGCGCAGATAAAATTTTTTTAGATTATTGACTACCAACTGGTAGGTAGAATTCAAGGAGATCTTTCATGCTTCAAATGACTTCTTTTCCCCAGATCAATATCGACAGGCTGAGAAACCTGTGTTTGGAGGCTGGCGCTGATGACGTGGGTTTTGTCTCAATTGACCGTCCAGAAATTGAGCTACAACGTCAGGGGCTGCTGCAAATTTTTCCGTCTGTAAAGACCCTGATCAGCGTGGTTTGTCGCATGAACCGAGAACCGGTGCGTTCACCGATGCGCTCATTGGCCAATGGTGAGTTTCACCATGTTGGTCAGGACGTCAACGATGTTTGTCATCGCATCGCCAAGGTCCTTGAAAGTCAGGGCATTCGCACACTTAATCCACCGATGGCTTTCCCGATGGAGGTGGGACGTATGCCCGGAGAGACACCCCATCTTGTGTCACACAAACCGATTGCTGAAGCCGCTGGTTTGGGCAAAATGGGCATCCACCGCAATGTGATACACCCGCGCTTTGGCAATTTTATTCTGCTCGGTACGGTGCTGACCGAAGCGGTGATTGAAAGCCAGAGTCAGCCCCTTGATTACAATCCCTGCCTGTCTTGCAAACTCTGCGTGGCGGCCTGCCCAGTTGGGGCCATTGGCACAGAGGGTGAGTTCGACTTTAATGCCTGTTATACCCACAATTACCGTGAGTTTATGGGGGGCTTTGAAGACTGGCTCCACCAGGTCATTGAAAGCAAAGATGCCAAAGAATACGCTGAACGTGTTAGCACAGGGGAAACCATGAGTATGTGGCAGAGTTTGGCTTATGGTCCAAATTACAAAGCCGCTTATTGCATGGCTGTTTGTCCGGCCGGAGAGGATGTGATTGCTCCCTTTCAGGCCGATCGGGCGGGCTTTGTGAGAGATATTCTCAAACCCCTTCAGGCCAAAACAGAGACTCTCTACGTGATCAAAGGCTCTGATGCTGAAGCTCACGCCCGCAAGCGATTTCCCCACAAGACTCTCAAATTTGTGCACAGTGGCCTAAGGCCAACATCTGTAAAAGGGTTTTTGCGCTATTTGCCGCATCTCTTTCAACGTAGCCCGGCCCGTGATTGGCACAGTACCTTGCATTTTGACTTTTATGGTCAGGAATCGCTTCAGACCACCCTGGTGATCAGCCCCCGTGAACTGAAGGTTTTGCCCGGCAAACAGGGCAAGCCCAAACTCTCACTCAAGCTCGATAGTCGCAGTTGGATTCGCTTTCTCAACGATCAGGTTTCACTGCCCCGTCTGATTTTGACTGGCAAACTCCGCTTTCGCGGTGATTTACGCGAACTCGAACGTTTTGGGAAATGTTTTCCACACTAAGCTGCCACAGCCTTTTGAGGGTTTTTTTTCAGATTCATTCGTTTAAAAACCTGCGTCATCAGACTTTGTTTTTCTGCTTTTGTCAGCCCCATGCTCACGACAAAGATTAAACTCACCAGCCCTGCCCCCATACCGCCGAGAACAATGCGCAAAACGGGGGGAAGCGCTGCCAATTGGAGCCACAGGGGCCAAATCATGAGCGAAGCCAATAACCCTGCCAACCAGGCCTTGCCAGACGTGTTCAGAAAATAGCGCAGCGGTGTAATACCACTGGCTTTTTGCACCAGTGGCAATTGGAAAAAGACGGCCATCAGCAAGTTCGGGATCAATGTTCCCTGTGCCACTCCCAAAACTCCCCATCGGGAAGCCAAAATTAAACTCAGGCTCAGGTTTAACAGTGCCTCTATCATTCCTCCCCACATCAACGGGCGTTCCATTTGACACATGAGCAAGATTTGGGTTGAACTGCTGCGCAGACTCACTTGAACAAACATCGAGAAAAGCAATAAACGTGCACAGAGAACCAAATTGGGATCACTGAGATTGAGCCAGATCTGCAGTAAATCTGGCAGCACCCAGGCCAAAGGCAGTCCCATCAACACGGCCAATAAACTGACCCATCTGGCGGATTTGAGCAGGGTTTGGTGAATCATTTCATGGTCCCCTTGCGCGTGGGCCCTGGCGGCCAGGGGGCCCAAATAATCATGGAGTTGGGTGGACAGTTGACGAAAGAGATCTGCCACTCTGCCGGCAATTTGGTAACCCGCAATCGCGCCCACACCCAAGGTGGCCCCAATCACGACCTGGTCGCTGCGAAAAATGATCAAATTGCTTAAGGTGATTAACCAGGCAAAGAAGCTAAACCCAGCCACTTCTTTTAATAGGCTGAAACTCGGACGCCCCAATTGGAACTGATGGGGCAAGCCCTGCCAAGCTTTGCGAAAGAGCCAAACATTGGTCAACAAGGTGCTTAAAAGGGTCCAAAGTGTGAGTGCCATTAAATTGGGCCAAAAATGCAAGAGTAATAAACTGCCAACGGTTTGCAGCAAGACCCCTTGGGCCTGAATCCGGTTGCGCAGGCGCAATTGACCCAGACCTCGCAGCATTTCTGCGGCCATGCCCGTGGGAAACAACAAACCACTGCCAATGCCAAAGACCAAAAATAAGTGCTGATAGGGCGTGGGGTCTGAAGCAAAATGAAACCAATGGGGCAATGCTTGGGACACTGGAAACGACAGCAAAGCCAGTAAGCCTCCCATTAAGCCATAACTGAGCAAAAGTGAACTCAGCAATTGGCCGTAACGCTGCCAGTCTCCCTGGGCAGAACTTTGGCTGGTCCATTTTTGTACGGCTGTTCCAAAGCCAAAATCGAGCAGAAGGGTATAGCTGAAGATCGACCAAATCAGGGCCCAAAAGCCGTATTCTTCTTGGTTGAGTCCCAGAAAGAGGGAGCGGGTCAGCACAAGCATGCTGCCAATGCGCAACGCCAGGAGGCCATAATTACTCAGCGTGCTGCTGAGCCAGGATTCGTTTAACTTGCCCGACATGATTGCTTCTCCCGTTCTTGAATCAAGACCTGTTCAACTTGGCGTTTGACGGTGTCTAGACCAAAGCGTTCAGCGGCATCTTTCTGCGCCCTTAACCCTATTGCTTTGAGGTGCTCTGGATAATTGAGCTGCTCAAGCAGGGCCTTGGCCAGACTTTCACTGTTTCCGGGCTCAAACAAAATGCCCGTTTCTGCATGTTGGATAATCTCAGCGGGTCCATAAGCATGAGGGGCAAATACAGCCAGCCCCGACATCATGGCTTCTACAATGACCAATCCAAACGGCTCACGCATGGTGGTGGGCATTAAAAGCAGGTGGTGTTGGCTGTAAAGGGCGGTTGGATTCGATTGCCAGCCAACAAATTTGACCTGTGCTTCGAGGCCATGGGTAGAGACAAATTGGCGACACTCGTCGAGATAAGCGCTTTGGCCTTTGCCTGCCACGGTTAAGGATAAATTTATTCCCAGTTCTTTTAGCCGCAACAGGGCTTCAAGGGCCAAATGTAATCCCTTTTCGGGGTCAATCCGTCCCAAAAACAGTGCTTTGAGGGGCGCATGCCAATCAGGTGTACTTCGATTTGCAGGGATAGCAATGCCATTGGGAATATAGACCACATTTTGACTGCGGTATTTGCTGCGTATTTCTGGATTCATCCATTGTGCCACTGAAATCACGGGATCCAATTTAAAAGGCCCCCCGATCAGGCCCGGTAGGGTGGCTTTTAGCTTTCTGCGTATCCAGGGACCCAACCCGGGTTTGAGGTAGGAATCAGGCCAAAAATCCCCAAATTCATAGACCTTGGGCAGCTGTGATTTTTCAACAGCATAGATCGGGCCCAATGAAATCAGGCGCATACTCCAAAGATAGATCAAATCAGGTTTAAACGCTTGAATGGTTTCGCGGGTGAGTTCGTAATTCTTTTTTTCTGTTTGCCATTTTTGCCGGTAACCCCCGGAGAGATAGTCTATCCGCTCATAGCGGCGCAAGATATGCTCTTCTTCACGCGGGGTTTCGTTGGGGCCTTGTGAAGTCAATACCAACACCTGATGCCCCCGCTGACGCAGCCAATTGACAGTGGTTTCACAGGCAATTTCGTAACCGCCAACGCTGTAAGGGGGGTAATAATTGGTCAAAACCAAGATACGCATAAAATTTCAACCTCCGAGTTCTCTCTCTTTAGCTTAAAGCCTTGGCATCACTGCAAGAATCAGACTTTCACCGCTTTCGCTGTCGGACTTTTCTGACGCAGGGTGAATAACCTGAGATTTTGCATTCGGTATTGTTTTTCTAAGCGCTCTAAAACCAAGATTAATGCAAAGACCAGCATCAATTGGTAAAAATTATTGGATTGTTTAAGTACCCATTCAAAACAGGTTTCTAAATAAATCGAAACCTGGCCAGCGGCCAATCCCAAGGCCAAAGCTTTATAAACGGGGTTATGGGCTTGAAAATAGAGCCGAAAGGCCCGAAAGGCAAAGCCCCAAAGCAAGATCAGATAAAGCAATAAACTGTGCCAACCGGCTTCGGCCGCGACCATGAGGTATGCTGTTTCTACCAATCCCCCTTTTTCTTCCTCATCTTCGGAATCTGTGCTCTCTTTGCGGGGAATATGATCCCCGTAAGGATAGGGGGGATTGATTTTGAGGCCAAAATTGTTTAAGCCGATTCCCAAGGGTTTATCTGCCACCATGCGCAGGGCAGCAATCGCCAAGACCTGACGCACTTCCATGGATTCTTCAGGGGCGGTTTCAAAGCGCTCCTGGATCGAGTCACTGGCTTTCCAGGCGATCGCTCCCCCCATGATCAGCGCCAAGAGCAGGACCGCTGTTTTGCGCAGGCTAATTTGGCGGGGAGTATAAGAAAAGACAAAGACCAAAGCCAATCCCAAGGCCAAAAATAACATTCCTCCCCGAGAGAAGGTAAAGACTGTGCATAACATGCCCACTGCCAACAACCCCAGCCAAAACAGGCTCACAGTCGCAGAACCGCGCTTTTGATTGAGCACATAAGAAAAGAGCAGGCAATTAAACAAATTGACATACATGACCAGGGAGTTCTGATGTGGAAAGGGGCCTTTTGCCTGCCACATTCCCAATCGGTATTTTTGGTTGAGCATTTCATAAAAAATGTACAACATCACCAGGGCCACCGCCCTCAAAAACCACTGCAATTGTCTCGGGGTTTGAATCCAATGGCTGACCACCCAAAAAAGCAGGTACATGCGGACCATTTTAAACAGCTCAAATCCCACAAACAAAGGTTCTCCGGCATTGACCACAGAAAGCGCTGAAAAGGCAAAGTAGAGCCAATAGACAGTCGAACCAGGGGGCCAAGCTGTGAGCTTGAATTGGTGCCGTCTGAGCCACAGGGCAGCCAACATCCCCAGCACCAGAATATCGATCAAAGAGACCTCAAATCCTTTGGCAGTGCCTCTGTAAAACTCCATTGAGACAAAGTTAATGTCGATGGTTTTGACCGTCAAAAACACCAAGAGGGGGATAATCACATGGCGCAATTTGGCTGATTGATGCAATCCCGCAGCCAACAATGGGGGGCCCACCAATAAAAAGGCAAAAAACGCCAGGTATTTCATGACTAAGCTAACACTTTCGCAGGGCTGGCTTCATCTTTCACATGGGCTTCGGGCCTTAATCTGACCACCCGGGCGGGAATACCCACAGCAACGCCGTAAGTGGGAACATCCTTGAGCACCACGGCATTGGCCCCAATCCGAGCATAATCTCCCAAGAATACCCCGCCGAGAATCTTGGCCCCTGTAGCAATTTCAACTTCATCGCCAATATGCGGGTTATCAATCTCATGTTCTTCGCCTCGGGTTCCGAGGGTCACCCCTTGGTGCAAAATACAATTTTTGCCCACGGATACATATTCACCGATCACAACGCCATTGGGATGAGGTAAATACAAGCCCCCCTGAATCTGGGCTCCCCTGGCGATATCACAGCCAAACAAGATTTGATTTGCCAAGGCAAAAAATTTGGAGGGCAAACTCCAATGCAATTGATTAAAATAACCAGCCAATCTGAATAGCAATACCGGCATAAAGCGGGGATGTAGAAGGGATTTCCAAAATAGGGGAGCAAAGGGCCAACTGTTTTTAAATTTACACAAATCTGCTTTTAAGTTGGTTCTTAAGGTTGAAAATGCTTGAAACATAAGACCTCCGGTTTTTGCACTGACCGGGGTGAATTTTGCTTTTCCCGGCTATGTTCAGCATATCTCCCAGCAGATCCAAACACATTCAGGGCTTTAAGACAGTTGATGTCAGAATTTTCTGAAACGCTTGAGTTGAGACCAAAGTTTAAGCAGCGGGGTGGCTTTGTAAAACGGTCACTTGGCCTTTGCTGGCATCCTGGGAATGGGCTTGAAGTCGTTTCCAACCGTGACACCAACCCCGATAATGGGCCAGATGAAAGACCAGCCTGCGGGGAAAGGCCATCACACCTTCCTTGATTTGTCCCTGTTTCAGACTGATAGTCAGATCGCGCAGGCTGTCAGCCAAAACGCGCAAGGGCCCTTTGCAAAGCGGATAGGCCGAAGATTGCATATAGGCGTCGGCTTCACCTTCAATAAAGCGTCGGCCATAGAGTTGTTTGAGGGTGTAATTGTGAGAATGCATCACTTCGGCTTGGGGCACATAGGCGATTTTCAGGCCCTGTTGAAGGGCCCGGTGACCCCATTCACTGTCTTCTGAGCCCCAAGCCCAGGTATAAAAGGGCATTTTCTGCCAGGTTTTTTTACGCATCGCCGCCAGAGGCAAAGAAAAGGTCATCCACCTGGGGGCGGGTCCTTCGCTCGGAAATGCCTTGGTGTAATCTCGGCGCACCCAGGGGTCGGCTTCAGGGCGGGGTACTTGGCGCGCAAAACTGGCCACCACGGCTTCATCTGCAAAGGGCTTTAACAATTCTGTCAAAACCTGTTTATTTAACATCACCACATCACTGTTGAGAAAGACCAATATTTCTCCCTGGGCCTTTTGGGCCGCTTGGTTGAGTACCTTGCCAGGAAAATAGTCAGCGGGGTCAAGTTGGTAGATTTGTGCTGCAGCGGGTTGGACCCATTCTAAACTTTTATCCCGGCTGCCAGAGTCCATGACAATCAACTCAAAATCATCAAAGTCTTGAGAATACAAGGCTTTGAGCACTTCAGCCATGGTTTCTTCACTGTTTTTATTCCTCAGAATAATGCTCACTTTGGGTAGGCTCATGCAGCGATCCTCTCTCTCTGAAGCTGGGCGCTGGCTATTTCAGTCATGGTCATTTGGGGACGTGTCGAAATATAGGCCAAGATACGTTTGGCCGAAGCAAATTGATCGCAGAGATACATGGTAATAGGATGCAAGATCAAATTAGAAATGATTCCCCGCGCTTCGTTGCTGCGAAGTTGCTCCAAGACCAGCTCTGTCCAAACGTCAATTGAGTAAGATTCAGAGCCAAAATCATCGGACCAACGGTAGCGTTTGACCCACTGTTCGACCCACTCAGGGGTGCGTTCAGCATGGTAGAGATGTTCATGATCCGGGATAATGTTTAATGCAAAATTGTACAACCCAGTGGGATGCAACTCAGGTCCATTGCTGTTTTTGCGCACCCCATCCGAACAAATCTGAATCCCCAGCTCCTTGAGTACCTTTTCGGTATAAGGGCCATGTTTATACATATGGTTGCGCCAACTGCTGGGTTTGCGGCCCGTATGGGCTTCAATGATTGCAAGGGTCTTTTCAGCGTCCCGTTTTTGGTACCAAGCAGGTCCGTTATAAGAACCCACCGCTTTGTTCCAGATCCGGTGCCACAGTTGTGGCTCAAAACAATCCCAATTGTGGCCGCCGATTTCAAGTAAGGGATTTTGGGTAATCTTTGCCATGATTTTGGGGTCTTCGAGAAAGGTTTTGCCGCTGACAAAATACGTGGCTTTAACGCCGTATTCCCGCAATAATTCGGAGAAGATCAAGGCCGTTTCTGGCTCGGACAAATTGCTGTGGGCTTGATTCCCTGTGCCCAAACTGCTGTGGTGAATATCTGCGCTGAGTACGATCATGCTGCCACCTCCAGATGTTGAAGTTTTTTCTGCCAGATTTTGAGCCGGGGCAAAAGACCGGGATCCAAATAGCCGCCCCAGGCCATCAAAAAATCCCCGAGCAGATCTTGAAAAGTCAGGGCTTTGGCGTTTAATTGCTCGCGAACAAAACCCAAATAATCGGAATCAGACAGCTCGTAAGCCACCGCTGGAAAGATCAGGGCCAAAAGACTTGCGTTATCCTGAAAACGCAGGCCCAGATTGGTGGTCAGTCCCAGGCGGTGTGAATAAGACTGGTTAAAAATAAAGTGTTTTAAGCGGCGCAAGCGGGTGCCACGAAAGCGCCATTCAGCACGCAAGCTGTGTGAAATGGCTCGGCTGGGGTAATTTTTCCAGGTAAACAGCACTGAGGGCACCTCCAAGCGCCAGGCTTCAAAGCGCTGATGCCCTTGGGCAAATAGGTCCAAGAGGGATTCATTCCAGAGCTGCAGATCGGTCAGTTTAAAGGCCGCGTAATCGGGTTGGTATCTGAATTCAGCCGCCTGATGATAAGCCTGACGCAGTTTGGCCGGTAAATCCAGTGCCGCGTTCATGCGGTGTTGTTTTTCACGGTAACTCCAATGGTATTCTCCCCGCATAAAGAGTAGCGCATCTCCGAGACCAATCACTGCTTTCATACCATGGCGAATGATCTGTTGACGCAGTTCGGGATCGGGCTCTCCCTGGGCCAAAAGCCAGCGGTTGATCAGCAACAAAGAGCCGCGGTTTACCAGCAAATTGCGCATATCACTGGGCAATATAGCTTTGACATCATAGGGAATCATGTTTTCCCATTTTTTGGCCTCTCCCATCAGCAAACGGTGGCCAAACTTCATGTCGTAGAGCATGACCAAGCAGGGCAACCGTTTGAGCCGAGCTTCATCAATCACAAAGCTGTCCAGGGCCACCCCGTATTCCTGTTCAAAATGGCGGGCTTCATTTTCGAGTTTGCTGCGAATTTGCTCCAATTGTGAGGCGTGGGGAGCCACCCACACCAAATCGAGATTGTTGTGAAGGGTTTCTTTGCCATTGACCCAATGGACCCCCCCTTCTCCCCGACCGTAACCCCCAGCGATGACCACTGCACTGTAGTCTTCACGGCTGAATGATGCTTGGAGACGGCTGCGCAGACCCAAAATCATTTCATCAATGTCTCTTTCCAAGGCGGGACTTCCTGCCACGGTCCATTTCTTCATCATCTTAAATTGCCTCCTGTAAACGGCTTTGCTGAACGGACATCTGTTTTAAGACGGGAACCAATAATTGGAGATGGTGATTTAAGCGAAATTGAGCTTTCCATAAGTCATAGCCATGTTGCCCCATGCGGGCACTTAAATCGGGGTTTTGCCCAAGACGGCGCAGGGCGTAGGCCAAAGCTGGAATGTTACCACTGGGAAAGAGCAGCCCATTGATACCGGGTTTGAGCCAAGTTCTGACCCCTCCCACATCGCTGCTGATGACTGCGCGTCCCGATGCCATGGCTTCGACGCCGGTGAGGGCAAAGGTCTCGGGGGCACGGCTGGGAATCACCACCGCCGCCGCTTTGTCCTGCCAATGGGCCAATTCACCCGCAGAGAGCTGACCCACAAATTGAACCCGACCCGACAGGCCCAGTTTCGCTGCTTGGGCGCGATACAATGCACTTTGGCGGCCTTCTCCTGCTATCACCAATTGCGCTTGCGGTACTGCAACCAGGGCCTCCAATAAGAGATCCAGTCCTTTTCCTGTGACCAACTGGCCCACAAACAAAAATTGCCAGGGATTCTGAGCTGGGCAAGGGAGCCGTGGGCTCTCTGGTTCGGCAAACAACGGGGCGGTTGTGATGCGGGCGCGATCAAAGCCATGGGCTTCGAGATGATTGGCAAAATAATCAGAGGCCACCACTGCCCGCTCCAGCTTTTGATTCAAACCCAGCTGCGCTTTTAGGGGGCCCAGGGTGCGCAGGGCCAAACCCTCAGCTTCTCTAACCAACATCCCCGGACAAAGATAACAGTGGGTTCCTAAGTTCCGGCTGCAGGTCTCTTTGCCAAATCCCGTGTATTTGTGTTCACGCAGGCAAAAGAGCTGATGATCATGGTAAAAGCGCAAAACAGGTATGCCTGATGAGAGAAGGCTTTCCAGCTCACTGCTCCAGTTGTCGCGGGCACCGGGTTGGCGATGTAAATAGATCAAGTCTGGTTGCAATTGGCGAATTTGTTTGCTGAGATCCACAGCGGGCCAGGCCGTATCAAAAGCGTTGAGGAAATCTGGCTGGCTGTGACCGGGGCCATAGAGCAGAGAAGACTGAAAACCGTGGGCTTTCAGGGCTGGTGCTACCTGGGTGAGATAGCGTTCAGCCCCTCCGGTGCCCCGGGCCCGGTCATGTATCCAGAGTAGTTTGATGGGTTTGGGCATGTTTCTTTCCTCCTGAATCCAGCCTAACTTTTGGGACAGGGTCCGTTGTATCAGGGGAAACCTGAATCTGTGTCAGAATTTTCTGACACTCACTTCGGCGATTCTGACACCACTTGGCGGTGGGCTCTGACTGTTTTCAAGCCTCTCTCCCAGCATAATCAAGGTATCTAAACCACTGAGGTAAAAATATGAAACGCAAATTGGCTCTGTTTACTTTCTTTGACGCCCTGGGCTGGGAGATATATAAACACTATGGATTTATGGCTGATGAAATCAAAGATGCCCGGCCGCTACAAACCGTCTTTGGCTTTTCTTCTGCGGCCGATCCCAGTATTCTCTCGGGCCGTTATCCTGAATCCCATGGCCATTGGTCCAGTTTTATCTATGACCCCCAAAAATCGCCCTTTAAAATGATGAATTTGGTCAAACACCTGCCCCGCAGCCTTTTTGATCGTTGGCGGGTACGCCATTGGTTGAGCAAGTGTTTGGCCAAGGCCTATGGCTATACGGGCTATTTTGAGATTTATTCTGTGCCCTTTGGTGTTTTGCCCCATTTTGATTACCTCGAAAAACGCGATTATTTTGTGCCTGGCGGACTCTTACAGGGGGACACGATCTTTGATTGGTTGAGTCAACGGGGCATTCCCTATCACTGCTCCAACTGGCGTCTTTCCGAAACTGAAAACCTGGCCGCCCTCCACCAGCAGATTTCAGCCGGGGAGATCCATTTTGCTTATCTCTATTTGCCTGCGCTTGATGGTCTGATGCACGGCGTGGGAACCCGACATCTCAAGGTCGAAGAAAAATTGCGCTGGTATGAGCAAGAATTGAAAAAAATTCTCGCCCATGCCCGCGAAAACTATGATGAAGTGAGTTTTTATTCTTTCTCTGATCACGGCATGGCTGACGTGGTTGGCACCGTCGACCTGATTGCCGAGATTGAGAAACTCGGGTTGCATTTTGGCAAAGACTATGTCGCCATGTACGACTCAACCATGGCCCGCTTTTGGTTTCCCAATCCTGCTGCTCGTCCCTTGATTGAACAGGCACTGGCCCAAGTTCAGGATGGCCGGATGTTACAAAGTGAGGATTTTAAACGCTGGCATTGTGATTTTGGCGATACCCGGTTCGGCGAACTGATCTTTTTACTCAAACCGGGTCTCTTGATGGTGCCCAGTTTTATGGGGCTCAAAGCCATTCCGGGCATGCACGGTTACGATCCCAATCACAAAGATTCTTATGCCTGTGTAATGTCCAATCGCGCTTTGCCCAAAGATTTGCATGATTTAACCGACTTGCGTGGTCTAATGGAAGCCGAAGTCAAACAGGGATTGGAGGTCGGGGTATGAAGCCCAAATCGATCCTCTATTTGGCCATGCCCTATGATCAGGGGCAGTCGGGAATTTCTGAGTATATTCGCGCCACACTCAAAGAACTCTCAAAACAGACCTCGGTGCAATTGGTTGCATTAAATGCAGATTTGCCAGAATTGACCACTTGTTTGGCCCCAGGCTCCCACCGAGTGAAAGGTATTGCCAATTATTGGGGCCACCCCATACTGTCTTTGCTCTGGTTTTTAGTAATTCTGCCCTGGCAATTGCGCAAAGCCGTTCCTGAAGCGGTGTTTGTTCCTGCTGGTAATCGGCGATTATTGCTACAAAAAACCTTTCCCCAAATCTCCACTGTTCATGATTTGGCCCCTCTGCGCCTGCCCAAAAAATACGATCCGCTGCGTCAGTTTTACCTGACCCGCCTGCTGCCGATGATGTTAAAACGGGCGGGCAAATTGGTGGCCATCAGCCAACAGACAGCCGATGACCTCGTGGAATTGGCCGACATAGCACCTGAGCAGATCCGTTTGGCCCCCAACGGGTATGATGCCAGCCGCTTTGTGCAACCCCCCGCCCCAGATGACTTTGAGCGGCTTGCGCGATTGGGACTGATGATGTCAACAGACAAACCCAAGCCCTATTTGCTCTATGTGGCCCGCATTGAAAATCCTGGCAAAAATCACATTGGCCTGTTAAAAGCCTGGATGGCTTTGCCCAGTTTCCTGCGAAAAAAACACACGTTGGTCTTGGCTGGCAGTGATTGGAAAGGCGCTGAAGGGGTGCATCAATGGGTGGCTGAGCACAAGCCTGAAAATGTCGTATTTACAGGGTTTGTACAAGACGCAGATTTGCCCACGCTTTATCGCCACGCCCAGCTCTATCTTCAGCCTTCGCTCTATGAGGGGTTTGGCTTGCCCCTGGTCGAAGCCATGGCGTCGGGTTGCCCTGTTTTGAGTTCTAACCGTGGCGCATTGGCAGAAGTTGGGGGGGATGCGGTCTGCTTGGTCGACCCCCTTGAAGAGGGCGCTTTGGCCCAAGCATTATTGACCCTGATGGTCAGCCCCCAAGCGCGCCATGCCTTGGTGAAAAAAGGATTACAACGGGCTTTGGATTTTAGCTGGGAGCGCCATGCACAAGCCATTTTGGCTGAATTGTTGCCTTCGCCCTCCCTGCGCTTGCAGGGCCTTGAGCTGCGCAATGCCCATTTGGATCAGGTCATGGCTGAGATCTCGGAAAGAGTTCATGCCCGGATTCCCACCCGGCTCTATTATGTCAATGCCGATTGTCTCAATTTGGCCTGGTCTGACTTGGCCTATCGCCAAGCCCTCGAAGCTGCCGACCTGCTCCTGCCCGATGGCAGTGGCGTGGCGCTGGGGGCCCGCATGACAGGCCAAAGCCTGATCGAAAATCTCAATGGGACAGATATGTTTGTGCCATTGTGTGAGCAAGCAATCAGCAATAACTGGCGGGTTTGGTTTTTGGGGGGGCGGCCCGAGGTCAATTTGAGTTTGGTGCAGAACCTCCAGTTGCGTTGGCCCGATTTGCAAATAGCGGGGCATCACCACGGTTATTATGATGCTTCGCAAGAAGCTGAAATCGTTAAAACCATTCGGGAAGCTCAACCCCATATCCTCTTGGTTGCCATGGGGGCGCCTCAGCAGGAGCGCTGGATTGCCCAATATGCCGGTAGCTTACAGGTTCCGTTGATGATGGGCGTGGGGGGGTTGTTTGACTTCTACTCAGGTCGCATTCCCCGTGCCCCTCAGCTTTTGCGCAAATTGGGTCTGGAGTGGACTTGGCGGCTATTGCAAGAGCCCCTGCGGCTCTGGCGCCGTTACCTACTCGGAAACCCCCTCTTTGTGCTGCGCATGTTGCGCACAGGAAAAAGAGCACCCCAAGTTCTCTAAATGGTTTCTTACCTCAGATAATGGCGGCTTTCGGGCCGCTTTTTTTTCTGTTTTTGTTTTGTTTTATCTGATCGATGGGGCTTGTCAGGATTTTCTGACAGCTACTGACGTAAGCCTCTGATAGAGAGCACACTGTGAAAGTTCTAGACTAAAGTTATCAAACCATTTCGGAGGAAATCATGTACATTCAAGTTGAATATCGGCCAAATCTCAATTGGGTGACTTTGTATTTGGAAGGCAATTTAACCGCAGCCACCTGCCGTGATTTTGAAAAAAAATTTCAAACGGTCTTGCCCCATCCTGGGGTGGTTCTTTTGGATTTGAGTGAGGTCAAATTGCTTGATAGCACGGGACTGGGCTCTCTGATACGCGTCTTGAAACTCAGTATTCACCATCAATCCCGTTTGTTATTGGCAGGGATTCAAGCCTCTCCCCGCTTGGTGCTAGAGTTGACCCGCACTGAACAATTGTTTGAAATTTATGACTCTCTCTCTGCGGCGCTGGCGAGCTTGGAGATGGAGGCGCAAATTGCATGAAAGGGGTGATTCTTCTTCGTGATGAGCAGATTTCCGCCCATCTGGATGCATTGTTGCCTGGGCAAAGCCCCTGGCTCTTGCCTGTGGTGGGCAAACCCATCCTCGAATACCAATTGGAGACCCTGAGCTGTCTTGGGGTCAAAGAAGTGCTGCTGATTGGGGCGGGACCCAGCATCAGCCGAAAATATGGTCAAGGTCAATCTTTGGGCCTGAAATTGGAATACGCCCCTGCTTTGCAAACCTCAGACTGGTCAATCGCACTGCGCCGCAATTGGCAATTTGTTGCAGGACAAGATTTGCTGCTGATTCAAGGTCTCACCCTTACCTTGCCAGAACATGCACCTCACTGTTTGCTCTTGTTCGGCTCCCAGCGTTTGGCTGAAGGGATCTGCGCCTTAACAGAAAAAGACCTGATGCGGCTTTTGGCAAAGCAATTGGAAAATTTCAGTGAATTACCTCTGGGCAAATCGCTCAAAGTACATCCCATCTACGACCCCGCAAGTTATAGGCAGGCCCATTTCTGGTTGGCCGAAAATGGTTCCAATGGCATCAGCTTGCCCGCTTATGGCGAAAAAGAGGGGGTTTTATTGGGTTCTCAGCTCAATCTCGCTTCGGATCTGCATCTGACTGGGCCCGGATTAATTGCAGATAACTGTCGGATTGAACATGGGGTTCGCTTGGCGCAAACCTGGCTTGGTCAGGGCGTGGTGGTTGGTCAGGGAACCCAGATTAAACGCTCGGTGGTGTTACCCGGCAGTTATATTGGGCCGGGACTGTCTTTAGAGAATAAATTGGTCTCAGGTCAGACCTTGATCGACATTCCCACAGATCTCCTGCTCGAAATCGATGACAATACCTGGCTGGATCAATTGCGTCCCCGCTTTCATGTAAGTGTGTCGAGTCGCTTATTGGCCGGGGTGGTGTGGGCCGTGATGACCCCGATTGAAAAAGTCTTACAACGCGACTGGCCTGGCCTCGATGCCCAGCTGCAAACGCTACGTGATTACTGGCGCCAACGTTTGCCATTGGCGTTGCGTCCCAAGCTGTGGCAGGTCATGACCGGTCAAATGGCTTTGATTGGTCAACCCCTGACCACCCCCCAAGGTAGCCCAAAACCCTATTTGGATTATTTACCTGGCGTTATTGCCTATTCGGATTTTTTGGGGTCGGAAGGAGACCAGGCAGAATTGGACAATGCCTTTTACCCCCTGATTCGCAATCCCCGAAAAGAGCCCCAAATGGCGTTGCAAATCCTGTTGAGATCACTGACGCGGGAGTTGAATATCAGGCAAGATAAACAAACGGCCTCTTTGTCTTTGATAGAGTGCGAAAAATGAAATTGAATCCTGTAAAGGAACCTTCTATGAATTCGGGTGTTTTAGAGACGCCTGAGTTACACGCTTCTCCTGAAGGTGCTGTTGTAGCACCCGGAGGGTTGGATCTCAGGCTTTTGGCCACCAGTTTGTTTCGGCGCTGGCCCCTGGCTTTGGCCGTGACTTTTTTGGGGGCCGGTGCTGGATGGTTTGCCAGCAAACAAATTCAGCCCAATTACCAGGCCAGAACGGTTTTGTTGCGCCACAATAAAAATACCAATGTCAATCCCGAAATCTATTTTGAGCCCAATTTGCGCACCTTACTCGAAACCGTTAAACTCAGGGGCAATCTGAAAGACCTCAAGCGCCGATTGGGTTTGAATCAGAGTGACGAAGACCTGTTTAAAGCCATAGATATCCAACCGGGTAACCGCAACGATATCATCCAAATTATCGCCACAGCCGCAACCCCCCAACTGGCGGCAGATATGGCCAATGGCATTAGCCACATCTTTCAGAATTCTTCGGCGCAGGTCTCTCGCTCTGTGGCCGAAAGGGTGTGGCGCTTTCGTTCGGGTGAGCGCAAAACGTTATTGGCAGAACTTCAATCATCCCAAAACAAGTTGGCGGCTTTTCAACAGCAACACGGTATCAGTTTTTTTAACGATACCACCCGGCTTCTGCTCGAACAGATCAAACAATTTGAACTCGATCAAAACAATGCTCGGCTAACCTTGCAAAGCCATCAGTTGACCCTGGCAGAAATGCAAAGAGAAATTAAAAAACGCCCTGAAAATATCCGTGTGATGAGCACGGTGCGCTACCGCAGCCGGGTCAGATACGACGAATTACAGGATCAACTCAAAGGACTTTTGGAGAAATACACAGAGACCCATCCCAAAGTCATCGCTTTGCGCGCCCAATTGGAAAGTTTGGGACGTCAAGTGGAGCAACCCACAACCGCCGTGCCCGAAGAAGAGAGTTTTGGCATGGATCCGGTCGTAAGAGAATTAAAAATCAAACAGGCTGAATTGGCCGCCGGACTCAGCGGTGGCGAAAAACAAATCAGCAGTCTCGATGCGACCATCCGCAGCCACAAAAGCCGTTTGGCCAAATTGGCCGTGCTCGAAAAAGACTTCGAAAATTTGCGCAGAGATATTGATCGGGTCAATGAAAATTTACGCGAAAACGATGCCCGCCTGGCAGAAGCGGCCCATGCCATGCGCTCCAATATCTCCTCTTTTGACATTGTGGACCCTGCCTTGCCGCCCGAAGACCCCCTGCCCACCCGCCGAAAACTGCTTTTATTGGCGGGTCTGGGGATTGGTTTGATCTTGGGTCTGGGGCTGCCGCTGGCGATTGAATTGGGCGATTTCCGTTTAAAATCGCCCAGGCAATTTGCGGGTTTGGGTTTGGAATTTTTGGGGCTTTTACTCAACCGCAACCGCAAATCCCTGTCTCTTTACCAGCAACAATGGCTGCTCTTTGTCAATCGCCTGCTTTTGAGGCTGGAAGCCCTGTCTGCGGATGGCCCCCGCCTTTTATTGGTGGCAGGCAGTCACAAGGGCGAGGGACGCAGCTTTGTGACCGAACAGTTTTTAGACACCCTGCGTTTTCGCGGCGGTCAATATGTCCATATTCGGCCGCGGCAGGCTTCAGACAGTGGTTTTCAAGACCTCACGGGCTGGCTCCAGTCTCGGGAGACACTTTTGCCTTTTCCGCTGCGGGTGGATAATCAGGTGCAATTGTATACCACTGAACTGACCGAAACAGCGCAGACCTTGCCCCTGTTGGTAGATAAAATGCCCGAACTTATGGAGCGCCATCAACAGGCCAAATACCTGATCTGGGAATTGCCCGAACTCTCTGAAAACCTGCCTTGGCTCTTGATGCTGGCCCCTTCTGCCAGTGCCCTCTTGCTGGTCAGTCGCTTTCGCGGTGCTTCGGGTTTCTTTTTAAAGCAGGCCTTTCAAGAGGTCAAATCGCTCAGCCCTGAGCTCCCCTGCTATGGCTTGCTCAATCAAGTGCCTTGGGCGTATCGGGGGTTAAGAGGGGCATGATCAAAAAATCCCTGCTTTTGCTCGTCTTGCTCTTGCAGAGCTGTTATGCACAAATGCCAGAGCGCCGACCGCCCGAACCCGATCCGGGCCTGCGCAAATTGGGGCCCCGTGAGGCCCTGCTGGGAGAAAAAACAACCAAAAATCCCGAAGCTCAGTTGGCAGATTTGATGCAAGTGAAATTGCCCCCCGATTTAATCCAACCGGGTGATGCCTTTAATTTTGGGGTCTTTGGTGAGCCCGAATTTGAACTCAAAGGGGTGGTCGTCAACCCCGAAGGTCTGCTCAGTTTGCCGCTTTTGGGTGAAGTCGCCGTTGCGGGGTTGAGTTTGACCCAGGCCCGTGAAAAAATCCGCCAAGCGCTGGGGGTTTATTTGCGCAATCCCCAACCCATTCTGAGTGCTTATGCCTTTTCTGGGCGCAGTTTTACAATTGTGGGCAAGGTCAATCGGCCCGGTAATTATTCCTTGACCTCTCCACTGCGGGTCTTGGATGCGATTGGCTTGGCAGGCGGCTTTTCGGTGGGTATTATTAAAAACGACAGCACAGAATTGGCGGATCTGCGCAATGCTTACTTGGTGCGGAATCAAACCATTTTGCCTGTGGATTTTGAGGCCTTGGTGAGATTTGGCAAATTGGCGCACAATATTCCACTTTTGCCGGGGGACTATCTGTATGTTCCTTCGGTGGCCATGCAAGAGGTCTATGTCTTGGGGGATGTGTTTGAGCAAAACAGTTTTCCCTTCCGCGAGGGCATGAGCCTGAGCCAAGCCGTGGCTTATGCCAAAGGCCCGCGAGATACCGCCAATTTGGGCCAGGTGCTGCTCACGCGGGGGCGTTTGAGCCAACCTGAATTGTATCTCTTAAATCTCAATTCGATTCTCAAAGCCCAAGAGCCCGATGTGTTGCTGCAAGCCGGGGACGTGATCTATGTTTCTGCGGGCCCGCTTAAGAGCTTTGCCCAAGTCATGGAAGTGGCTTTGCCCACTTTGCAGGCGATTCAAGGGGGGGCGCTGTTGTATGAGATTTTTAGGTCCAAGGGTACGCCTTAAAACAGCGCAGTCCCAAACAGGGTCCGGTATTCGCTATTGACCTTGTTTTCGTAGGTGCTGACATTGGGATCCCCGTAGCGGCCCAAGGCGCGTTCGACATTGCCATTGTTGCGATCTTTAATTTCATAGGCCATATATGCCGTCGAAGTCCAGATATTTTGCTTGATATTATACCGCTGTTGAATATTGGTTTCGCTTTGAATAAAATTATCGCGGTACTGGGTATACGGCTCTCTGCCGCGCTGGCCTTTGGCCATGCCCGCCATAAAATGCACCTGCCGAATGGCAATCCCGGTCAATTGTCCAAGCCCACCAGCGCCTGTATTGCTGCGGGCCCGGGGGTTAAAACCGCCACTTTCATGGGCATAAACGGCCAACATGATTTTGGGATCCACCCCAAAAGCCTCGCCCGCTTTGTCCAATTCAATCGCAATTTCGCGCATTTCGGCATCGGTGGTTTGGGTGCGGTTGGTATGGCCGAGTTCATTGTGGTGGGTCTGGTAATTCTTGAGCGCATCATACAGCTCTTGGGCCCGAGGCGTCATGCTGCCATCGGTCACTGGCGTGGCACCATCGGGTCCCGCCACGGGAGTGGCTCCATCGGTGCCCGCTGCGGGTGTGGCTCCATCAGCCCCCGCGGCTGGAGCCACCCCATCTGTGCCTGCGGCTGGCGTGGCGCTGACGGGGATTTTTAAGGTCATGCCCTGTCTGACCGATTCTGGGCTCTTCAAGACATCTTTGTTGGCTTCATAAATTTCCATATATCTTTCAGAATCACCCAGGTGTTGCAAAGCCAATATACTCAGCGACTCACCGGGTTGAACGGTCACTTCTTTGAATTCAGGCGCAGGGGGCTGTTCTGCCGGAGGCGTGACTTCCGCTGCTGGTTGCTCTGCGGGTGGGGTGACTCCCTCTGCGGGGGGCTGCACGGGTGGTTGCGGCGTTTCTACCGCTGGGGTTTCAACGGGTTTGCCAATGGGAAAATCCACACTGTTGGAGGGCGTCGGGATTTTTAACGTCATGCCCAACTGCAAATCGTTGGGGTTCCGCAATATATCTTTGTTGGCCTCATAAATATCCATATAATTGGCGGAGCTGCCCCAGAGTTTTTGGGCGATGCTGCTGAGGGTATCCCCGCGTTTGACCTGATACTCAGTAAAGTGCGGGCCGCCATTGGACTGGGTTTCGCTTAATTTGCCCAAATTAAAGCTGTCCTGAGGGGCTGTCACTGGGGTTTGGGCTGCGGTCTCTGAGGTGCTGGGCTGGGCTGTCACCGATGCCGGAAAGGCCAGCGGGGTCTGGGGAGGGATATAACCGGCTTGACTGGCTGTGTTGATCGTTGACATGATAACGTTTCCTCAATTTTTCTGTTCAGATTCACGGTTGAAACTGGGCTGTTCATTTATTATAAGGCTTGATCAGACTTTTTTGTGGCTAATTTTGTCGGTCTCCGAATCTGGGGTTTTGAGCCGGATTAAGGGCCATTTCGTATAACAGGCTTAAAAACAATTAATATTTTTGTGGAAAGCTACGAATTATAATCAAAAAAAGAAATTGATTTGAGGTGGGTTTTTCAAGTGGATAGCAGTTCAGTCAACCGTTCCCGGCAGATGTTTGGAGAAGGGAATCAAATCCAGCAGCCTGCCTCAGGGGTCCAGGCTGCTCAGACAGCGCAGGTTCTCACACCCGTTGAGGGGGTAACAGTACAAGAGTCACAGATTGCTTCTCCTGTCCCGACAGAAAATGCCTCTCAATTGATTGGAGCAATTAAAGACGGTACGGAATTTAACCCGGATGTGATAGATTTTCCGGGGAAAACCAGATCCGAAGATGAGAAACTTAAGGCGATTGTCTACCAGACCACAATCACGGGTGAACTACCCACCACAAATGGTATCAAGGAATTTAACCCTGACATACTCGATTTCCCAGTGGGTATTGCAGACAGTGATCCACAATCCCCCACAATCCAAAAAACACCCGTCAGTAATCAAGCTGTCTCCCAAAGTTCCACCTCTGATTCCCCTGACATCATCGCCAATCAGTATCGCGTACAATTTTCAAAAGAATGCCCTGAAATATTTTTTAAAAAGGAATTGGAAAAATTCAGCGATCTCATTTTGGACAAAAAAGTTAAGGATCTGGGTTTTTCATCCGCTGAAAAAGTTCAATTTAGAATCCAGATCGAAAAAGCAAAAGCGCATTTGTCTGAATTAAAACAGAGTGAACACAAAGCGACCGATCAATGTAGCGCAAGTCTTCAGAGTTTAGAAGATTTGTATTACCAAGAAGTGACCATGTTGGATACGTTGGATTCGATACATTTGCGGCTGAAACTTGGCGATTCAAAAGCCCGGACTGATATGAAACAATTTCTTGAACAAAATAAACATCTACTCAAAATCGAGATGTACAGACCCAATCAGAGTCATCCTCCCAATTACAATCCGGCCTGGGAGCCAGCGGTAGTTGGGTATAAAGCCGAGCGCAAAGTGAATCAAATATTTCAATTACTCACTGAACAAAAGCGAGATTGTGACCGACCTGCCCATGGGAGCCCTGAAGAAAAAGCCTTGATTTTAATGAATGTATACAATGCAATGTGTAAAAGTGCTGAAATTGATATGAATCATACTTCCTATCACGATATAAAACACACAAAAATTACCCATCAACATTTTCAAATGCTCGAATTGGTCGGTATTCAGCCGATCAGAAATGATCTTTCTCTGGAGCATGCGCTGCAATTGGTTGAAAATAAATTGGCAGACAGTGGGGCGCAAAAATTTCTTGAAGATCCTCGTCCCTATTGGCTCCCCTTGGATAACTACATTAAACAGATTATCTTTGACCCCCAGGCAGAGCAGGATGCACAATCCATACCTGCAAGGAGTGATAACAATGATAATCGCCCAGAAAAATATGCAATAGGTAAAGAAAGATGGATAGCGCAGTATGAAGAGCTAAAAGGTGAAAACATAAACATTCCGATGACTCTTGAGACCGAAATAACGCTGATTCAGGATTTGATTCAGAGAGATTTGGCCAAAGGTAAAGCTGCATTAGACGTTTTTTCTGAAAAGTATTATCAGTCAAATGAGTATCAAAATAATCAAGATTCTTCAATCGCTACAGCCATAAACAACGCTCGAAAGTTAGTTCATAGAAATGAGGGAAGTTACAAAAGCCATTTAATGTCGAATGATATGACATGGCGGCACCGAGACTTTATCGTTCCTACCATTGATTTTCATCCAGTCACAAAACAAGATCAAGGGATACTCAGAAAAGCCTTTAGAAAGGGAGCAGAACCACCTTGGATGGGTCCAGACCTCAGTTTGCTTGAGAGTTAGGCTTACAGCAAAGGAACAGTGTGAGATTCAAATCCCCGTCAACATCGCCCTTAATTTTCCAGGATCTGGTTGCATACCCATTGCCGTCATTTGCCCGGTCAGATCCTTCAAAACCGCTTCTACGCCTCTGGTCTTGACATCTTCTTTGAGGTGGCCATAAGCCCCTTTCAGGGCTTCGCCTTGGAAATATCCAGTGACCTTTTTGGTTATCTCAGGAATTAATTTTTTGAAAGCTTCTCGGTCTTGGGCACTGGCCCCTTGGCTTAATTTTTTGATGGTGGTCTCATCAATGCCCGCTTTTTTGAGCAAAGCAGCGGCCTCGTCATTGACTTTTCCGACTATCAAATCGCTTACAAAGCCCACGGCTGTTCCTTCGGCAAATTTTAAAAGCCCATCTTGCAAATCTTTCACTTCCCCACTCACTGCCCCTTTGGCCACATCAACCGCAGATCCCTTGGCTGCCATCAAGAATCCCAAAACCAATTTGGCTTTTTTTGATTCAGCTGCATCTTCCAGTTTGCTACCTATAAATGTATCGAAAAGGGAATTCGCCCCTGTCAGGAGTGCACGTTTGGCAGCTTGATCCATGTTTTGCCAGTCTCCCACAATTGAATCACTATTGATACTGCCCTGATAGCTGGTATTGATAAACTCAATACCGCCCTTTAAGGCTGCAGCAGCGGCTTTGGCGAAGGGATTTTTGGTTTCTTTGGCGATCATCTCAACGACTTCAGGTCCCAAATCACGAGCAATGGTTGCCATCACAACCGTGGCTTCGCGAAAGAGGGCTGAGTTCTCTGCTGCATCACGCAGTTGTTCTAATTTACCTCCGAGGGGTAAGGCCTCGGTCAGGTGGCTTTTCAATCGCTGGAGTTCGGCCTCATTCAATTTTCTGTTTTCTTTTTTTGCCGAATCCAAAATGCGGGTCATGTCTTTTCTGAAAGCAGTCAAGGTATGATTGGCTTCTTCCACTTTTTGATCAATGGCTTTGGGGCCGTAGGTAGACAAAATGATCAGCCGATCCAGTTGATCCAAAGCATTTTTCCAAGAACCAGGATCTGCGGCTGGATCTGTGTTTTTGAGCTTGCCCATCACTTCTAAGTGTAGGATTTGCATTTCTCGAAGAATTTCGCTTGCTTTATTGCGCTCTGCTTCTGTGGGCTCACGTTTTTCTTGGGTTATTTTAGCTTGGAGCTGTTGCAGCTCTTTTTGCTTGTGTTTCATCTGGGCAATGTATTTTCGCCCGTCGATTTGATGATGAGTGAACCAATCTTGAGTCATCTGGACTTGCCTGTCTGCCAAAAGTAATATCATTTCCGGGCTGGCTGGCTGGGGCGTTGGTTTTTTTTCCTCAACTGGTTTGGCTGGCTCTGTAGGCTTGCCTGTTGGATACCTTTCAACTATTTTAATACTGCGGCTTTCAATCTGGATGAGCTCTAATTTATCTCCTGACATGTCTCTGAGGGGAATGTTACCAATATTTGGATCTTTTTTCACGCGCTCTTGCAGCGTGTTTAAGTCATTTTCCAAGACCCGAATATCTTCTGCAGAAGCGCCAACAGATTTGAGTTGTTCAATTCTTTTTTGTTGCATTTCAATCAGGAAATTGATGCTGCCAGGCACTGCTTTATGTTCGTTTTTTCCTTTGGGTGGGTCTGTCGGTTTTCTTCCTGTTGGCGCATCTGGCTTGTCTGTGCCACTGGCTTTGGGCGGTGTTATGGGGTCGGCTGGTGGCTCTGTGGGAGGTTTTTTTGGGGGGGGGGTGTCATGAATGCCCTTAGACGACACAGGTTCTTTCACTGGGGGTACTTTTGCGGGAGCAGGTTTTTCTTTCTTGACATTTTCGAGGACAGAACGAACTGAAGAAAGTATTTTATTCACGATTTTTTCTTCA
>JBFWRL010000048.1:0-33158 GCA_050248915.1 Candidatus Sericytochromatia bacterium
ACTCTATAAGCAATAGATACTTTTGTTTATTGTGTTTGGGGCTTAGGATGGAATTAACGACGCCACAATGGCACAAAGATAAGGAACCCCCCCATGAAAATTCTCGCTCTGGCTGGCAGCAACAGCCCCCAATCGATCAACAAAGACCTGGCTGCTTATGCGGCCCAATTAAGTGGTTTGCCTTTTACCCTGCTCGATCTCACCGCTTATGACGAAATTCCGCTGTATAGCACCCTGCGCCAGCAACGGGATGGCTTCCCGCCCGAGATAGAGGCGCTTTATGCCCTGATTCAGGCCCATGATGGCCTGTTGATTGCCTCCCCTGAACACAATGGTTCGATGCCCGCCGTGTTCAAAAACGTGATTGACTGGCTCTCCCGCATTCAGATGAAATTTTTGGGTCAAAAGCCGGTGCTTTTATTGAGTGCAGCCCCTGGCCCCAATGGTGGGCGCACCAATTTGCAGACCCTGGCCAGCTTGGTGCCCTGGTGGGGAGCCCGTTTGGTGGGCAGTTATAGTCTGGGCCGCTATGCAGATATGATGCAAAACGGTGTTTTGGCTGAGGCTGAACAGGCCCTTCTGCAGACCCAACTGGCCGCCTTTACCCAGGCCCTTGAACAGCCCATTTTACTCTCGGCGGCGTGATTCTGAGTGCCTTGGCTGTGACGCGCTGAGCTTTGCAAGCATGAATCTTGGCAATGGGGGCTATACTTAAGATCAAAGAGCTTTAAGTAAGCCCCAACTCCATCTGACAGAAAGTGCGTTTTTATGCAGGTCAACTCCCCCCGTCAGGATATGCTCGGCCAGGTACGTGGTGTCATTTCAGATCGCAAGGTCACTCCGCAAGAAATGCAGACCCTGCAAGCTGCATTGGCTTCGAGTAATTTAAATGCCAACGACAAACAGGCCGTGGGGCAGATCTTGGCCAAATTGGGGGAATTTACCCAGACCCAAGGTGAGCGCCAAGGCGATCAATACCTCTCTGAGCCTGAATTGCGTTCCATTCAAGCCATGGCAGCCCAACTCGATTCGCCTGCGGCCACCCGTTTTAGTGAAGAACTTCAAGCGCAAAACCAAGTTGCCCCCACAGATTCGGAAGGGGGGCCGCGAATCAGAATGCAGAAAGCCCCCACCGCAGACGGGGCTGAGGGTGCCTCTGAAGGCGGAGAGGTCAAAAAAAGCCGGTCTTTTTTTCAGGTGATTGCGGATATTTTTAAAGCTATTTTTAATTGGATTGCCAGTATCTTTGGTGGTGGAGATAAAAACAATGTCAAGGGTCCCGGCCCTGCGGGATCTGCTGCCAGTGCGGTCTCTTTCGATGGCCCCGGCCCTGCCCAGCAGGCCCCGCCTGATCTCTCTGCTTTTGATGCCTCTCAAGACTATTCCGAAACTGAATTTAAGCAGGGCGATTACCTGAACGAATACGCCCGTCCCGAAGTGCCTATCAATCCCACAGAGTTTAACCAATATATGGCGGTGCCCACCACTTTGCGGCCCTTACCTGACTCTGCCAAACCCGAAGCAGACAAACCCGGTGAGGCTACAGCTCTTGATCCAGCAGCCCCAGCGCCTGCTGAAACACCAGATAAACCTGCCACGCCGCCCAAAGCCCGTTCGGGGGCGATCTACCAAAAGTCGCGTTACCACGACGAAAGCAAATTTGTGCCCCAGTTTCCAATGGCCGCCTTTCACGAGTCGGGGGTGTATCGCCGCGATTGGGATCCCTACGCCGTGGGCGCTATTTCGCGCCCGAAAAAAAGCGATGACCTCGGCGGAAAGACCTATGGCACCTACCAGTTTGAATCTTCGGTGTACATCGACGGCACCTCGCGCGGGGGCAAAGGGGGCTCTGGCAGCACCCTTTCGCGTTTTATCAGCGATCCTGCCAATCCCTTTGGGGCCCACCTCAAAGCCACAGCTCAAAAATACGGTCTGGCCAGCAAGGCCTTTGACGCCCTCTGGACCAAATTTGCCCGTGAACACAATCAGGCCTTTGGTTTGGCCCAAGAGGCCTTTGTACTCAAAGACAAAGGCGACAATGTGCAGCGCTTTATGGGGCTGGCCCAGCTTAGCCCCGAAGTGCGCCAAGATCCCCGCATTCAGGATCTGATCATGGGCACCACCAATCATGTGGGAGAACTTGCCGATGGCGCAGCCAAACATCTGGCCGGCTTGCAGCAGCGGGCGGGGCGTAAGTTTTCTGCCAACGAAATTGGCAAGGCCCTGGCCGACTACAAAGAAACCAGAATTTCGTCTTGGTTTCGCTCTTCGCCGGGGGCCCATGCGGGCATTGAGAACCGCTTTGAGGCCGAAGGCCGTCAATTCGCACAGGCTTAGGCTTTAACCCAGTTTGAGCCCTGGTTGAACCCTGTTTGCAAGCTCAGTCGGTCTGGGTTCTTTCCCATCTTTGGGCAAAAATCAGGGATAATGAAGCAGATTCAATTTCAAGGAGCTGCTTATGTCCCCCACCCCCGATTTGCACACCCCCACCTGGGAAATGGAAAGTGAATATGCCGGCCTTGATGACCTGCAATTGGCTGAAGAACAGGAAGAAATTCGCCTGGCGATCGCAACCTTGGAGCAACACGCCCAGGCCTTTCGCCGCGCTTTGGGTCAAGACTTGACTGCTGATGCCGCACACACGCTGGTAGAAACCGCCTGGGAAGTGTATCGGGCTGAGAAAAAAGCCGATTTGCTCTTGGATAACCAAATGAGTTACGCCTATATGGTCTGGAGTACCCAGGCCCGCAACCAAGCCGCCAAAACCCTGCTCGAAAAACTCAAACGCCTGCGGGCCCAGCTCACCCAGGCCACCCAGCCTGTGGATCTCTTTCTCTTACACGCTTCAGATGATGTTTATCAAGACTATCTCAGCGGTGAGGCAGTTCAGAATAGTCTCTTTCAGCTGCGTTATGGCCGCCGCTTGAACAAGCGTTTATTGGGTTTGCCCGAAGAAAATCTGATCACCTCGCTCAGCCTCGATGGCCCCAATGCCTGGAGCAATCTCTATAGCAATATCACAGGCTCTGTGTCTTATGAATTTGAAAACGAGCGCGGGGAACGTGAAACAGTGGGCATAGCCCGTTTGCAGTCGCTTTTGGGCGAAAACAGCGAGCCCTTGCGCAAAAAAGCCTTTGAAGGCCTGAACCAGGTCTTTGGCCAGCATGAAGAGAGCTGTGCCGCTATTCTCAATGCCCTCGCCGGTTGGCGTTTAGAACTGGGCAAACGCCGCTCCCATACCGAGGCGGTGCATTTTCTCGATGAGCCCCTGCACCTCAACCGCATCAGCAAACCCACCCTCGAAACAATGATGCAGGTGGTCAAAGAGCAAAAACACCTCGGCCAGCAGGCCTTTCACCTGATGGCCCGCCTGATCGACAAACCCCGTTTGGACCCTTGGGACGTGAATGCCTCTTCTCCGGCGTTTGGCCATGCCCGTCGCCATATCACTTTCCCCCAGGCCATGGAAATGATCGAAGAGGCCTTTAACGAGGTCAATCCCGAAATGGGGGCTTTTGCGCGCATGATGGCCGACAAACGCTGGATCGATGCTGCGGCTGCCCCGAATAAAACCCCCGGAGCCTATTGTTCGGGTTTTCCGCGCTCGCGCAATCCCCGTGTCTTTATGACCTATCTCGGCAGCAGTGTCGACATGATTGTTTTGGCCCACGAACTCGGCCATGCCTTTCACTCCTGGGCCATGCGTGAAATGGTGCAAGAACAGACCCATTACCCCATGACCCTGGCTGAGACGGCCAGTACCTTTGCTGAGACCGTGGTGCGCAATTTTCTCTTGCAGCGCTGCCAAACCCCTGCCGAAAAACTCGAAATTCTCTGGCAGGAGATCAGCTCCATTCCACGTTTTACCCTCAATATTCCGACCCGCTACGAATTTGAAAAGCGCTTTTATGAAGGCCGCAGTGAGCGCAGCTATTCACCCCAAGATTTCCGCGATCTGATGCGCACGGTTTGGAATGAGTGGCATGGCGACAGCACCTCTGCCGCCGATGAAATGTTCTGGGCCAGCAAGCTGCATTTTTACATCGTCGAGCCGAGCTTTTACAATTTCCCCTATACCTTTGGCTATTTGTTCTCCCAGGGCATTTATGCCGAAAAAGAGCAGCGGGGAGCCGACTTTTACAATTTCTACGTCAACTTGCTGCAAGACACGGGTCGCATGACCGCCGAAGATTTGGTCCAGAAGCACATGGGCCTAAATTTGGGTGAGCCGACTTTTTGGTTGCATTGTCTGAAGCCCCTGTCGCAGAATCTCAAGGCCTTTGAACAGGCTGTGGGCGAGTGGCTGGAGTAATTGCTGATCCCGCTGATTTCTGCCAGCAATGGGGCCTAACCCTGTTAGAGCCCCTTTATCCCCGCTCGTATCATTGGGTCTGTCCTGTCACTGGCCCAGCCGGTGAAGCCTGGGTGCTCAAACTGCGGCCCCCCGATCGGAACTGCCAGCTGGAGATCCAGACTTTGCGCGCGTATGGGGGCCGGGGGGCTGCCCGTTTGGTTGACGCCGATGCCGAGCGGGGAGCGATTTTATTACAACGCTTGGAGCCGGGGTCTCTTTTGGCAGAGGTTTTGCTGCGTGGTGAAGAGGCCCTGGCAGTAGCGTTCGCTGCTCAGACGATGGTGCGGCTTTGGCAGAGCCTGCCGTCGGGTCAACCGAGCTTGCAGGCCTGGGCCGAGGGATTTGCCCGCATTGGGCCCAGCTGCCCACTTGCACCCGAGCGCTGGCAAGAGGCCCAAGCACTGTATCTGCAATGGTCGGCTGAGCCAGGCAGAGAGGTGCTCTTACACGCAGATTTGCATCCAGACAACCTGCTCTTGGGGCCGGATGGCCGCTATTGGGCGATAGATCCCCATGGCCGGGTCGGAGATCCGGCCTTTGAACCAGCCGCTTATCTGCGCAATTATCTGTCTGCTCACAACGACCCCCAAACCTGTTTGCACCAACGCATTCAGGGTTTTGCCAAGGCCTTGGCACTTTCCCCCACGCGGATTGCAGGCTGGGGCTATGCCCAAACGGTTTTAAGTGCCCTCTGGCTCTGGGAAGACCACGCCCATGATCCCACTCTCGATGTTATGGCCGCCATGGAGCGCGAATTGCAGATTGCGGGCTGGCTGAGTGAGCTTTGGCAGGAGTATCAAGGCAGTGCAGGGTGAAAGAGCGGCAACGGGCTCTTTCTGCTCAGGATTCACCGATCCCTTCGATTCTGCTCCCTGAGCGAAGTCGAAGGGAGCATCGGTCTAACCTAAAACCTGTCCCCGACTCTCACACCTTCGGGGCTGACCTCGGCTCGATAAAGCAGCACTTCTAATCCCTGTTCCTGAGCCGCAGCGAGGGCTTGGGCATAAGCGGGATCAATTTCGTGGGTGGCGCGAAAGTGCAAACCATCGCCTCGGCTGATCACAAACAGCAGCACGGCCCGTGCGCCTTGGGCTTGCACAGCCAGCAAATCGCCCAGATGTTTGCGGGCCCGCTCGCTGACCGCATCGGGAAAAGCCAAATCGTCGTCAATGCGCAAACTGACCTGTTTGACCTCCAAATAACAGTCAGCAAGGCCACTCTGGCTGAGCACAAAGTCCACCCGGCTCTTTTCGCCATATTTGACCTCGGGCCGGATCTGGGTATAATCCGCCAACTCGGGAATTTTTTGCGCTTCAAGCGCCTCTTTGACCAGGGCGTTGGTGCGGCTGGTATTGACGCTGATCCAGACCTCGCCATTGTGGAGCATTTCCAGGGTATAGGCCAATTTGCGCTTGGGACTGGGGCTGTAACTCAGGCGCACTTCCCAACCGGAGGCTTGGCAGCTCTTCATGCTGCCTGGATTCGGGCAATGGGCCGTGACCACTTCGCCAGTATCGAGTTGAACATCGGCCAAAAAGCGTTTGTAGCGCTGGATCAACCGACCAGGAATCAGGGGGGGATCAAAGATCACGGGCGGTGTTTACGTTTCTTTCAGTTGGACTTCAGGGCAATTTGCGGTGGCTGCCGTCGCAGAAGGGTTTGTTCTCGCTCTGTTTGCAACCGCACCAGGCCACTTTTTTGCTCTCCGTGATTTCTGTGCGCACAGGCCGCAGACCACTGCCGGCATGGGAACCATCACAATAGGGCTGGTTCTGAGATTTGCCACAGGCGCACCAGAAATAGCTGCCGGGCTCCATATCCAAAACATAAGGGGCTTTCTGGGGGATTTCAGGGGTGGTCATAGGGGCCTCCAGGTGATATTTACAGCTCAGCTTAAGCCACTGAGAAGCTCTTTTCTTCTTCAAGCAAGATAAGCTGCGCAGTCAGCTTGATCTTGCTCAATTATAGCAGCTGTCTTTGGATTTACTGGCCTTTTGGCATTTTTAGAAGGTACACTGCCCTCAGCTCGTCGCTGGGAGAAACTGCCATGTCGTTTGCCGTTGCCACTTTTTATCGCTTTGTCTCATTGCCCGATTATTCTGCCCTGCAAGCCCCTTTGCGGGAGAGGTGCCAGGCCTTGGAGATTCGCGGCTCGATTCTTTTGGCTGCAGAGGGCATCAACGCCACGGTCACAGGTTCCCGTCAGGCCTTAGAAGACTTGCTGGCCTATCTGGGCCAAGACCCCCGTTTGGCTGGTTTAGAGCCCAAATGGTCCGAAGCGGAGACCTGGCCCTTTAAGCGTTTAAAAGTGCGGCTCAAACGCGAAATTGTTACCTTGGGGGTGCCCGTGGATCCGACCCAGCGGGTGGGCCAATATGTCAAACCCGAAGCCTGGAATGCCCTGATCAGCGATCCCGAGGTGCTCTTGTTGGACACCCGCAATGGCTACGAGGTCAAAATTGGCAGCTTTAAAGGGGCGATAGATCCCCAGACTGCCAGTTTTAGCGAGTTTCCCGCTTATGTTCAGCGCCAACTCGATCCGCAGACCCACCGCAAAGTGGCGATGTTTTGCACCGGTGGCATTCGCTGCGAAAAGGCCTCAGCCTACCTGCTCGATCAGGGCTTTGAACAGGTCTACCACCTCGAAGGCGGAATTCTCAAATACCTCGAAGAGGTTCCCGCCGAAGAGAGCCTCTGGGAAGGGGAATGTTTTGTCTTTGATCAGCGTGTGGCCGTCGAAGACGGGGTGCAAACCGGGCATTATGATATGTGTATGGGCTGCGGCGAGCCTGTGGGAGAGGCTGAGCGTGTAAGCCCTGAGTATGAGTTGGGGGTGAGTTGCCCCGCCTGTTTTGCTGAGCGCAGCGAAAGCCAAAAAGCGCGGGCCCGTGAACGGCAGCGCCAATGGGAGCGGGCCCAGGCCAAATTGCAAAAGTCAGCCCCAAAACAGATTCAAAGATAGGCCGAAACCCGTGCCTCTGCGCTTTCCCACTCCAGTGCCAGTTCCTGCGCAAAAGCGCCGCTGAGAGTCGAGATCAGCTCAGCGCTGGTGAGGCCCGGCAGCCAATCTGCCAGGCTGGTTTGGGGACGGTTTTGGCTGTCTGGAAAAACACCGCCGAGCTGGGCCGGGAGACGCACCATCAGGCTGCTTTGCTGCAAAAACACGCGCCGGTTGCGCATTTGGGCTGAGCCAATCATCTTCTGGCCTGCAATTTCCAGATCCGCTGGGGTCAAACTGGCAAAACAGGAGGCCTGCCTGCGATAATCTTGGTGTTTTTGAGGCAATTGCACAGCCAGTCCCAATTGCGCCAAGGCGCTGATGGCCACCTGAGCGAGTCGCAGATACGTGGCATGGAGATCTTTGCCCAAGGGTCCTTGGGCAAAGCTGATCACACTCCAGCAGAGATCACTGCCATGTAAAATGGCCTGCCCCCCTGTGGGACGGCGTACCACTGGCAGTGCCAAATCCACGCAGCGCTTTTCCAAATCGGGATCACTCTGAAAGCGCCCCAAAGAAAGGGTGGGGCGATCCCAGCTAAAAAAGCGCAAAAAGCCGTCACATTCCAATTCTGAAAAGTGAGTGTAAAGGGCCCGATCGCGGTCCATATTGATCTGCCCTGCCAGGGGCGGGTCCTGCAAGAGCAGCCAGCGTGGCATGGGTCGGCTTACAGATCTTGGGTGTCTGGGCGATACTCGTAAATTTCGATCACCGTGGGCAGATTGCAGAGGGTTTTGCTATTGACCTCAAAGGCGCGTACGCTCATGCGCTGACCCTCTTTGAGCAGCTCAACACTGGGGGTGATCACTTCGTAATAATTGTGTTTATCATCCTGAAAGACCCAGCAGGTTTTACCCAGATATTGAATGGTGGTCATTTTTCCGTGCATCTGCATGTCCCCGCTTGAACAGGCGGTGAGAGCCAGTACGGCCATTAACAATCCCAAAGTATAGCGTTTCATGATGATCTCTGCGTTTTTCCCGGTGGCGTGTGGAATAGGTAAATAAGACTAGAGGCTATTATACAAGGCCTGGGCACAGAGCGCAAAATATTTTCTGGGTCGGCAGGCATTTTTGTCTGGGGCCAGCCCTTGGGACTGTGGCCCGTTTAAATCGGTGTGAGCGAGCACTGTTGAATACCTCCTTTTCATGCGATAATAAAGCCCATGAGTAGCACCTCCGAGGCGCACTCCCGTTGGTGGGAGGGCGGAAATCTTCACGATAAAACAATTGAAGAATGGTTGGCCGCCAGTGAGCAAAATCGTCTGGCGACGGCTGTCGATGTGCTCTTTGCGCTTAAAGACGAGCTTGGGGCTCAAATTGAATACCATAGCGGTGAAGAGTTGATGCGCCATGTTTTGGCCTTTGCGGCGTGTATTACGGGGGCCACTGCTGAACACCCGGATACCTATCAACTCAAACTGGCGGATGTGGCTTTGGCCAGTGCCAAGGCCCTGGGTTATTTGCAAGAAGAAATGCCCTCTTCTTCTCTGCTCTAAATTGCGCTGAGATGGGCTTTTATGCTCTCTGGATCTGACCATTGTTTAAATTGGGCGTATTCCAGTTGCGGTCTTGAGAGCCATTCCCCCTTTGGGGCATTCAGATGACTCAAGAGCCAAAGCGCCAGGGGCATTTTATAGGGGTAATGGCTGTGGATCTGACGCAGGGACTGCCGCCATTCTTCGGATTTAACCAACTGTGTGACCGGACCTTCCCGCAGCAAAATCTGTTCGTGTTTTTCCCAGTCCAATTCACAGGTATAAGGGGTATTGCCATAAAAATGACCCGCTCCAAACAGGCGGCAGGTCAGGGGACGCCCTGAATAGGCTTTACAGGTCTGGGTCGTGGGGTCAAGCAAAAAACAGGCCTGATCGTGTTGAGATTCAATCAATGCTAGGTGTTTGACTGAAAATTCAGGACTGTGTACTTGGTCCATCTCCGATTCAAAATAGCTGAGCAGGGTGTGTAAGAGGGCTGTTTCGCGCCGGGCCCATTGGGCAAATTGGGAGGCAAACTCACTTTTTTGCTTTTCTGGCCAATCCATCAGGGTTTGCCAGAGCACCAGCCATTCCCCCGGTGTGAGCATCAGGAGAGTGCCCACTCCTTTGTGGCAGCATTCAGAACAGCCCGAGCCGCAGCTCAAGGGATAGGTTTTATAGACTTTTTCGGTGGCGGGCAGCAATTCTTGATAGAGTTTGCTGACCTGCTGAGCCAAGACATCTGATGATGGAACTTGGCACAGGGTCGATTGCCAACTGCGAAAGCCCTGCAGCAAAAAGACGTCAGCCATACGTGTGGCTAATTCACTGGCCGGATGGCTTTCGCGCCATTCCAAGGCAGAGAGATCGCGAAACTGAAAGAGTTTGCGCTGAAAGTCCAAGAGCAATTTTTCGGGCGAGTTGATCTGCACGTCGAGAGCGGGGTGGGCCAAGAGTTCTGAATAATCAAAGGCCATCATCAGGGCCCAGACCCTTTCGGGTTGCGAATCTGCAATCAACAGCCGTTGTGGGGAGCCTTCGAGCAATAATTTCAACTGGGCTGGCTCAGGCAGTCCAAAGATCACCCCCCTGCCTTTGGGGGGGAGAGCAGACAGGGGCTCAAAGGGCCAGGTTCGGCCCAAAAAAGTCAGCCCCTGAGAGTCTGCTTCAAAGGGGCTGTCGAGCAGTGGCTCTAAGACCTGATAACTCTCCTTGTGAAAGGCTTGCATGGCCTTTCGGTTTTGCACCCACATGATAGGAGCGTGTTAACTTGTTTGATTGAGCAGTCCCATAAACAGCACCGATCGGGTCGTTTGATCGTAGATCAAATAGACAAAAGGGTGATCGGCTTGAAAGGAAAAGGGCTCCTGGGGCAATTGAACGCTGGTCGCTCCGACCGTGACTGTTGTGACGGCAGCAGCTTCTGTGCCCTCTTCATTGACTTCGACGAAGCTGTTCTGTTTGACCTGGGAGATAAAGGCCTGTGTCGTTTTGATCAGCTCGCTGAAATTGGCGCGGTTTGCATCAAAGGCCTGAGCCATTCCCATTTGTTTCAGCGGTTCATTGAGATTGGCCTCATATTCCATCTTAAAACGGGGCAGCATCACTTCGCCGTCTTGGCTGCGGAATTTGCCCAACCAATCGCTGAGGGTGTCACCTGAAAGCTTGCCCAACAGGGCTTTTGCACTGCTTTCGCTGTCTGGCAAAAAGACATACATATTGACGGCTTTGTCCTGACCATATGGCAGGGCCACGGCTTGGAACTGGTTTTCACTGTCGCGCAGATAGCGGTATTTGCCATAGCGGCGCATCATCTGAACCTGTTTGCTCTGGCCATTGCCCTGTTTAAAGTCTTTGGGGGCCGTTTCGCCTTTTTCAAACGGGGTGGTCCAGGTGCCTTTAAAATAAATGGCGTTCATCAGAATCATCAGGGTCTCGGCCTCAATTTGGCTGAGCACTTTGGGGATTTTGCCCTGGGTATTTTCACTGGCCCAGCTATTGATGGTCTGTACCGACAGCGGATCGGCAAAGTCGAGTGCGGTCACTCGGGCCCCAAAGAAGTCTTGGTTGGTTTTGACAAAATTGGGGTTAAATTCAATCCCTTTTTTGGCCCAGAGGGCATTGGCCAGATCGACCCTTACACCACTGCCTTGATTCATCAAGCGCTTGCGCAGCGTGAGCTGGGCCTGATTAAATTGGGCAGAATCCAGTCCTGCCACTTGGAGGGTTTTGCCCATTTCGGCACGGGTTTCGCCAGAAGTGCCGTTATAGACCATGCCCAAGGCAATCGATACACTTAAGGGGGAGATAAAATGGTTGCCTTGGGGCTGAGTGGCGACCACTTTCTGAAAGAGATCGACGCCAAAGCGGGTATTGGCGCTGGCCAGCCCGCTGTCTTGGACCTGTTGCAATTCGGCTGTGGTGGGGGCTTGTAAGGTGCGCAGGCCATTGGCTGGGTTGGTGGGGTTATTGCCATTATTGGCAGGACTGTTGCAGGCGCTTAGGGCCAAACTTGCCAAACTCAAGGTCAAAAGGGTTTTAAAAACAGGGTGCATGGGCAGATCCTTTCAATATCTGGATTATAGACTTAGTCTAGCATATTTGTTATGATCGCCCTCAAATACCCTGCAAAGTGATCGGAGGACCTGTATGATACAGCATGTCAGCCCCAAACTTCAGACCTTTTTGGCTGGAGAGGTGCTTTTTCGCGAGGGAGGGCCGGGAGACCGGGTCTTTTTTATTATGCAGGGCCGGGTCAAGGTGCACCAAACCCGCAGTGATGGCCACGAACAAGAATTGGCCCAGCTCGGTGACAGCGATATTGTCGGCGAAATGGCGATCCTCGACGAGCGCCCCCGCTCAGCCACGGTCACAGCCCTCGAAGACACCGATGTCATGGTGGTGGAAAAAGCCAATTTTCTGGCCAGTATGGAGCAACAGCCCCAATTGGCGATTCGCTTTCTCAAATTGCTCTCGGAGCGCATCCACCGGCTCAACGACAAGTTCAGAGACGCGTTGGATCAGCCGGGTTAATACAAGACCCCATGCCGGTTGGGTGTCATGGGAGAGGGCAAATCTGTCTCTCCCAGCATATCGCGCAAATTGATCTCAATCGTGCGGCTGATGGCTTCCAGGGGCAGATCGTTGGGTTCGACCTCAAAGGGATTTTCGATCGAGTCGCCGATCGCATCGAGACCCAAAAAAGCATAGGAGACCACCGCCACCAGCACGAGGGTGTACCAGTGTGTCTCGAAGGCGAAGGGCAGGGCAAAACAATAGATGGCCGCCAATTGGTGCATCAAACTGGCATAGGCAAAAGGCAGAGGGGTGTTCATAATCCGCTCACAGCCGCCCTGCAAATTGCTCAATTCATGCACTCGCTCTTCAAAGAGCGGCAGATGTAAGGGATTGAGCCAGCCCCTTTGGCCTGCTTGAGCTAAACGGGCACTCAGTTGATTCATCAGGTACATAGGGGGGTTGGAACTGGCTGTCAGGGCTTTTTGCTCTGATTCAGACAGCCAGACCTTGAGATTTTCAAAGGAATGCCCGCGCAAATGCAGGCGCAGGGCGTGTACATAGGCAATCTGCAAATAGATCATTTCACGCTGAAAGTCTTTTAAGGCTTGGTTTTCAGAGGCATCTTGGGCCTGTAAATAAAACAAGACCTGGCGACTGAAACTGCGGCTTGTGTTGACCAATTGGCCCCAAAGTTTGCGCCCCTCCCAGAAGCGATCATAGCTGCTGCTATTGCGAAAACCCAAAAAGATACTCAAGGCCAAACCCACCACGGTAAAGGGCAACGGCGTCAAGGTGAGTTGGAACCAGCCCTGGGTATGTAAGCTGGTTAAAAAGGCCGCAAACAACGTGGTTGCCAACACCCGCCGCCAGATCATGGGCAAAACACTGCCCCGAACCTGAAAGAGAATCCGCAGCCAGCTCCATTTTTTTGCGTGAACAATCATAAGATGAACAGATCTTTAATTTTTTTTTAGTATACCACTGCGTTAAGTATTGTCGGCGAATCGACAAACATTTAAGGGCCACATGTTCTACAATGAAAGACATCGGCAAACACATCTTTTCTTACAAATTGTGAGTTATAATTAGGGTGTCTTACAAATTGTGACTTATATTTCTTTGCCTATTCCGTGATGAAATTTCTGCAATGAATGATTAGGAGCCTTTGACCATGATCGACCAGCTTCAGTCCCTGCTCAGCAGCCTGGAAAAAAACTATACTATCGAAAAAGAAGTTGGCCGGGGTGGCATGGGGGTGGTCTACAAAGGGTTAGACAAGCGCTTGGAGCGCCCTGTGGCGATCAAGGTCTTGAATCTCGGCGGGGGCGGTGAAAGCAGCCAAGCTCAAAAATTACACAGCGAAGCGGTTGAGCGCTTTCGCCGTGAAGCCAAAGTTGTGGCCCGGCTTACCCATCCCAATATTGTCAGCATTTATGATGTCGGTGAAGAAAACAACCAATATTATATGATCATGGAATTTGCCGAAGGCAAGCCCCTCTCAAGCCTGGTGGCCCAAGGCACGGGAATACCCGCCCCCGTTGCCGCCAGTGTGGCGATGCAGGTCTGTGCGGCTTTGGCCTACGCCCACGAGAACAAAATTGTCCACAGAGATATCAAACCCGCCAATATCATTCTCTCCCCCAAAGGCAATGCCAAATTGATGGATTTTGGCATTGCCCAATTGCATACCGAAGGGGCCAAACTGACCCAGGCGGGGTCAGTGATGGGCAGCATTATGTATACCTCACCCGAACAACTCAACGATGCCTCGTTGGTGGATGCCCGCACCGATCTCTATGCTTTGGGTGTGACCCTGTATGAATTGCTCACGGGCCAAAGCCCGTATAAAGCCGACAATATCTCCCAACTCATTCTCGAGATTTTAACGGCCAAAGAAGAACCAAATCCCTTGCGCAAGATCAATCCCGAAATTCCCGAAATCTTGGAGCTGATTGTGGCCCGTGCCATGAAAAAAGTGCCCGATGAGCGCTATGGCAGTGCGCAAGAAATGGGGACAGATCTTTCGCGTTTGCTCAATACCGGCCAATTTACGGCTTCGACCCATTTTAATTTGAGTTTTAATGAGGGGGAGGCCCCTGCCGCCAGCCGCACCTCTTCGCGGCTCAAAGACTCCACGCTGATGCGCAAAACCAGTGTCGACAATGAACTGATCAAAGCCCTCAAAGCCCGCCGCGAGTGGATCCGCACCCTGATTCGCGAGTGGAAAACAGAAAATGTGACCGCTTTGGGGCTGAACAAGGTCATGGAGAAATTGAGCGAACCTTCGCTGGTTGGGCCTGCTTTTAGTGGGATTTTGACCGTGGACGGGGAGATTTTTCTGCTGCTCTCTCAGGGCCTGTTTGTTGGCGCCCTGAATCTGGCGACAGGCACCTTGGACGACGCTGTCTTTGCAGATTTACCGGTCACACCCAGCCGTCTGGAGCTTTGTCTGCCCCCCGAAGGGCAGCAAAATGTGCCGGCACTGCTGGCCCAGATATTGTCAGAAAGCGGCACAGCCCTTCAGCAAAACCTCGATTCGTCGCTGATGGACCTGTTGCCCCTGATTGAAAATCTCTCCCGTGCCGAAGAGAACTTCACGGGTTATGTGGCCTGCCATGCCCGCCAGAATATCTTTTATTATGGCTTTGAAAATGGCCAGCAGATCTTTGCGGTACAGGCCAATCCACAAATTGTCGCCAGTGAAACCTGGCAGGATTTAAAGCAATTGGCTGACGAAGAAGGGGTTTTGGTGGATATTTATCAATCCCAGCCCCGTTTGGTGGGGCCCAGCCTCAACCGCGTTTTGGCCCAAACCCGCCTCGATGTGAGTTATGCCGAACCTGCCAAAGCCACTTTGCAGACAATTGTGGACAAAGGCAGCGAAGAGGTGCCGATTCACCTCGTACAAGAGGCCAAACGCAATCTACAATTGCAACTGAAATATGATCAGGCTCCATCGCTGTCGATTCTGGGCCAGAGCGTGGATGCCAAGAGCATGGCAGAGTCGTCTCTGCACCTGCGTTTCAGTGAATGGATGTTGCGCGAGTATTTTTACCTGCTCAATTCCACAGGCAGCATAACCACGCTCAAATACATCTACAGCTGGATTCCGGCAATTGAATACCTGGCCTTTGAAGAGGCCCTGCAGGGCGAAGACGGCCAGATGCACAGCTTTAATCTGGTGGCCCACGGCGAAGTCAAAGGCGAAAAATACAAAAAAGTCCTCTCGCTGATCTGTTTTGGCCCAGGCACAGAAAAAGACGTCAATGCCTTTATCGACAATGTGATCAATGTCAAAAAGCAATTGATCAAAAGCGGGGATATTGGCGGGGCGTTGTATATCTCTTCCAACCCTTACGATACCGAAGCCCTCAAGCTCTTTTACGCCCGCACAGTCGAACCGCGCAAAGGCCTCTTGGGCTCGCTGGATACCCTGACCAAATACAAAGGGTTTGTGCGGATTGGCATGAATCGCGGTTTTCACCTCAACCTGATTGAATTTCACAAAGCCAATCAGGGCTTTGAAGTGATCGCCCCCCTGCTCAAATAGGGCTGCAAACAAGACTGCAAATACACCCGCAAAGGACATCCCATGGCACTCCATCTCCTCAATCAACAGCCCCCCTCTGGCCAGGACAAACCTGAGCAGGTGGCTTTGCATTTAAAACAGGCGATCAACAATCTCAAAGGCGATTTCTACGATCTCGAAACTGGAGGCGTGAATTATGCCGCCATGAAAGGCTCAGAGGGCTTTGAAAACTACAAAGCCTCAGCTGCGCTGCTGCAGCGCTTTGATCTCAATTTGCTGCAGAGCCAAGCCGCCAAATTGGCCTTCTGGATCAATATCTACAATGCCTTGACCGTCCATGGCATTGTTGAATTGGGGGTGAACAATTCGGTGCGTGAGATCTCCCATTTCTTTGAAAATGTGGCCTACCAGATTGGCGATCAGACCTTCAGTCTCGATCAGATCGAACATGGAATTTTGAGGGGCAATCAGAAAAAACACCTCTTTGCGCGCAGGCCCTTTGGCAGCAAGGATCCCCGCGCGGCCCATGTTTTGCCTGTGCTTGAACCCCGGATTCACTTTACCTTGGTCTGTGGCTCTAAGTCTTGCCCGCCGATTGGCACCTACCAAGAAGAAAAAATCGAAGACCAGCTCAAACTGGCGGCGTCGAGCTTTGTCAACAGCGACAATGTTGTGCTGGATCGCGCCAAGCACAAACTCAGCCTCTCCAAAATCCTGGATTGGTATGGCAAAGACTTTGGCGACAAAGCGGCGTTGATTCGTTTTTTGGCGGAATACCGCAAGTCGCCCGACGACAAAGCCTTCCTGCTGGAACAGGGCACCCGGCTTGCGGTATCATATCAGGAGTACGACTGGAGTCTCAACCACTGAGCTTGGAAAGCGCTCAGGCTGAATCCAGTGCCTCAATTTCAACCGGGAGCACCGTTCATTCCATGCGCAACGCTTGGTATATTGCCGCAGAGAGCCACGAATTAAAACCGGGCAAACCCCTGGCCCGCCGCCTGCATGGCGATGGTCTGGTGCTCTTTCGGACCCAGGCCGGTGAGGCCGTGGCGCTACCTGACCGCTGTCCCCACCGCAACGTACAGCTCTCGCGTGGCAAGCTCAAAAACGGGGGCTTGCAATGCCCGTATCACGGTTGGGAATTTGATGCCCAAGGCCACTGTGTCTTTATTCCCTCGCTCAACAGCGGCGAAAAAATCCCGCCAGGGGCCCATATTCAGCCCTTGCAAATTCTTGAGCAGCAGGGGTATATCTGGGTTTGGACAGGCGATCGCGCCCCCGAAACCAGCGAAACCCCCTTTGTCTTTCCCCATTACAGCGAAGCGGGCTGGGGCTGGGGGCGGCTACAGGCCGATGTGCCCAACTCCGTGGCCAATGTGGTCGAAAATTTTATCGACTGCGCCCACACAGGCTATATTCACGGCGGGCTCTTTCGCACGCCTGCCAGTCACGAGGCCCGCACCCGCGTGATGGCCCAAGAGAACGGTGTGGTAATCGAGATCGACGAAGATCAAGACAAGAGCAGCCTCTTGAGCCGCTTGCTGGTCAAAGACAAAATTGTGCACCAAGACAGTTTTATTCTGCCCTCGATTGTGCAGGTGGCTTATGGCTTTGGCCCCCAACGCCAGATGATCGGCTGGCAGGTCTGCTCGCCGATTGATGCGCTTGAGACCCGTGTCTATGTGCACGTGACTTGGCAAATGGGGTTTTTAAACCCACTGGTCAAACTCTTTTACCCGCCAATTGGCAAACTGATTCTCAAACAGGATCTCTGGGTGCTGGCCAATCAGGGCGAGGTGATTCGCCGCCACGGCGAACAATTTACCTCGGTGCCGTCAGACACGGCCAATCTCTGGATTCGGGCCTGCCGCAGCCGGGCCGAAAAAGGCGAGGTGCCGCCGAGTGAACGCGAAAAAGACGTCAGGTTTCGCTTGTGATGAATGTCTATTCAGCGATCAGTTTTGCCGCATCACCAATTTTGTGATACCCAATCAATTGAAAGCCGCTTTCAAAATAATCATAATAGCCAAAACGCAATCTGGCTTTGTATTTTCCATCAATCGTGGCCAAATTGGGCAACAAGGTAATACTGCCATTGCCTGATTGATAGGGAACGCCATTGATCGTTCCGTTGCCAATCTCTAATTGCTCTTTTATTTCTCTGTTTAAGACGGAGTTGTCCATGCTTCTGACAACAACGGTTGTTTTACCCGTAAAATAACCAATGGTTGTGGCATAGCCTAAAATTTTACCACTTTGCAATTGCGGGTCTTTCATTACAGCAGCAATAAAATTGGCAATCATTCTGTCTTTGTTTTTTTCTGAGGTTTTACTGGTCATAATCGAAAGACCCGCCCCTTTGCTCATCATGTCCATAATGGTGGCGATGGGCAGTTCTCTGCCAGCAACCGGTAAATAGCCAGAAATTGCAGAGCCATCACTGTTATAGACATAATTGGTATTTCTACCGCCCACCAGGATGGGGGCTTCGATGGCATCAATCTTGCCATCTTTGTTGAGATCCAGTGATGAAACAACGTGTTGCAAATAAGCCATATCCGTCGCGTTGTTGGCTTTGAATGTGGAGGCATTCAGACTGGCGGGATTTTGAAGCGCAGATAAATGAGTGACCCCAGGACTTGAACACGCCGTTAAAGCAAGCAGAGCGAGAAGTAAAACAGACCCTTTGTTTGTCATGGAAACGTTTACCTGTTTAATTAATAATTGTATTTTATCTGTTCATTATACGGGAAAAGATTCAATTGCGCTGAAATGGCAGCACTAGCCCCCAATTTGCGACATGCTGCGCAGGGGCCGCTCAAACCCCACTTGGTTGATCTGGTGCCCGGCCTCTTTTTGCGCCACCCAATTCAGGATCAACGCGCTCAGTTCAGCGGCCGAAGCGCCCTCCCGCAACGGAGCTTTGAGGTTGAGTTCTTGGGTCGAGAAGAGGCAATTGCGCAACATGCCATCAGCGGTTAAACGAATGCGGTTGCAACTCTGGCAAAAGGGCTCACTCACGGAGTTGATCAGGCCGATTTCACCGGGCGCGCCATCGGCAAAACGCCAACGTGAAGCGGGATTGGCCCCCGCCGCTTCAATCGGCAGCAGGGGATAGACCGCAGCAATTTCTTGGCGCAAGGTCTCACCGGGCACCACCTCGTCGGGCAGCCAGCCGTCGCTTTTGCCCAGGGGCATAAATTCAATAAAGCGCACACTCCAAGCTTTTTCTCGTGCCAATTCAGCAAAAGGCAGGGCTTCGTCGGCGTTAAAACCGCGCAGCACCACCACATTGAGTTTGATCGCCAGATCTGGGTAGCTCTCCAAATGCGCCAAACCCGCCAGAACCCGGTCATAATCGTCGCGCCGGGTGAGCTGGGCAAAGCGCGCAGGCAGGAGCGAGTCGAGGGAGATATTTAAGCTGCGCAGCCCGGCCCGATACAGCGCGGGCATGAGCTCGGGCAGCAAAATGCCATTGCTGGTCAGGGCGATTTTTTTCAGCGGCAATTGGCCCAGGGCGGCGACCAATTGGGGCAGGTCCTGGCGCAGGAGGGGCTCACCGCCGGTCAGGCGAATCTGCTCAATGCCCAATTGGCTAAAAATCCCCACCAAGGTGAGGATTTCTTCAAAGCTCAGGATCTCTGTTTTGGGCTGCCAAGCCAGGCCCTCAGCGGGCATGCAGTATAAGCAGCGCAGATTGCAGCGGTCGGTGACAGACAGCCGCAATTTGCTGGCTACACGGCCAAAACGGTCTTGCAGCCGCGGTTTGGGGTCTGTGAGCAGGGGCTCAGGGGACACTGTGGCCTGGGTGGCCTGGGTGGCCTGGGTGGCCTGAGGGGCTGTTTTGCAAATGGTGCTCCAGCAGGGCCATTACACGCAAGAAAACGGGTGCAAAGCCGACTTTGGGGCCCTGCAGCGGCTGCCAAAAGAAGCGAAATTCCAGACCGGCTTCATCCAGACTGCCCTCGGCGATATGGCTCCAATTGGGAGCTTCGTCGCCCTGGGCTGGCATGGCAAAGAGATGCCAGATTTGGTGTTCAAAGGCCCCGCCCGAGGCAATGCCACCTGCGCCACCGTGGTGCAGCAGGCCAATATATTCCCCAGCTTTTTCGCGTTTGAGACCAGACTCTTCTTCCAACTCGCGCAAGACAGCCAAAGCCAGATCTTCACCGGGCTCCAATGTGCCTTTGACAATTTGCTTGCCTGCAGTGGGGTGGTCAAAAGCCAGCAATTCGGGGCCATTTTCACCTGAGCGCCAAACACAGGCACAGACCTTGCTGACGGTTTTAAGGCCGTGTTTGTGTACCCAGCGGGTCAAAAACTGCTCTTGAACCGCTGCCCCAGCGGTATCGCCCTGAATCCAAGCTTGATCGCGGGCCTGGCCCAATTCCAAAAGCTTTGCGTCTAAGGGAATATGCATAAGGCTTAATTCACCGAATGTCCGGCCAAAGCCACGGCACGGGCTTCACCCAATTGGCGCAGGCGCTCAAAGGCATAGAGGCCCGTTGAATGACCATCGCTCCAGGTGATTTTAAGGGCATACGAACCCACCGATTCAATCGCAGCTGCTTTGACATCCAACGGCACCATGCTTGGGACCAATTTGCGCTCGCCGGTGTCTTCGTCGACGCAGACTGCGCAGGGGCAAACCAATCGCAGACCGCGGTAATCGAGTTGGTGGTCGCTGCCATCGGCCCATTGAATGATCAGACCACTTTCACCGGCTTTTTTCAGGCCAACCGGCGTGACTTCTTCCTGGGCGTAGCGGCGGGGACCGGCCTGTTCCAAAACCGGTGTTTCACCGGGTTCGCGGTGCGCAGGCGCGCCGCTGTCGGAGATCAAATTCCAGTGAAATTGGCCCAAGGGGGTGGGGCCACCGGCGATCAAACTGACCTGATCCACCAGGGCCGAAGCCAGATCGCGGAAAGACTGCACAGCGTCTGCGGCAGGGTAGCCAATTAACAATGGGGAGCTTTCGTCACCGCTGATGGCCACAGTTTGGTCCATGGGAATCCGGCCCAAAAAGCTCACACCTGCAATTTCAGACAGGGCCTGACCACCACGAAAGGGCGAAGGCTCGCCGCTGGGGGTGGCCCAGCCGCTCATGTTTTCGACCACACCCAGAATCGGGATTTTGACCTTTTCAAACATGCGCAAGCCGCGCAGGGCCACTTTAACGCTTAAAGCCTGAGGGGTGGTCACCACCAAGGCGCCGGTCAGGGGCACGGTTTGGGCCAGTGAAAGCTGGGCATCGCCGGTGCCGGGGGGCAGATCGAGCAATAAATAGTCCAATTCGCCCCAAAGCACGCCGGTGACAAATTGCTGAATAAATTTGGTGATCATCGGCCCGCGTAAAATGGCGGGGGTGTCTTGGCCGACCAAAAAACCCATCGACATGACTTTGATATCGTGGCAGGTGATCGGCACCAATTGCTGGTTCAACATGCGCGGCTGTTCTTTTTCGAGGCCGAGCAGGGTCGGAATGCTGGGGCCATAAATATCCACATCGGCCAGACCGACACGAAAGCCCTTCTGGGCCAGGGCCAGGGCCAGATTGACGCTGACGGTGGATTTGCCCACGCCACCTTTGCCACTGGAAATGGCAATCACGTGTTGAATGCCGGGTAATGCTTGACTCATGGTTTATCTCCTGAAAGAACCGGAGGGGGTGAAACCACCCCCCTGATTAAAAATGTTTTCAACTAATTTCAAAAAATCGGCCTGGGTTTAAAAAATACCCAATTCGAATTTTACATCTTCTGAGGCCATTGTGGCGGGATCCCAGGGCGGGGCAAAGGTCAAATGCACTTCGACTTCGCCAATGCTCTCTCCAAAGGTTTTTTTCAAGACCAAAGGCACCTGGCTCATGATCATCGGGCCATAAGGGCAGCCGGGGGAGGTCAGGGTCATTTCCACATCAATCGACGGCGGTGGCGTGGATGGGTCGAGGGTCACGCTGTAGATCAGACCCAATTCAACAATATTCATGTGTAATTCGGGGTCAATCACCTGGCAGAGGGCATTGCGCACGCTCTCTTCATCGGGTGGGGTTAAAGGGGTGGCCGGGGTTTCTGGGGTCGCTTCAGAAAGGTTATCTGGGGCCACTTCTGTGGCAATGGCAGCCTCTGCTACAGGTGCCAGGGTTTCTAGGGGTTCGGTTTGTGTCTCTGCCATTTTTAAAAATACCTCAGTCGTGGGGGTTAAAGATTTCATCGGAATCACTCACAGGATGCTATTTTTTTGAGGCCCGCGCAAAAATGCGTTGGGCGCGTTGAATGCCGCTGATCAAAGCGTCAACTTCGGAGCGGGTATTGTAAAGATAGAGGCTGGCGCGGGCCATACCTGTCACGCCAAAGCGGCGCATCAGCGGCTGGCAGCAGTGGTGGCCGGTGCGGATGGCAATGCCCTGCTGATCGAGCAAGGCCCCCAAATCTGTGGGATGAATACCAGCCAAATTAAAGGCCAAAATGCCGCCACGTTGCTCGGCCTTGAGCGGGCCATAGATCTGCAGCCCTTCAATCTTTTGCAATTGTTCCAGAGCATAAGCGGTTAATTCAGTTTCGTACCTGTGCAGCTTGTCCATGCCCAGGTTCTGCAAATAGTCCAGGGCTGCGCCCAGGCCCAAGACGCCTTCGATATGCGGTGTGCCCGCTTCAAAGCGGTAAGGCAAGTCGCCAAAGGTTGAATAGGTCTCGAAAACCTCTTTGATCATCGCGCCGCCGCCGTGAAAAGGGGGCATTGCCGCGAGGATTTCTTCGCGTCCCCACAAAACGCCGATGCCTGTTGGGCCCGCCATTTTATGGGCCGAAAAGGCCAAAAAGTCACAGTCCAGGGCCTGAACGTCGACGGGCAGATGGGGCACACTCTGGGCCCCATCGACAAAGAGTTTGGCGCCCACGGCATGGGCCATTTTGGCCAGTGCAGGGATATCGTTGAGGGTGCCAAGCACGTTCGACATCTGGGTAATGGCCACCAATTTGGTGCGGCTGTCGATCAATCTGGCTGCGGCTTCGAGATCGAGCTGGCCATCTTCAGAAAGGGGAATCAGACGCAATTCTGCGCCTTGTTTTTGGGCCAGGCGCTGCCAGGGCACCAAATTGGAGTGGTGCTCCATGACCGAACTCACGATCACGTCCCCCGCCTGGATCTCAGCTTCACCCCAGGCATACGCCACAAGGTTGACCGCTTCGGTCGTGCCACGGGTGAAGATCACACTGCGCGAAGTGGGGGCGTGGATAAACCCCGCAACCTGTTCGCGCACAGCCTCAAAAGCATCGGTGGCCTGTTGGCTGAGGGTGTGCACCCCTCTGTGAACATTGGCGTTTTGTTCGCTGTAATAGCGCACCAGAGAGTCGATCACCCCTTGGGGCTTGTGGGTGGTGGCGGCGTTGTCGAGATAGATCAGCGGCTCGCCATTCACACGCTGTTTTAAAATCGGGAAATCTGCCCGGATCGCATCCAGATCCAGCTGCACCGGGGCTTCGGCCTTGACGATCATGCTTCGCTCCGTTCGTCACTTTCACTCAGCAAATGCAGAGAGAGATGGGCGGCCACTTGGCGCTGCAGGTCTGCATGGGGAAAGCGCAGCAGCACCTCTTCCATAAAACCTTCCACCAGCAAGGTGTCTGCCGTCTGGCGATCAAAGCCCCGGCTCATCAGGTAAAAACGCTGCTCCGGATCGAGCGAGCCAATCGCGGCACCGTGCCCAGATTGCACATCGTCAGCCAAAATCTCGAGGTTGGGAATGGCATCCGCACGGGCTTTGTCGCTGAGCAAGAGGCTTTTACTGACCTGGCCACTTTCACTTTTTTGGGCCAGGGGATCGACATAGATCAGGCCATTAAAAAAGGCATAAGCTTCGTCTTTTAAGACACTGTGATAGACCAGATCGCTCTGGGTGTGGGGGCTGCGGTGGTCTTGCAGGGTCTGTTGGCGAAAATGCTGTTGCCCACCGCCAATATTCAGGCCCAAGAACAGCGACTCACTGCCTTTGTCTTGCAGCAGCGTCTGGCTCTGGGCGTAGTGGTAAGACCCACCCAAAGAGAGGTTGAACTGGGTCAAACGCGCATCGCGGCCCAATTGGGTTTGGGTATAGCTGTGGGCATGGACTTCTTGGCCCCAATTTTGCAAATGCACCAATTTCAGCTCTGAGGCATCTGCCAGGGCAATTTCCAAGACATCATGGCTCAGGCTGGCTGCAGATTGGCTCTCAGCGGCAAAATCACAGACCACTGCGGCCATGGCACCCTGTTCGAGCACAATCAGCGAGCGGGTAAACAGGGCCTGTTGACCCTGGTTCAGGCTTTGCAATAAATACAGCGGTTCGGCGATCTGCAGATTGCGCGGAACATAGACAAAGAAGCCATTCTGCCAATAGGCCAGATTTAAGGCCGCTTCGCGGTTTTTCTCTGCAGGCAAAATGTGATCAAGGTGGGGCAGGATCTTGTCGCTGTGTTTTTCCAGGGCTTCGGCCAAAGAGCAAAAGATCAGGCCTTTTTCGCTGAGTTCAGCGGGCAAGACCACGGTCATTTCTTGGGCATTGCTGAGTTCGCCCCAGGCGGCCAGTGTGCCCCAGCTTTCGCGGCGCTTGCTGTAGAAGGCCGAGTCCACAGGTTGGCCAATTGCAGCGTTTAAACTGGCGTCATCCAGCAGGGGAATGCGGCGCAGGGTGCGCTGCACAGGCAGAGGTTCGGGCAGATTTTGGTAATGGTCCCAGGCTTGGGTGCGCAACGCACCGGCCCATTCGGGTTCAGCGGGTTGATGCAAAAAGTCTGAGCGGTAATGGCTGCGAAAATCCGGAGCCAAACGGGTTTCGGGGGAAGTGGTTTCTGACATGGTGTTTACCCAATCGACCCTTCCATTTCAAGCTGGATTAGCTTGTTCAGCTCAACGGAATATTCCATCGGAAGCTCTTTGGTGAACTCTTCAATAAAGCCATTCACGATCATCAGACGGGCGTCGTCCTCGGTCAAACCGCGACTCATCAGGTAAAAGAGCTGTTCGTCGCTGATTTTGCTGACGGTGGCTTCGTGGTTGATCTGGGCCTGATCTTCGTCGATCTGCATGGTCGGATAGGTGTCCGAACGCGAGAGTTCATCCAACATCAGAGCGTCACAGCGCACATTGGACTTGACCCCGTGACAGCCGGGCAGAACTTTGATCAGACCGCGGTAAGTGGTGCGACCCCCGTTTTTGCTGATCGACTTTGAGGTGATCACCGAAGAGGTATTGGGGGCCAAATGCAGAATCTTGGCGCCCGCGTCTTGGTGCTGGCCTTTGCCGGCCCAGGCAATCGAGAGAATCTCCCCTTTGGCGCCTTCGCCTTTGAGCCAGACAGCCGGGTATTTCATCGTCAGTTTTGAGCCGAGGTTGCCGTCGACCCATTCAACGGTGGCGTTTTCGTGGGCAATGGCGCGTTTGGTCACGAGGTTAAAGACATTGTTCGACCAGTTCTGAATGGTGGTATAGCGGATTTTGGCGCCTTTCATGGCGATCAGCTCGACCACCGCCGAGTGCAGCGAGTCGGTGCTGTAAATCGGGGCCGTGCAGCCCTCGATATAATGCACAGAGCTGTCTTCGTCGGCAATGATCAAGGTGCGCTCGAATTGGCCCATATTTTCGGTATTGATGCGGAAATAGGCCTGCAGCGGGATCGCAACTTTGACGCCTTTGGGCACATAAATAAAGCTGCCACCGCTCCAGACTGCAGAGTTGAGGGCCGAAAATTTATTGTCGCCGGTGGGAATAATCGTGCCCAGGTATTTTTTGATAATCTCCGGATGTTCACGCAGGCCGGTGTCCATGTCCATAAACAGCACACCCTGTTTTTCCAGGTCTTCGCGTACGCTGTGGTAGACCACTTCGGACTCATACTGGGCGGTCACCCCTGCCAAGAACTTTTGCTCAGCTTCGGGAATGCCGAGGCGATCAAAGGTCTCGCGAATATACTCAGGCACTTCGTCCCAATTGTTTTCGGAGCGCTCAGAGGAGCGCACATAATAGTGGATATTGCCAAAGTCGATTTCATTCAGCAATTCGCTATTGCCCCAGGTCGGCATGGGTTTTTCGTTAAACAGGCGCAGGCCTTTCAAGCGAAAGTCGAGCATCCATTCGGGCTCGTTTTTCATGGCCGAAATCCGGCGCACGATGTCTTCGGTCAGGCCTTTTTCGGATTTAAAGACATATTTGTCTTCGGGATCGTGAAAGCCATATTTATAATCTTTGTTGAGATCCTCCAACTCGGCGCGGGTTTTGTCTTTGCCGCTGAGAATTTCGGGGTTTTCGAGGGCCTGATTGGTAAGTGTTGCCATTTTTTTTGCTCCTTAAACGGCCAAAGCCGCGCGGAATTCGTTTTCAATCTGTTCGTAGCCGTGGGCTTCCAGCTCCAGAGCCAACTCTTTGCCGCCCGATTTGACGATCTGGCCTTCAAACAGGATATGGATAAACTGGGGTTCGATATAGTTCAACATGCGTTGGTAGTGGGTGATAATCAAAATTCCCATGGCGCTGTGGCTGGCTGCAACGGCATTGATGCCTTCGCAGACCGTTTTCAGGGCGTCGATATCGAGCCCGGAGTCGGTTTCGTCGAGAATGGCCAAATCGGGCTGCAAGAGTGCCATCTGGAGAATTTCATGGCGTTTTTTCTCGCCGCCAGAAAAACCTTCGTTGAGGTAACGTTTGACAAATTCTTCACGCATATTCAAAAGCTTCATTTTTTCTTGCAGCACCTGGCGAAACTCTTTGACTGAGACATCGCCGCCTTTGCGGGCTTTGAGCATATTGCGCAGAAACTGAAAGACCTTCACCCCCGGAATTACCATTGGGTATTGAAAAGCCAAAAACATACCGGCACGGGCCCGCTCATCAGGCGACATTTCCAGCAGGTTTTGGCCCTTAAAAAAGACCTCACCCCGGGTGATGGTGTAATTGGGGTGACCCATCAACACATGGGAGAGGGTACTTTTGCCGGAGCCATTGGGGCCCATCAGGGCATGGATTTCACCGGGGTAGACGGTCAGGTTGACACCTTTGAGAATGGGTTTGTCGCCCACATTGGCGTGTAAATTGCGGATTTCGATGGTTGGGGTCATTTGGGTTTGCATATTGTCCTCGTTGGGTCCTCATTGGGTTTGAACATAATCTTGTCTAGCGGGCCATTTGTAAAGGCAGGGGGAATTCAGAGAAGAGCTGCTTTTCCAGATTGCCTTCTTCGTTGAGCAGATCGGCCAAGGTCAGGTGATCCAAAATGCGGTAGAGATGGCGAGCCACCATCAGCCAGACGGGGCGCACGCTGCAGCCTCCGCTGTGGATACAGGCGTTTTGATTGCCAGAAAAATGTTGGCAAATATCTGTAAAAAAGTCGCCATCCACAGCACGCACGAGCTCACCCACGGTAATCAATTCGGGGGAGCGCACCAATTGATAGCCGCCGTACATGCCTCGCACACTGCGCACCAGGCCGACCTTGCGCAATTGGGCCAGAATTTTTTCGATATAAGCCACCGAGAGGCCTTCTTTTTCGGCAATATCTTCAGCGGAGAGCAGTTCATCAGACCGACTGCGCGCCAATTGGAGCAGACAACGCAGACCGTATTCTTCAACGGCAGAAATTTTCATAGGATACCCGCTTGGTCACTTTGTACGTATATCTTCATGCTACCATTTGAAACAAAAGCAGACAAGATACTCGGAATTAAAAACAGATCTTTTTATCTGCTTTTGAAAAAGAATCTCAAAGGCTGATCTCCGCTCAAATTTTTTTTGGTTTTGCAGAGGAATGTCGCAGGTGCTTTATTGTAAAGATAAACAAAAATAAGTGCTTTCTTAATCTTTGAAAGCTCAGTGAAACCAGCCGGCCAAGGTCAAACGCTCTCCGCTGAGCACTTTGCGTACTTCGTGAACGGTTTGGGGAGGAAAGCTGATTAACAGACCTGTTTCAGGCTGAATCGCCATACCAATTGACTTCCCCAGGGCTTTGTGGGGCAAATAAAAAACCAGTTCGCCCCCAGCATACGCAGGTGGGGTATTCAAAAACAAGACAAAAGAAATTTGGCGGGGAGCGATTTCAGGTTTGTCATTGGCATACCAATCCTGATGCGGTAAAAAATAATCCCCAGGCAGATAGCGCAAAAACTGCAAAAGCTGGATTTTCTCCGCTTTGCAGCCAAAGTGCAGATTGAGTTCGGGCAATTTTGCCAACAATTGACTTGCCAAGTGAGATTGGGTTTTGGGGGGCACAATCACATCGCGGGTGCTGCGCATTTTCTGGCCCGGTACAGGCTCGCGCAAGACCTCTGCGGCTTCACTGGGACAGGTTTGCATCAGCTTAATTAAATCTGTGCATGTTTGGGGGCAGAGAAAGCCAGGGTAGGCTTTAAGCAGGCCCGTTTGTTCAAAATAGGCAGCGGGAATCATTGTTTTTGTCTGTTGCTTAAATAGGTTTTGCTTTATCATAACATCAAAAAAAAGAACCGCCCGAAAGCGGTCCTTTTAAAGTTCTTTTGTTTGGCCGGTCAGACCGGCCAAGCGGGTTTATTGAGCAATAAAGCGGATTTCTTCAGCGGGACGCATCGCAATTGCGCTAGCGCCAGCCAGGTCTCCGATATTGGGGGTGGTGCGAATCGCACTGACCTGAATCCGATACTGGGTGTTGGTGCCAATGCCTTTGAACAGCAATTCATTGCGGCTGCTGCTCGGGGCTGAACTGGTAATTTTAAGGCGATTGGTGAGGGCCAAGGGGACCACCAATTTGGGGTCTTGAGCGGTGTTGACGCCACCCAATTTGTCGGAACCCGAGCGGGTACCATAAGAAATTTTGGTATTTTTGGTAATCGCGCCCCAGAGCACGGTTCCACTGAGATCAGAAACCTGAACATGGTAGAGATTGGTGCCGGCATCTTCCCATTCAAATTCCACACCCTGACCCAGGGGATCTTTGAGGATGGCATCGTTCTGAGCGGGTTTGAGCAGTTTAAAGCCGTTGATATCGTTGGCGGAGATCACTTCCAGGGCTTTGCTTTCGGCGCTGACCATGGGGATGGCGTTGGCGTTGTCGCCGCGCAGATTGTAGATATAGGTTTTGCCAGCAGTCAGGCTGGGATCTTCGTCGGTAAAGGTGGTTTGACCTTTGTTGTCGAGGGTGGTGATATTGGTGACCTGATCTGCGCTTTGGGTGGATTCCCGGCGGAAAAATTTAATCGTGGTAGCACCAGAGGAAACGCCTTCCCAAGAGAGGTAAACGCTGGTCTTGGAGTCGGTTCCACCTTTGGACAGTTCGCTGACAGAAACAGCATTGAGTTTTCCGGTGGTGGGCTGACCTGGGGTGACGGGAGCGGGGCCGCAGGCAGCCAGGGCAAGCAGGGCGGCAGCAGAAGAGAGCAAGGTGACTTTGGACAGGGTGTTTTTCAGAACCATGGAGGGATCCTTCTTTCGTTCATTTCGTTGTTCTTGATTCAGGGTAACAAATTTTTTCAAAGGTTCAAAAGGGCCATCTGTTTTTGCTTAAATCCAGATGCATGAGCCTTAAGACGCACATCTCAAAAAAAGGTTTCATGGGGCTTTGCTGATGGCTGAGACAAAACCTGTCAGGGCTTGGCGAAAACGGGAATAAAAGGCCCCTTCCAGATAAGGTGTTTGGCCTTCGGCTTGCCACAATTGCAATTGGCGCTCAAATTCGGGGGGGATTTCGTTGGCCGCCAGCATGGCACCTTCGGGAGAGAGAAGTTCGAGCAAATGGTGCAAAGATTGTTGGGGGTGGTAAAACTTCAACGGCAGGCCCCAAAAGAGGTGGGCGGCTTCGAGCACCAGGGGTAAAAACTGCAAAATGGCATGGTAAGGCAATTCGGGAGAATAATCCCCGATGTCTTGAATCAGGTAGCGGCATTGGGAGGCCACGGGGTCGATATAAGACAGGGCATAATCCACGCGGCTATACCCTTCGTCGTCAATCCGATAGGGGTCGAGTTCGACGCCTGTCAGATAGACCTTGCGTGGCACTTCGCTGTGGGCATAGCGAAAAAATTGGTAAATCGCAGGGGCATAACACCAATCTCCGGCTCCCACATCGAGAATCCGCAAGACCCGCTGTTCCCAGAGAGGCAAATGGGCAGGCAGGCTCTCTTCGAGGATTTCGAGCATATACAGATTGCGGCGGTAAGCGGTGTCGGGCAGGTATTGTTTCCAGTCATGTAAGCTGTATTTTTGCAAAAATTCAGCTTCCAGGGCATAAGCTTGGGGTTGCAGTGCCGCAGGCAGTACCGCAAAGAGTTCGTCGTCTTCCCAGGTGCGGCGCAGACGCACTTTGCCCGCCATCGGTTTGGTGCGGTGGCGCAGGCTAAAGGCATTTTGATTGGCTTTGTCGAGCAATTCTTGGGGGGTCATTTGCGTGGGGCTGAAAAAGACCAAGGCCCGCGGAAACATCTGTTTGATCAGGCGTTCCATCACCAGCCCATGGGTGGTTTGGCGGTCGTTGATGCCGATCACCACAGGCTGAAAACTTTGCAGCTCTTGAATCAGCTTTTTGCCATCGGCGGGGGCGTCACTCTCCAGGTCCCAGACCCGCAACTCGTTCTGTTTGTCATTGAGGTAATCACAAATCGGAAAGGGCGTTTCGGGGAAATAGACATCTTCCCAGCGAAACGCGTTCAGAGGTTGGCTGGTGGGGGCTTCAATCAGAGCGATTTTCAAAGCGTTTTAACACGTTTTTCTAGCACTCACGCCTTTAGCGCAGTACGGGTTTAAAGACGGAGCGGGTGGGAACAAAGGCCACAGGACGGACGGCTTTCATCGAAGTATATCCCAAGGGGCCCGAGACAATTTCAAGCGAATCTTCGCGTTGACCGGGATTGTCGATCACTGCTGAGCGCAGAACCTGCATCAATTGGCTCAAGGCCGAACGCACAGGGTCTTTGACGGTAAACAAAAAGACCTCAAATTCCTCTTGGGGGCTGCGTCTGCCCAGCCCCTGGTCAGTACCTGAACCCTGTCGGTCTTCGTGTTGTTCAACGCTGCGTTTGCGTTTGGAGATATACTCAGGGCCAAAGCCGCTGCCACCAAACCCAATTCGACTTGTTGCCGTTGTTGTCATACGCTTTTCATACTCTTCTCACGCCAGTCTGTGCGCCTGTCCAAATGAGCACTCTGAATCCCAGTATACTACAGGTCATCTTAGGCCTGCGAGTGCGAACGCAACTGAATCCAGTCGGCGATCTGGGGAATGGTCATTTGCAAAAGTGAAATGGATTGCACCTGTTCCAAATCTTCTTCTAAGGTTTGGAAAGCCACTCCGTTTAAGCGCAACATGAGATCGGCAGCCAAAAGGGCGGTCAACACATTGCCCGATAAAAAAGGGCGGTTTTTCATCAGACTGTCCATCAGCACTGCGGCTTTTTCAGACAGGGTTGCAAAGGGCTCGTAATCGTCTATGCGGGTTTGGGGGCGGGCCAGGGCTTCTTCTAATCCTGAGCGCGAGAGCAAACCAAAGGGCCCTTTTCGCTGTGCGGCCACATGCCAATTGACAGACAAGAGTTCAGGCAAAGTCAAATAGCGCAAAGGTCTCAATCCCCCAATGTTTCGTGCTTTAAAAAGAAGGCCTGGGCTGCAAGCGTTTCATTCAAAGTCAGGATAAAGGCATTGTCGGTAAAGGGTTCAACCGCGGGTGTGTTTTCAGGCTGAAACAACTCCAACGTGGTCTGGAGCATATTTAAATAATCAATTAGATCCAGGCCCAGGCTTTCTGCTTTGGATTGCAGGGCCTGGAGCACAGGTTCAGGCAGATGAACCCCACTCATAGACAAATCTCCTGCAGGGATTGGAATTGTTATGCTACATCCTAGCACAACTGATTCTCTTTTTTGAGTCTGGCGGTTAACATAGTGCAGGAGAGCGCTTTATCTTGAAACTCTGTTTTAATTTTTGGCTGCGGCAAATTTTGCTTTATAGGGGAATTTTGCTGCTTTTGTTGTGTTTCGTTTTGGTGGGCTGTGCCGATGGTCTGATTCTGGAGCCTGTGCCCAGTTTTGATCAGCCCACACTGACCTTACCGACCCACGCACCCACCCCCATGCCCTCTCCTGTCACGCCGTTTGAGATTGCCCAGTCCAAACTCAAAGAAGGGGAGCAATACCTGGGCTATTTTGCTCCGGTCTCTGCTGCACTGTTTATCTTTGGGCTGTTTTTCAGATTCTTGGGCCTGATTTACGAATTGAGCACCACTGCACCCGATTGAAGCATTATTCTGGTGCCGAGGGTGGGGCTTCCATTTTTTCCAGCTCTTTGATCAATTGATCGAGTTCATTGATCACCTGGGTATTTTTTTTGCTGGTCGGGGCCCGCGAGGGGGGCGATTCGATCAGGGGCTGGTTTTGACCCGGAACCACCTGACTGAGATCCATATTGGCGGAACTGCCTGCAGGTCCACCACTTTGGGGATCGCGGGCAGGGGCCCCCGAAATGGGGACCATTTCATCAAGAGAAACCGGCAACTCATCCATGTCTAAGCGGCTATCTGGCTGTTTGTCGTATTTGCTCGCATTGAGACGCTCATAGCGGCCCTCTGTTTCGCTGCCATCTTCAGCGACCTTCTTCTCGACCACCCGTGCCACCAACGCAGGGTAGCCTTTGGCGGCCCCTTCAAAGTCTTTGATGGGCAGGCCTTGGTGGGCCGAGCGCATGAAGCGCGCCCAGAGTGTGGCTGCCATGGTCCCGCCGGTTGCCCCGCCGTACATGCGGGTGGGGGTGTCGTTGCCAATCCAAACAGCGGTACACAATTGGGGGGTAAAACCCACAAACCAAGCATCCCGGTGGTCGCTGGTGGTCCCGGTTTTGCCTGCTACGGGTCGGCCTATATTCGCAGCGGGAGCGGTGCCACGCAGAATCACGCCTTTCATCACCTTGATCAGCTGGTAGCTGGCCTCGGGGCTAAAAACAGGCTCTGCTTGGCGTTGGGCATTGTCTTCGAGCACATTGCCATAGCGATCTTCGATGCGCAGAATTGGCGTGGGTTCGAGATAGCGTCCGCCGCGCGCGATTGTGCTATAGGCATTGGCCATTTCCAGGGGATTGACCTCACTGGCCCCCAAAGGCAGGGAGAGCACATTGCGCATCGAGGAGCGGATGCCCAGGCGGTGGGCGGTTTCGATCACATTGCCATTGCCCACTTTGTCGCCGAGTTTGACCGCAATAATATTGACCGAGGTCTCCAGGGCCCGCTGCAAAGTCATGGCCCCGCTGAAGCCGCCGCCGTAATTTTTGGGTTTCCAGATATAATTGCCAAAGCGGTATTGAATCGGCTCGTCGATTTCAACATGGCCTGGGGAATAGCCACGGGCAAAGGCCGTGAGATAGACAAAGGGCTTAAACGAGGATCCGGGTTGACGCTGGGCCTGCCAGGCGCGGTTGAACTGGCTTTCGGTATAATTGCGGCCCCCAACCATGGCTTTGACAAAGCCGGTCTGGGGATCTATCCCCACCAGAGCGGCTTGTTCGACGTTCAGGCGTTTGAGCTGGGAAATATGCTCTTTGAGCGCTTTTTCGGCCTGCTCCTGCCATTGGGAGTTGATGGTGGTGTAAATGCGCAGGCCTTGGCGGTAGGATTTGCTGTCGGCGTAGTTTTGTTTGAGCAGGGCCAGCACATAACTGGTGAAATAGGGGTATTTCATGCTGCCCGCTATGAGACCCGCCAATTTGGGTTTGATTTTGAGGGCTTGCACATACTCCACGGGGGAGATATGGCCCAGTTCGCGCAAGCGGTCGAGGGTCAGGCGCAAGCGGAGTTCTGCCC
>JBFWRL010000049.1:0-7570 GCA_050248915.1 Candidatus Sericytochromatia bacterium
TTCCGGTGGGATCAACAGCATTAAACACAATAGACCCATCATGGGTAAAGGTGGGAGACCAAACGGCCGCCTGAGCACTGCCCAAATTGTAGTTTTTAATGATATTGGGTGCGCCCGTGTCTACAGAGTGAATATCATACCCTTGACTAGCGCCACCATAACTTTCACGGGTCCAAATCACACGGGTTCCATCATAATTTAAACGGGGAACCCCTTTTGCCCTACCCCCCTCTGACCCTGTATTGGTAAGTTGTACAGGATTGGCATTGCTGCCTTTCATCATATAAATATCGTTGTTTTTAAGGTAAACAATGGTCCCAGAAAAAGTCACAGCGGGTGTAACGCTTAATCCAGACGATTTGACTGATTCACCGGATGCATTCAGGGCACTGACTTGAATATTGTAAGCAGTTCCCGATGTTAGATCGGTAATGTTTTTGCTGGTTATGGTCAGATTCTCAAAAAGCGAAATGCCATCTTTGTATATTTTATAACTGGTGGCACCAGTTACGGCGTTCCAATTCAGTGTAAACCCAGTCTCAGTTAAAGCACTGCTGCTCAAGCCCGTGGGCGCATCGGGAACGGGAATGGGAGTGAGGGTGGTGACTTTTATTTCGGTGGATTTTGCCGATTCACCCCCGAGGTTGAAGGCACTCACTTGCATTGAATACTGTTTACTGTGCGCCAAACCCACCACATTAAAACTGGTGCTACCGAGGTTATCTGCAACCAAAATCCCATCTTGAAAGACCTTATATTTAGTTGCCCCAGCCACTGCATCCCATTTAAATGTGAAACTTTGGGTTGTAATATCGCTGGCGGCCAATCCCCCAGGCACCCCTGGAATCGGGGTTGCTGTTGGGACCGGGGTGGGTGTAGGGCTTGGCGCTAAATTATTAATGGTAGTAGGACCAGTGATCTGCGGACCTGGGCCCGTATTTACGATTTGCGGACCTGTACCCGTATTCACTGGAATTACAACGTCACCACTGGGGTTTGTTATGGTTGGATTGACTTGTGAGCCAATCGTAGTGGAGTTATCCGTCGTAGTAGAGTTATCCGTTGTGGTGGTTTTAGTAGTCGTTGTGGAATTATCAGTTTTGGTGGAATTATCCGTGGTTGTGGTACTACTGCCAGAACCCGTATTGACCGTTTGACTTCCTGAACCGGTGCTTACGGGGGCTGTGGTTGTGTTTGTCGAAGAATCTTGGTTGACATTGTTGATTTTGTTGGTGGGGGTATCACAAGCTGAGAAGGCCAAGCAAGTCAATGAAATTGCTGAAAGCAAAGGAAAATGTTTGATCATGTTTAACTCCAAAAATCTGAGGGTTAGCACCAAGGGTCAAATTCTTCATATCCAAGAAGATGACAAATTGGTTAAGAATTGAAATACTCACAGCATAATGTGATTTACCGCATTTGTCCAACAACTTTTAATCCAATTTTCCGCCTAAAAGTTGTTGGACAAAATTGTCAAGTCCTCTTAAGCTAGACTATTAAGCTGAGCAAAAATTATGAAGTTAAGGATTTTGGTTAACAATGAAAAATAAGAAACAAATGAAATCGGTCACACTTTCACTCGTGGTTGTGGCACTGTTGGCATCGTGTTCTGGTTCCTTTACGCTTGGAGGCGGTGGAGGAGATCCTTTACCTCCAGTCAAAGATCCTGCAAATCTCGTCAAAGATCCTAACCGCCCAGATCAGCTACCACCCAGCCCGGTTCCTGTACCACCCAGACCAAATCCGATTGTCGCTCAAGGGTGCAATAGTACGGGAATTAAATCAGCAGCCAGTTTTACAACCATGGGGGCTCCAAACTACCGAATTCTGGCAGATGTGGGTGGCTATGAGGCTTGTCTCAAGGCCTATGAAGGCAATCTCTCCGATCAATTTAGTTCACAAAGCCAATATTATAAAGACATCACAGAGAGTGAAGGCAGCTCAGTTGCGGCCCAGATTGCTGTTGTGGATACTTTTTGTAATGAGACCATTGATGAGTCAACCACGTTTCAAAACGAAAATGTAAACACAAATGTGAATAACAATGTAAATGAAAATGTAAACACCGCTGTCATTACACCTGTTGGTGCAGTAAATCATAACGAAAATACAAATACAAATAATAACACCAACACAAATACCAATAGATTATCTCTTGATTTTAAAGATATTCACACAAAAAACTGTGGTAATTACAGCAGAAATGAGTCCACAGCAAGCAAAAAAGAGCGGTATTCCAAATTTTCCCAAAGTGAAGCGACAGCCATCTCTTCGCGGGTTGGGAATCCCGCATCGCAGAAAAACTTCAATGATTGTATAGCGACGATCAAGGGGGGAATCGGCTTTGAATCCTCTGTCAAAGAAGATACATCGACCGGAGAGATTACCTTTAAAGTTAAATGGAAAGCAGACTTTGGGGTGAATTCTGCAAAGATTGTCAGCTTTTTAGCGAGTGGAGCTCAAGTTGCACAAGAAAAGCTCATTTTGGCTAATTGTACAGACATTACCACTGCAGAGACAACACAGGTCTTAACGCGCATGACAAAGAATGCGATCACCTTGATCTTGCAAACCGACAGAGGAAGTGTGGTTGAAAAACTGCCTGCGAATGCGAATTTCAAATTACCTGAGATGGATCTGAGCAGTACATCTGAAACATTGAACCCGACAGAGACCAGACAATTGACTGCCACCGTTAAGTTTGCCACAGGGACTTCAAGCAACAGAGTCTCTTGGGTCAGCAGCAATCCTCAAGTGGTTTCTGTTGACGAAAAGGGTATGGTCACAGCGCTAAAGTTGGGTCAGGCAAATATCTTCGCTACATTTGTCGATAATTTGATGGTGAGCAAGACCATTGCGGTTTCCGTTGGGGAAGTCTCTGCTGCAAATACTGCGGCTCTTAATGCACAAAAAGCCCTTGAATCGGCACTAAAAGCAACAACCCCACAAGAAGCATTGGTATTTGCTGAGCAGGCAAAAACCGCTGCCGAGGCAGCGAATAAGGCCGCATTTGATGCCAAACTCGCATCAGATGCGGCCCCAGAAGATAAAATTCTTTTAAATACGGCAACGACTTCACAAACCTGGGCTGACAAAGCGAACAAGTCTGCGACAGACGCTAAGGCTGCAATAGAAAAATTGATTGCGGAAATTGCGGCTTACAGCACTCAACTCGGTGGGGTCAGAGACGGATTAACCAACCTCGCAAGCAGTGTGAGAGGCAAGATAGAACCCAATTATAAACAAAACCCCAGAGACCATGCGAGAGATATCGTGGATTATTTGAACTCTTTGGGCAGCACTGTAGATAGTTTGGCAAACACGTTGTCTGCAGCAAATGCAACCGTGGCAGGTGCTCCCTGGAATAAGACTACTGCTTTTAGCTTGAATGGAGCAAGTTATCGAGCGACGATTGCAGATATAAAAGTTGCGCTCGATAATGCTTCCAATGAAGATGATATTCGCGAAAAGGAAACGCGGTTTCTAAACAGAGTTTCTGGTGATTTCACTAATAGCGCAAGTTCTATAAGTGCCATCATAGCTGCCTTGCCAAAACCCTAAACTGTGAGCTGAAAACGTCGTCCGGGCAAATCAAAATTTACCCGGACGTGTTCATTTTGCTCATTTTGTGGTTCGCTCAACTCAGTCAGATTTTTTCAGTATATCAATCAACGCGGAATTGCCTTGCTCACGCGTAAAGTCCAGGGCTGTTTTACCCGCGAGGTTCTTCTTGTGGGGGGCAGCCTCTTTTTCAAGCAGCAGTTTAACGAGATCCAGTTCCCCTTTCTCCGAGGCTTCCCATCAAAAGGCTTTTGTTGTCCTCAGACTTGGAATTGGGATCAGCGCCTTCTGCGATGAGCAGCTGAACTAGACAGAAATGTCCCTGCTGGGTGGCCCACAAGAGCAAGGGCTCCCATTTATGGGCCGTGCGATTCTAGATCAGGCTTTCTCGGCTGGCTACCTGTAGATTTGGCTGAAATACTTTTCCAACAACTTTTAAACAGAAAAAACCAAAATTTCAGCACAAAAGTTGTGGAGATTTTTGATACTGCCCTTTGGTTTGATTCAATTCAGTCTGAAAAGACCGCAAGCGGGCATAATGCAAGTGAAGCTCATCGGGCTCTGGCAAGTGAAAAGGGTAAAGCTGATGAACCGCCTGGCGCGAAGCGGGAACCAAACAAAAGGTAAGTTGCGGTAACTGGCCGCGCAACTGCGCTTTGCACCTCAGTGCTTGGGCATAAACCCTGTCGTCAAGCAACCAGATTTGTGCTTGGTCAGCTGGAAAATGGTTCAACCACACCCGCAAAAAAGCCTCTTGCCGGGCCTGGGGCAAGGCCCCCCGCAAATGATTCGACAAATGGCTCCAATCTCGGATTTTGACTTTTTTAAGCGGCACAATTCCCGCTTGGGCAAAAAGGTGAGCCAAACCCTGGTAAGCCAAACCCAGGGGGGTCACAATCAAGAAAGGGGTGGGGGTTTTAGGTAAGTGCAGCATTGGCCAACTGGTTAAACTCCCGCGTGCAGTGCAGGCAGTATTTTTGGCAAATGGGGTCACTCAGGCAGTTTTCTTCGCGTACAAAGCGGGCGGTCTTCTGATATTGGATCTGCGGTGAATCGCTGAGTTCCCCCAAAGGTGAGCCCCCTTCTCGCAAATACACCGAACAGGGGTAATAATACTGGGCATCGACAGTCCTCTCGCTGAGGGGAATAAAACAGTGCCACTGCCCATTCTGAGGTGTCGATACTTTTGCTAAGCCAATCGATTCAGCTTCAAAGACCGTATCTAACTTGCGCCGCAACAGCGGAAAGGCAGTGGCTGGGTAGTCAGCCAAAAGAGCCTGGGCCTGGGCAATCAAGGCGTTTTTTTGTTTGAGATCGCCCAATTCCTGTTTGACATCCACTTCGGTGATCAATTTGATATCGTCCGGGCCCAGGGATAAGACAAAGCGCAGAATTTCAGGCAATTCCTGATAATTTTTGAGCCCGACAACGGTATTCACAATCAGATAAAAATCTGCACGTTTACGGCTTTCCTGAGCCAAAGCCTGAATCGTCTCGATGGTTTTTTCCCAGGCCCCCTGCCGCTGGGTAAGTCGAGAGCCCAAATGGGCATTGCCCGCATCCAGTGAAATGCGAATCTCGTTGATACCCACCTCAACCAAAGCCAAATAGCGTGACACAGGCAAAGCGCCATTGGACGTCACGCTGATAAATTTAACGCCCCGTTGTTTGGCGAATTGAATCATCTCAGGCATTTCAGGGTTGAGTACCGCTTCGCCCCCAGTAAAATGTAGATGTAATAAGAGTGAGGGTGCCAGCCCCAAGAGCAGTTTTTTTAAACTGGCTAGATCATAAGAGAGGCGTTTGTGCGGTTTTTGCTGGGCTTCTTCACTTGAACGCAGAATGGTTTTGCAATAGGGGCAGGCCAAATTGCAGCGGTAAGTGAGAAAAAGTGTGATGCGGTGAAAGAGCTGGCCTGGGGCAAAGTCTTCTGGTGCCTTGAGATAGGGATAAATTTCTTGAACACGCTCCCATTGTTGGGAGGGATAGATCAGATCCGGAACCGGGCTTTGACATGCTTTGATGTGCGTTGGCACCTGTGGGCTCACCTCTCAGTTCTTTTTTCAGGCAGCAGAAAAAATACAGCGTTTAAGCCGCGTATTGAGCGGATTTTGGGTGTGAATGAATTGAAGATTCTGGTTCTTATCTTACGACAAATTCCAGCAAAGAAGATTTTGAGTAGTTTAAATTCAAAATAAGGTTATCACGTTGGCTGCGCAAACCCGCGTGGGGTGTTTAAAGCGCTTCGACTTCAGCCTGACTCAATCCGGTTAATTCGGAGATCAAAGGCAGCTCAAAACCCTTGGCTTTCATTTTGAGGGCTGTATTTTTCTGGTTTTTTTTCTCACCCCGCTTTTCGCCCCGTTTCTCGCCTTTTTTCTCACCCTTGCGCAGCGCGACTTTTTCAAAATCGCTCAACAGCTCTACATTTTTATTTTGGGTCGCCATTTTTTTTACTTCCTCAAAGAACAGTGCTTGTGTGAGTCCTGCTTGCATTTGTAAGAGGGTATGGATAAACAGGAAGACTGCTTTAATCTTAGCTGCTTCATAGCCTTTTTTAAAGAGCAAGCGGGTCAATTCCAGCTTAAACTGGTATTTAAAATCTTCCCCCATTTCGTGGTAGCGCAACGTATACAACGCGGCTTGGATCACAAAGGCAAAGGGGTTATTCATTTCTCTTAGAAGCAGTTCATCCTGCTCAAAAATTTTGTAAACGGGATAGGTATATGTCAGCTGAGTATTGGCAAAATTTAAGTGAAATGTATCTGGCTTCCAGTCCGATCTTTTGTCTGCAAGCACGACAATGGCGGCTATCTGCTGGTGATATTTGTCGTAAATGCGGTAAAAATAACTGAACATCCGTTCAGAAAAAGTCGCGTCAAAGTGACTTTGCACTTCTGTATGTATCAAAATCCACTGTTCGTGGCCATCTTTGAGCCAGACTTTGGCCAATTTGTCTACCGAACGCCGACCTTTGCGTGCTTGCGGGAATAGCTGTTCAAACTCTTTGTCGAGGAAGGTGTAAGGCCGAGTGAAATCGACAAGGGGGTAGAGATCGGGCAGGAAGAATGCCACGAAATCTGGGAAAAGTGCTTCAATGATATTTTTCCAAAGAACGTCTTGCATACAATAAGTATATATGAGTATGCGTTAAAATTCAAAATACCGAGATAAACGCGACCTTAAAGCGCTTCGACTTAAGCGGGGCTCAATCCGGTTAATTCGGCAAACAAAGGCCACCCCCAGCCCCAAAAAATGAAACAAACTTCGGAGTTGAAGCGAATTGTCACGTCCGTTGGCCTCCTGAGGTCTTCGTTGCATCCAGCCGGGTTGTCTCCATTTCAGGACCCTCACGTCTGCTCGCGTTTGCCCTTGCGGGTGTCGTACGCGCCTGACGCCATCTGGAAGAAACTAGCCGCATAGTTTGCACAGTGCAGCTCCCTCTTCAGGCTTTGTGCCAGACCCCCAGGGATTTCCCCCCGTTCAAGCGGCTTCAGAACAGACCTTTCGGCTTCTTCTAAACTTGACCCTCTTGCCGATTCTCACGGCTTCAGGGTGTTTCCCTTTGAACGGATCCGTTGCTACAGCCGAGGCTGAGCCCGTTTCCCTCACGTCTTTGGCCCCTTCAGGGTATTGCCCTCACTGCCCGTCGGCCGCTGTTACCAGAGCCTGCCGCTCTTGCCTTTTATCTGAGACACTTGCGCATCTCAGCCGAGGCTCCAGCGGATTCTTCCGTGCAGATCGTGTGCCCAGCCTTGCGGCCGAACCTTGACCCTCCTGGGAGTTCCCACCCTTCAGGGATTTCATCCTGCCCAGAGCTTCTCGCTGCTTCCAGCCGATTCCCCGCTTTCCGTTTTAACGGCTCTCGGGATTTGCTCTCCGGGTCAGGCTGGCATCTCTCAACTTGCGTTGAACGCCGCCCCTCCTGGGATTTTGTCTGGGGCTCACACCCAGACCGTTTCTTACGTTTCTTCGCTTCACCGAAGTTCGTGTAATCAATATACTAAGA
>JBFWRL010000049.1:7580-32728 GCA_050248915.1 Candidatus Sericytochromatia bacterium
GGTCAGGCTGGCATCTCTCAACTTGCGTTGAACGCCGCCCCTCCTGGGATTTTGTCTGGGGCTCACACCCAGACCGTTTCTTACGTTTCTTCGCTTCACCGAAGTTCGTGTAATCAATATACTAAGAATAGGTTATGAATGTCAAGAGAAGTTTGTGATTATTTTAAAAATAATTTAAGGCACCACTCAAATCGTTGCTCTTAACCTCATTTAGCTCTGAGAGAAATGGGCCAAATAAGAGGGCATACTGTAAATTGTGAGATCCGGGTGAGAGAAGCCCGAAAGACGGTTATCGTTGGTGATAAAATGCTGGGCATTTACTTTCAAGGCACACGCCAATTGCAATGCATCGGGTGTTTTTATGCCGCGCACGGCACGCACTTGGGCAAAGGTCGTAGCCAGGGTTGGCTCAATCGGCACAACCGTAATCTGAGCAAAGAGTTCCTGGTATCTTTGGAGCAAATCCTGCCGCTGTTCGCGAACTGGTTTAACCAGGGTTTCACAGACGGTCAAGGCAGAGGTGATTAACTGGCGTCTCTCTTGGCGCATATGGAAAACAATCTGTTCTACCTGTTGTGCAAAGGGCTGAACTTCCTCTATCAGATAAATAAACAGATTGCTGTCCCAAAAGGTCAGGTTCACCAATCTGCTCGCAATTCGGCAATATACTGATCTGGGTCAGTGTCTTTCCAAATTTCTGCGCCGAGCCCACGAAAAGCCAGGGCGGCATCAAGACTGCGATCTACCGACTCTGCTTCTTGGCGTTCTCGTTTGGCCACAAGATAGTTCATAAAATTTAAGACTTCTTGCTGCAGATCAGGTGGCAAAGCATCGAATTTTTCAGGCAATCCCATGGTTTGAACCTTTCTTTGCTCATTTCATAATTGTATCTTACAACAAAAAATGAAACAAACTTCGGAGTTGAAGCGAATTGTTACGTCCATCGGCCTCCTGAGGTATTCGTCCCATCCAGCCGGGTTATTTCCATTTCAGGACCCTCACATCTGCTCGCGTTTGCCCTTGCGGGTGTCGTACGCGCCTGACGCCATCTGGAAGAAACTAGCCGCATAGTTTGCACAGTGCAGCTCCCTCTTCAGGCTTTGTGCCAGACCCCCAGGGATTTCCCCCCGTTCAAGCGGCTTCAGAACAGACCTTTCGGCTTCTTCTAAACTTGACCCTCTTGCCGATTCTCACGGCTTCAGGGTGTTTCCCTTTGAACGGATCCGTTGCTACAGCCGAGGCTGAGCCCGTTTCCCTCACGTCTTTGGCCCCTTCAGGGTATTGCCCTCACTGCCCGTCGGCCGCTGTTACCAGAGCCTGCCGCTCTTGCCTTTTATCTGAGACACTTGCGCATCTCAGCCGAGGCTCCAGCGGATTCTTCCGTGCAGATCGTGTGCCCAGCCTTGCGGCCGAACCTTGACCCTCCTGGGAGTTCCCACCCTTCAGGGATTTCATCCTGCCCAGAGCTTCTCGCTGCTTCCAGCCGATTCCCCGCTTTCCGTTTTAACGGCTCTCGGGATTTGCTCTCCGGGTCAGGCTGGCATCTCTCAACTTGCGTTGAACGCCGCCCCTCCTGGGATTTTGTCTGGGGCTCACACCCAGACCGTTTCTTACGTTTCTTCGCTTCACCGAAGTTCGTGTAATCAATATACTAAGATTAGGTTATGAATGTCAAGAGAAGTTTGTGGTTATTTTAAAAAAAATTTAAAGGCACCCAGACTAGGCAATTTAAACACTCCAGTCGGGCATGTCTTCATCCACGCTGGGGGTATTGGTCAAATTCACCAACCCTGTGCCATTGAGGTTGATCAACCAGAGATCCTGATTGCCCTCGCGATTGGAGACAAACACCACCTGACTCTGATCAGGTGAGAGCGCTGGACGGCTCTCAATCACGTCAGGTGTGTTTGTCAATTGGGTGATTTCACCGGCAGCATTGGCCGCGTAAAGGTCGCCGCCGTTTTCGTAGACAACTCGGCTGGGATAGAGATTTTTGGCCAAATTGGGATTTTGGCCGGGGCCCAAAGTGACCTTGGTGGCGACGTTGGTGTAGAGCACCCGCTTGATTTGCCCGGCTTCTTCGTAATAGACAATGCCATCGTGATCTACGCCGCCAAAAGACTGAATCTGGCCCAAAGCCGTGGAAGCCGGGACAGTGGTGCCATTGGTCAGTTTAAGATAGACCGTGGGGGTGGTTGAAAACGGCGCATTTAAACCCTGAAAGATCAATTCGCCCTGGTTATAATAATAGGGATGAGGATCGGTGCCATTGGGCGTAAAATTGTGATTCACAGGGGTTCCTCCGCTGCTGCTGAGGGTAAAAACCTCCCGTGTGGGCGTGGTAAAGGCCACCGAGCTGCCATCCCAAGCCAGCCGGGGCAAACGCTCTTGCACAGTGGCCCCATTGCTGGTGAGTGCTAGCGGGGTTTGATTGCTGCTCTGCATCAGGTGCAGATCTTGATTGGCGGTATACACCAAACGCCCCCCAAAAAAGACGACCGGATTGACGATCGTCAGATTCAATTGGGCAGAGAGAGTTCCCGACTGAGCGGTCACCGTAACAGTACCCGCTTTGAGTGCTTTGACCTGGCCACTGGCATCCACACTGGCCAAACTGCTATCATTGACGCTCCAGGTGGCGGTACGGGTGGCAGAATCGTTTGAAAAACGTACCTCTGCTTTGAGATTGAGGCTCTTGCCTTTGTGCATTGTTTGGCTGGCAGGGGGCAGAATGCTCACCGCAACCACCTGCAAAGGTGCTGCGGTGGGGGCCGTTTGCAGGGTTTTAAACCCCGTTAAGTCTGAAGGGCCAAAATGTCCACAGGCATTCAAGAGGGTCAAACCCAGGGCCCCTTTGATCGCGGTGAAAAAAGGCCGTTTTGACATGCTTCAGTGGCTCCAATCGGGTTGAAATTCGTCGATATCCGGGGTATTGGTCAAATTTTGAACCCCTGTGCCATCCACATTCATGATAAAAATATCTTTGCTGCCATTGCCCCGCGTGGAGACAAAAACCACCTGGCTTTCATCGGGAGAGAGCGCTGCTTGACCGTCATAGCCATCCTTGGCAGCCAGCGGGGTTTTGCTGCCATCACCCAAATTGAGGCGCACAATGTCATTGTTAAGGGTAAACACGGCCCATTTGGGTTTGGGATTGTGGGCCATGCGCACATCGCCGCCCGCGCCATGATCGACCCGATTGGCGAGGGAATTATACTGGCTGGTTTTGATATTGCCACTCTGTTCGTAAGCCACCAGACCAAAGGGCGAGATGCCCCCGACTGGGCCCGACAACACCCCCAAAATATTGCTCCAGCCCTGGGTGGTGCCATTGGGTTTGAGCCGAAAGAGATTGTAAAGCCCCGGATTGCCTGTATCCCAATCCTGGTAAATAATCTCATCGTTGTACCAATAATAGGGCACATGGCTCAAATCACTGTCGGGCAGATCATGTAAAACGGGGGTGCCACTGCCAGTGGTAAGCACGCTGTAGAAATCGTTGCTGGTCACACGCCAAACGACTTTTTCGCCGTTCCAAGAGAGGCGGGGCCAGACTTTTTCTTGGCTGGGGCCGGTCTGTGTCAGGCGCAGCGGGGAGGTGTTTTGGCCTTTCATGATATATATGTCGTTGGCACGGGTGAAGCTGATCTGGCCTTCAAAAGCCACCGGGGCCAAAACAACGCTCAGACTCAGATTGATCTTTTTGCTGGGGTCGGTGGGGGCCGAAGCCGACACCAGCACTTCGCCGGGGCTGTGGGCTGTGACCAAGCCCTGAAAGTTAATCCCGGCAACCTGGGGTTTGCTGCATTCCCAGATCACCTGGTTGCTGGTCGTGCCATCGGCAAAAGTGACCTTGCCATACAGTTGCAGGCTCTCCCCCACCGTTAAGGTGCTTTCGGCCACCCCTGCGATGCCTGTGTGAGAGACATTGGGTGAGACCGGGCCAGCATCACCGCTGCCGCCGCTTACAGCAGAGGAGCCACTTATTCCGGCTGGGCCTGCAACAGGGAGAGTTGAGAGCGCGGAGGGCGTTGCGCTGGGGGTCGGGCTGGGAAGCGTTTCCTGTGGCATTGCTGGGGTTGGGCTGGCACTGGCCAGTGGCAAATCGGGGGCTGGGGTCGGCGCTAAAATGTCGACCCGGGTGGCTGTGCGTGTGGTGACAGCCGGGGAGAGAGCGGGCATGGGTGTAGCTAATCCGTTGGCGGGATTTGGGCGCAAGCGCAGGATAATTTCTGGTTGTTCAAGGGTACACGCCGCCAAAATGAGCAAATTGGCGCAAACAAAACTCAGCTGACCCAGATTTTTTAAAGCCATGTGTGCAAAGACCATCAAAATGAGCAAATTGGAGGGAGATGATCTCAGTCAACCATCCAATTGCCAGACTGTCAATATCTGCATATCTAAACTGTTAAGTTAGGGTCCCCAATCGGGTCCTGTCTCTGAAATGCCCGGTGTAAAGGTCAGTTGGGTAACACCACTGCCATCTCGGTTCATCAGGTAGAGTTCAAGGTTGCCTGAGCGATCCGAAATAAAGACAATTTGCGATTGATCCGGCGAGAGGGCTGCCTGAGCTTCTGAAAAAGGGGATTGGGTCAACCGGGTCATTTGGCCCTTAAAATTTGAAAGGTAGAGATCGTGGTCAAAGCCATAGACAAAGAATTCTGGATTTGGGTGTAAAGGCAAATGTACATCTCCACCGGGCCCCACAATCACGGGTTCGCTGGCCTCTGGCACTTGCAAAATTTTGACTTTTTGGTCTTCTTCATAGACCATTTGCCCCGTGGGGGTCACCCCCCCAAAAAACGAGACCAATTGGATCCGATTTGAAAAGACCTCAGGCGAGGCATTGGGATTTTTTTTCTGCCAAATGCGGGGATTGCCATTATTTTCAAAATACGGGGCCCCTATTGCCTGAAAATACAAGGTGCCATCCTGACCGAGATAGGGAAAAGGCTCTCTGAGATTGGGGGTGACGCCTGTTATTTCCTGGGGTTCTGAGCCTGCCGAGGTCTCGAGCCGATAAATTGCATTTTGGCTGGAAGAAAAGACAATTTCGCGGCCATCCCAACTCAAACGCGGCTGTTTTTTTTCCATCAGCACGCCGCTGTGGGTCAATTTGATCGGGTTTTGATTGCTGCCTTGCATCAGGTAAAAGTCATTTTGGCGGGCATAGACAATCTGCCCCTGGAATGTAACCAGGGGATCACGAATGGTCAAGGCCAAACGGGCGCTTTTGCTGGGGTCTTGCAGAGACGTTGCACGCACAGTCACAGAACCTGCCTGAAAGGCCTTTAAACTTCCCATGTTGCTTATACTGGCAATCTGGGGAGCCTCGGAGACCCAAGTCACGGCCTGATTGTGGCTGAGATCAGACAACACAACCTGGGCAGAGAGGTTCAGGGTTTGGCCACTTTGAAGGGTCTTGTTCTGAGGGGGCAAGATGTTCACGCTTTCGACCAGCCTCGGCTTGGGGTTGGAAGCGGGCAGCTGTGTGCCAGATGGACTGGGAGCGGGGTTGGGTTCGGGGCTGTTTTTGGGGCTGGGATTTGGGCTTGGGCTGGGCAGCGTCAGGCGGATGTCGATCTCCGATTGGGATTGGGCAAGCAATTGAGGTGCTGAAGGGGGGGGAGAAGAGGGAGGCAAGCTGAATTCGACAATGATGGGATCGGGTTTGCTCAGCATACAGCCTGTGAGAGCTATCCCAACAAATCCCAGTCCATAAAATCTGCAAATCTGCTTTTTCATGACGGTTATATACCACAAAAAGCGGGATCTTGTCACGCCGGGAGCCGTTCAAAGATAGCAATGTTATAATACATCCCAGGGATTTCAAGCAAGCGAGACTTTTTATACAACGCGCTAACAGAAAAGGATAATAGACCATGGACAAACGCTGGCTCGACCATTATGCCGAAGACGTCGCCCACCAGATTGATGCCGATGCCCACAGCTCAATTAACGAGGTCTTTGAACACAGCTTTAAAAAATTCAGTGCCCGGCCTGCGTTTTCGAATATGGGAAACACCCTCACCTATGCCGAACTCGACCGCCTGAGTGCGGCTTTTGCCGCTTATTTGCAACATGATCTGGGTCTCAAAAAAGGCGATTGTGTGGCAATCATGAGCCCGAATATTCTGCAATACCCGGTCTGTCTCTACGGCGTTTTGCGCGCCGGGCTGATTGTGGTCAATGTCAACCCCCTCTACACGGCCCGCGAACTGGCCCACCAGCTCAAAGATGCTGAAGCCAAAGCGATTGTGATTGTAGAAAATTTTTGCAGCATCCTCGAAGAGGTGCTCGACCAAACCCAGGTCAAATACGTGATCACGACCCAATTGGGCGATTTGCTCAAATTTCCCAAGGCCCTGTTGGTCAATACCGTGGTCAAACACGTCAAAAAAATGGTGCCCGCCTGGTCGATTTCCCATGCTGTGCCCCTCAAACAGGCCCTGGCCAAAGGCAGTGGCAAAAGCCACAGCACTCCCACTATCAAAGCCGAAGACATTGCCTTCTTGCAATACACGGGCGGCACCACGGGCGTCTCCAAAGGAGCCGTGCTGACCCACCGCAATATTATTGCCAATATTTTGCAGGCCAAAGAGTGGATCAAGTCCAGCATCAAAGAGGGTGAAGAGATTATTGTCACGCCTTTGCCGCTTTACCATATCTTCTCACTCACCGCCAATTGTTTTATCTTCGGCAGCATTGGGGCTGAAAATGTCTTGATCACCAATCCCAGAGACATTCCGGCCTTTGTCAAAGAGCTGTCCAAGGTTAGATTCACCACGCTGACCGGGGTCAATACCCTGTTTAATGGCCTGCTCAACCACCCTGACTTTCACAAACTCGACTTCAGCAATTTTCGCTTGGCCCTCGGCGGGGCCATGGCGGTACAGCGGCCCGTGGCAGAAAAATGGAAACAGGTCACAGGTGTGGCCCTGCGCGAAGCGTATGGTCTGACCGAAACCTCTCCAGCGGCCTGTATCAACCCCCTGTATTTGGAGGACTATAACGGCACCATTGGTCTGCCGATCAGCTCCACCGAAGTCTCGATTCGCGATGATGAAGGCAATGTCATGCCCCTCGGTGAGCCTGGTGAGATCTGGATCCGGGGCCCTCAGGTCATGCAGGGCTATTGGAAGCGACCCGACGAAACAGCACTGGTCATGACCGAAGAGGGCTGGTTCAAAAGTGGCGACATGGGCGTGATGGACGAAAAAGGCTATATCCGTATCGTCGACCGAAAAAAGGACATGATTCTGGTTTCGGGCTTTAATGTCTATCCCAATGAGATCGAAGAAGTGGCTGTTATGCACGATAAGGTGCTTGAAGCGGCGGCCATTGGCATTCCCGATGAAAAATCCGGAGAAGTGGTCAAGCTCTTTGTGGTCAAAAAAGATCCTTCTCTGACCGCAGAAGAACTCAAGGCCCACTGTAAAACCAACTTAACGGGCTACAAAGTACCCAAAGTGATTGAATTTCGCGATTCTCTGCCCAAAACACCGGTGGGAAAAATTCTACGCAGGGCCCTCAAAGAACCCGTCGCTTAACCGGCACCCAACCAAAAAAGCGCGGAAACGGCGCTCAGGACTGACTGAGGTCAACCAGGCTGACAATATTGCGGCCCAGGGTTTTGGCCTCTAGCAGGGCTTTGTCTGCAGCAGCCAGTAACAGGGTGGGATCGAGGTTATCGTCTTGGGGATAGAGGGTCACCCCGCCGATGCTGGCCGTCAGGGGAATGGGCACTCCCTCGTGTTCCAATTGCAGGCCTTCGATACTGGATCTCAGGGTTTCAGCCACGGCCCGCGCGCCTTCGTAATGGGTATTGGGCAACAACACCACAAATTGCTGACCCGTAAAACGCGCACTGAGATCCCCTGGACGCAGGGGATAATGCCTGAGAATATCTCCCACCCCACGCAGACAGCGGTCACCCACGGCAGTGCCAAACTCTTGGTTGATGGCCGAAAAGAGATCCATGTCGATCATCAAGAGCGAGAGGAATTGCTGTTCACGCAGGGCGCGTCGCCACTCCCGATTGAGGTTTTGTTCAAAGGTCAGGCGTTTGCTGAGATGAGTGAGTGGGTCAATATCTGCAAAGCTCTGCAATTGAATGCGCACCGCATCCAACTCCATTTCCAGGGTTTGAATGCGTTGATGGGCTTTGTTCAGCGCCAAAGCCGTTTGAATGCGGGCCTGAAATTCAACAACCTGGGGTGGGTAGGGCAATAAATCTTGGGCACCTGCTTCCAGCAAAACAGAGGCATCTTCAAATTCGGGGGGAGTTAAAAGCAAAATGGGTGTCTGGCTAAAGCTGTCCAACGCCTGAATGCGCTGAATGGTTTCTGAGGGACTGAGTCCTTGCAAATCGGGTGCGAGCAAGAATAATTCGATTTTTGCTGCTTTTTCGGGCTCAGCATCCAGCCACTCCAGAGCGGCTTCACCGGATAAACAGAGGTGAACTTCTTGCTGAAAAGTTTCTTCCAGGGGTTTTTGTAATTTTTCATAAGTACTGGGCAATGCGGCAATCATCAAAATGGCCATTCCACGCTACACACCTTTTTCAAGCATTCAGAACAGTTTAACACGTCACTGTGAGCCAGACCACAGCGAGAGCTTGCGCAATCTCACACCCAGGCTGTGAGGCCCCTCCTCAGAAGCCGCAGGATATTTTTTTATACTGAATGGTGTTTCACCCCTTTGGCGAGAGTCAAAGGAAAAAGGCAAACCCGTCGCGAGGCGGGGACGCAAAGCCACGGGACTCAAGTAGTTAGCCGGGTTGCCCCTTGATGAACACGGGTTCATAAATTTGGATACCCCCATTTATATTCGCTAAAAGGAGCGTGTTTTTTCATGATTCAATTTTTATCTGGTCGTTTTTCTGGACGTTTATCTGGTCGTTTTTCGCGCAAAGCAGTCCTGGCCACTGTGCTGGCGACATCCACCCTTTTGAGTGCCTGTGGCACCGCGCTGGTCGACCCTCCCCAGGCAGCCAATACCACTCCCGCTTACAGCGGAGGCAAAGTGACTGAGGCTCCCCTGCCTGCAGCGCTCTCGGCTTCAACCCAAGCAGGTTTTGGCATTCAGTCTGCCGCCCAGGCCCCCCGCGTGTTGATGGTCGTGGCCAACCGCGATTTCTGGTATGGTGACTATGCTTTTACCCGTCAGGGCCTGCTCAACAGCGGTGCCCAGGTCACAGTGGCAGCCGCCTCAAGCCAAACCGCTTATCCCCAGGCCGGAAGTGGGGGCAGCCCAATTCAGCCCGATTTGGCTTTGGCTGATGTCAACCCCGAAGATTTTGACGCCATTGTCTTTATGGGCGGTTGGGGGGCCTCCGCTTACCAATACGGCTTTGGCCAAACGTATGCCCATCCGGCGTATAACGGCTCGGCCAGTTTGCGCAGCCAAACCAACCAGTTGATCTCCACCTTTTTGGCCCAGGGCAAATTTGTCTCCGCCCTGTGTCACGGCGTGACTGCCCTGGCTTATGCCCGTGTTGATGGCGTCAGCCCGCTGATGGGCCGCCAAGTAGTGGGTTGGAATGGCTACGCCCCCCAAATTCAGGGGCAGGGTTATCCCACCAGCCGGATGCAAATTGAAAGCAATGGGGCCATCATGGCTGCCACAGGAGCCGTGGGCAATCCAGCCACGTCGACAGACGATGTGGTGGTCGATGGTCAGATTATCACAGGCGAAAACGTCGACAGCGGTTACCGTCTGGGCCAAGTCTTGGTGGAACAGATTCTCCACCAACTGGCCTCAACCCCCAGCTCTGAAGCCAGCCACATTCCCAGCTCCGAGCCAACCACAGAACCGAGCGCAGAACCGAGCGAAGAACCAACCACACCACCGGTGCTATCACCCACGATAGCACCTTCTCCAATTTCGATCCCTACTTCGATACCATCGCCAACAACCACGTCAGCCCCCAACACAGCCCCCAGCGCCCTGAGCGGAGTCGAAGGGCAACTGCCTGTCTTGATGGTCATTGCCAACCGCGATTTTTATTACCGGGAATATGCGGTTCCCCGCGCTGAATTGCAAGCGGCCGGTTTGCAGGTGCATGTGGCTGCCCAGACCACCCAAGTGAGTTATCCTCATCCCGACAGTGGCCAGGGCCCGTCCAACGGCGCAGTCATACCCGACTTGGCCCTGGAGCAGGTTCGTTCTGAGAACTATTCAGCCATTTTATTCGTGGGTGGCTGGGGGTCTTCGGCCTACCAATACGCCCCGCCGGGGGTTTATACCAACTCACTTTACAACGGCACCCCCGAAGTCAAAGCCACGGCCAACCGCCTGATTGGCGAGTTTATGGCTCAAAACAAATATGTTACAGCGATTTGCCATGGGGTCTCTGTCTTGGCCTGGGCCCGCGTCAATGGCAGCAGCCCCCTGGCCGGTCGCCGCGCGACGGGCGGGCCCTTCTTGCCCCATTTGGTCAATTATCCGCCCCAGTACAATACCGCTTGGTATATCTCTGCCAATCAGGGAATTGTCGTGCCCTCCCGCTCGATTGGCAATCCCCACACAGCAGCAGATGACGTGATTGTCGATGGCCGGATCATTGTGGCCGAAGATTACGACAGTGCAGAACTCTTTGGGCAGACCTTGGCCCAGCATTTATTGACCCCCTGATGACTGTAATCGAGCTGTAAGTCTTTTGTAAGGACTGCACGTTAGACTGACTTTCAGGTTAATCAGAAAAAGGTCCGCGAGCCCTTTTGGAGCCGGCATTTTATGCCCGGCTTTTTTCTTTTTGGCCCAGGGGCGTTCAGAACCGGGGATTCAACCGGGGCTGATCCGAACTGTGTTAAAATAGCCCCACATAAAGTTCAAGTCAGGTAGATCATGAGCCCCCTGCCGCCCACCAACCCCCTCTCCGCTGAAGAATGTCAAGAAATGGCCCGCCTCTGGAATGCCAATCCGGTTTTGCAAATGATGGGGGTGAAGATTGACCTCTCAAGCCCCGATGCCATTCGGGCCCGCATAGATCCCCTTTTGCCCCAACACAGGGGGGGATTGGGCAGCGATGCGGTTAACGGCGCAGTCATCTCGGGCCTGTTTGACCTGATGATTGGGCTCGTGGGCATAGTCAACAGCCAAAAGCACCGCACAGGCACGGTTCAGCTCAATATTCAATTTGTAAGACCCCTGCGGGGAGCCGTTTTGCTGGCAGAGTCCCGTTTGACCAAAGCGGGCAAAGCACTGGTCTTTGCCCGCAGCGAAATCCGCGATCAAGCGGGAAATATCTGCGCCAGCTGTGAAGGCATTGCCTCGGTCGATTTTGACAAGCCCCCCGTAGAAAACTATATGGCCGTTTAGTCATGCGTATTAAAAAACTCAGTCTCAAAAACAAAGTTCTGAACCAGGTGCCCCCTGCCCGTTATTTACATGGGCGTCTCACCCGCTTGCACATTCACTCCCATTATCTTTACAACAGCCGCCACTTGGATATCTATTTGCCACCGGCTTATGACCGCGAGCCCCATCGGCGTTTTCCGGTTTTGTACATGCACGATGGCAACAATCTGTTTTTTCCTGAAATTGCTTTTGGTGGCATGCCCTGGTATGTCGATCGCATGTTAAATCGACTGATCAGCCACCAATTGATCGAAGACATCATTGTGGTGGGTGTTTACAATACCCCCGGCCGCGACAGTGAATATACCTGGACCCGCATGAATACCCGCTGGGGCTCAGAAGGGGGGCAAGGTGAGCGCTACTCCCGCTTTCTCAGCGAAGAGGTCAAGGGCCTGATCGACCACAATTTCCGCACCTTGCGAGAGCAGCGCCACACGGCGGTGATGGGCGCTTCCCTGGGGGGGCTGATCTCCTTTTACCATGGCCTCTATTTCCCCCACGTCTTTGGCAAGATTGGCATGGTCTCTCCCTCTTTTTGGTGGGATCGCCGCCGGGCGATCAAAGATGCCTTTCAATTCCCCCCCCATCTGCAGCTTTGGCTGGATATGGGCACCCGAGAAGGGGATCCGCGCATACGGATTGAACGGAACGAGAATATTTTGAATGTCAGGGCCATGAAACGGGTGCTTGAAAGTCGGGGTTACCGCGAAGGCGTTGACTTGGCTTATCTCGAAGATCGCGGTGGCCGCCACAATGAGTGGCATTGGGGGCAACGCCTGCATTTGCCTTTGATCTTCTTTTTTGGCAAACGCAAAAGTCTGATAATGAGCTGAGGAGAAAATAGCTGTGATTGAATTGCCTAACCGGGCCGCAATGGCCGATTACCAGCGCTATATTCATCAATTGGAAATCTTACATGGTTGGCAGGATGTGGATTTGATTCACAATTGCTTTTTGCTCGGCGAAGAAGTGGGAGAGCTATTTAAAGCCATCCGCCGCACCGAAAAGCTCTACTTACAAGCCACCGAAAGCAGCCCCGAAAAAGCAGCGGTTAAGACCGAGGTAGCAGAAGAGATTGTGGATGTGTTCAATTATCTGCTGGCCTTGGCCAATCGCCTGGAAATTGATCTTGAAGCGGCCTTTCGTGCCAAAAATGCCCACAACCAAAACCGAACCTGGTTGCCTTAATATTTGTAATCATTCAGATTACCAATTTTGGGGCTCTCACCACCAAACCACGCCAAAAAACAAAATCGTCGAATAAAATTCATGTAATTGCAATTGAATTTTGTCTCTGAAGAGTTATAGTATACTTATTCGCCCCTGCTGAGGGCATTTGAATGTGACGATTAATTTTGATTCTCAGGGAATTCTGACAATATGTTACAGCAAGGTATGACCTTTGCACAGCGCTATGTGCTGCTAGACCAAAAAGGCCAAGGCGGGATGGCAACCATCTTTCGCGCCTTGGATCTCGAAACCAATCAGATGGTGGCTGTTAAACACCTCAATTTGCCTCCCCATCTCTCAAACGAAGAAAAACAAACCCGCATTGAGCGCTTTGAGGCCGAAGTGCAAATCTTGGGATTGCTCAGCCATGCCAATATCATGGCAATTTATGAGTATATTGTGCAATCAGACAACCATGTCATGGTGCTGGAATTGCTAGATGGGCAAGAGCTAAAGCCTTTTGTTCAGAGCCACAATTTGACTATGCGTCAAAAATTAATGTTGTTTGATCAATTGCTGGATGCCCTGGAATATGTCCACAGCCACGGCATCATTCACTGCGATCTCAAACCCGAAAACGTGATGGTGATCAACGGGGATACGATTAAATTGCTGGACTTTGGCATCGCCCGGATCGAAGGCAGCGAAACCCCAGCTTCCCGCGATGCCCTGGTGGGAACAGTGGCGTATATGTCACCCGAACAATTACAAAACAGCAAGATCAGCCACAACCAAATAGATATTTATGCTCTCGGCGTGGTCATGTATGAGATTTTGACGGGTCGCTTGCCGTTTGAAGCCGACAACCCCGGTTCGGCAATGTTGATGATCTTAAACAATGCCCCCGTACCTCCAGAACAGCTCAACCCCCTCGTGGGAGAAGATCTGGGAACCTTGATCATGACCTGCTTGCAAAAGCGTACCCAGCACCGCTTTCGCCAATGCCGTCAATTGCGCCAATTGATGCGAGTGGTGATGGAGCGCAGCTTTGCTGAATCGACGCCCAACGGCCCGCCTGAACGCAGTTATCTGCCCAAGATCAAGGCTTTTGACCACTTTGGGCTTTTGCCCGAAATGGAGAAATTGATTCGCTCGGGAGCCAGTGGCCAATGTATTCTGTGGAATACCTTTCTCGAAGCCAGCCTTTGGCTCGATCAAGGGGCCTTGATTCATATCGACATCAAAAACAAAACCTATCCCCCGCTGGAGGCCTTTAAAGCGCTGATGACATGGGAAAGTGGCAGTTTGATGTATTTTGCCCGCAGCGCCCCCTCCGCAAAACCCTTGGAGATGCCCCAGGGTGAAGCGCTATTGACCCTCTGCCGCACACATTTAATGCACTATTTTGAATTTTGGGAGTTTTATCAAACGGCGGATATTCCTGAGGTGATCATGATGCCCAGTGCCTCGACCCGTTTGCCCGAAGCCTCATTGGCCCTGCTCGATCTGATCGATGGCAAACTCTGTGTGGGTGAATTGTATGCCGCCCTGCCTCACAATCCCATGCAATTTATGGAAGGCTTAAAAAGCCTGGAAGACCGCCAATCTATTTTTGTCGAGCGCTACCGGTAATTTACACTCATTGGCTGCGCCTGTGATCCTTTTCATGTCTCTCGCTGTGCCGCACGTGTTACTATTTTAAGACAGTTTGCCCCACAAAATTCAGTTTTTTCAGCCACGGGAGAGTGTATTGAGATGTTGCCGACAGAGCGCTTTGTCTTGTTAATTCGTCATGCCGAAGCCGAGCCCGATCAGGGCGATATTTCTGACAGTGAACGCGGACTGACCGCCAAAGGCCTGCACCAGATTCATGTGCAGGGGGAGCGCTTGGCTCAAGCATGGCATCCCCAGCAGCTTTTTGCCAGCCATGCTGTGCGCTCAAGAGACACCGCTCAACGCCTGGCCCCTTTTTGGGCTTTGCCCGTGGAGTCCGTGATCCAAGAGACCCTGCTCTATGAAGCCCAGGGCGCAGACGAACTTTTGCTTTGGTTGCGCGGGCAAAACGACACCACCCATTGTTTGGCCTTGGTGGGTCACAATCCACTGCTCAATTGGTTGCTGGAAATGCTCACAGCCTGCCCCAGTGACAACTTTCCCAAAGGGGCGGTCGCTGGCCTGCGTCTGCCCTGTGCCAGTTGGGGAGAACTCCAGGCCGGGAGCGCTGAGCTGTGTTTTTTTTATCTGCCCACCCAAACCCCCAGCAAATTGCGCAAAGCCGATCTCGAAAGACGTCTGAACCAGCAGATCTGGCAATTATTGCAAGGTTTTGAGAGTCTGGAACGCCCCGACAATGTGCGGGAAGCGGTGTCCAAACAGGTGGAAAAACTGGCCAAGAAACTTGACCCACTCCTGCCCTCTTTGCCTCTGCGGCCCTTGCCCGAATACATTCAACCTTTTCCGATGCCCCAAAAAGCCCGCCGGCGCAAAAAATCATGACACTTTCGCCCCAGGCCAAAAAAAGATTTTATAAAACGCGTGAGATCAGTTGGCTGGCTTTTAATGAGCGGGTCTTGCAAGAGGCCGCCAATCCTGAGGTTCCGCTGTTGGAACGGCTTAAATTTTTGGGCATCTTCTCATCCAATTTGGATGAGTTCTTTCGTGTGCGGGTGGCCATATTACAACGCATGCACCGCCTTGAAATTGACGAAGTGCCTCTCACGGGGGAGCATCCCAAAAAAGTTTTGACCCAGATTCAAAAAATTGCCCTGCGTCAGCAAAACCGCTTCGAAACAGTCTACCAACAGATTCTCAAAGATCTGGGCAAACACAAGATCTTCATTGTCAACGAAAAGGAGCTGACCCCCGAGCAAGCGGAATATGTCAGCAGCTATTTTCGCGAGACTGTCAGGCCCAATTTGGTGCCGCTGATGCTCGATCAGGTCGATGCCTTTCAAGACTGCAAAGACCGCTCAATTTATCTGGCCGTCAAAATGTGGCGTGAAGATGGCCGACGCAAGCCCAAATACGCTCTGATTGAAGTGCCCACCCATGTTGTACCGCGCTTTTTGGTTTTGCCGATGCAGGCCTCTGCGGAGACCCCAAACATGCTCCAACACACGATTATTCTGCTGGATGATGTGATTCGCCACAACCTCAGTGATATCTTTAAAATTCTCTCCTTTGACCGCTTCGACGCCTATACCATCAAAATGACCCGCGATGCAGAATTGGCCTTAAATGAGGCCGTGGATGCTGGTTTTGCCAGTTATATGGAGAAGATCAGCAAAAGTGTCAAAAAGCGCTCAAAAGCGCCAGCCGTGCGCTTTATCTACGACAAAGACATGCCCGAAGAAATGCTCAAATTTTTGACACGCAAGCTCAAATTTAAGCTCGACGACCACCTTCAGCCGGGGGGAAGGTACCACAATTTTCGCGATTTTATTAAATTTCCCCGCATCGGCCCCAGCTCCTTTCGCTACCCAACCATGGCCCCGCTCAAGAACCATCCCGATTTCAAAGAGCAAGAGAGTTATTTTAAAAGTATCGCCAAACACGATGTGATTTTGCATTATCCCTATCACAGCTTTACGTATTTTATCGACCTGCTGAGAGAGGCCGCCATTGACCCGGCAGTGGAATCCATTTCGATTTCCCTGTACCGCGCAGCCAAACACTCCAAAATTATCAACGCCCTGATCAATGCCGCCAAAAATGGCAAACGGGTCACGGCAGTGATTGAATTGCAGGCCCGCTTTGACGAAGAGGCGAATATCAACTGGTCACACAGATTGGCAGAAGAGGGGGTGCGGGTGATCTACGGCGTGCCCAATTACAAGGTCCATGCCAAGCTCTGTTTAATCGTGCGCAAGACGGGCAAAAAATTGGTCAGATTTGGCCATGTCAGCACCGGCAATTTTAACGAAGACACCGCCAAACTCTACTCAGATATTGGTTTTTTCACAGCAGATCCGCGCATTACTTCGGAAATTCAAAAACTCTTCCACTTTTTTGAAGACAATGTCTATATTGGCTCATACAAACACCTGCTGGTTTCTCCTGTTTTTGTCAGACGCCATTTTGAAACCCTGATCGACCGCGAAATTCACGCCGCCCGCTCGGGAAAACCGGCTTATATCGTGGCCAAAACCAATTCGCTGGTAGACCAGGCCATGATCGACAATTTGTACCGCGCCAGCCAAGCGGGGGTCAAAATCTGGATCATGGTGCGGGGCATGTGTTCGTTGCGGGCAGGGGTAACCGGTTTAAGCGAAAATATCACTGCCATCAGCGTGGTGGACAAATTTTTGGAACATACCCGGATTTTTGTCTTTTGCAATGGCGGCGACGAAAAATACTATATCTCCTCAGCCGATTGGATGACCCGCAATCTCGACCACCGTGTGGAGACGGCCTGCCCGATCTACGACAAAAATATTCAAAAACAGCTCAGGGTCTTTCTCAGCCTACAATTGCGCGACAATTCCAAGGCCCGGATCATGGACTCCAGCCAAACCAATCGCTTTCGTCCCCGCAACCCAGAAGAGCCTGAGTTGCGCTGCCAAGAGGCATTTTATGAATGGTTAAAAACCGGTATATTGCCCGAAGGGCCCAGCCCCGATCGGCCCGAATTCTGGAAGGATGTCTAAAATGCTCAAATTTGTGGCCATTGATGTGGGTTCCAACGCCCTGCGCCTAGTTTTGAGCCATGTCTTTGAAGGTAAAACGGGCCCCTCGTTTAAACGTGAAACCCTCTTGCGTGTGCCCATTCGCCTCGGAGAAGACGTCTTTACCCGCGGTGAGATCTCTGAACACAAATCCCAGCAATTGCTCAAATCCATGTTGGCCTTTCGCCATTTGATTGATGTCTTTGAACCCGATGGCTACATGGCCTGTGCCACTTCTGCCATGCGCGACGCGGTCAATGGCCCTGCGCTGATCGCCCAAATTCAGGCCGAAGCGGGGATCTCCCTTGAAACCATTGCCGGCAGTTTTGAAGCCGAACTGATCTTTACCTGTCATGTGGCTGAGACCCTTGAGCCCCATTTGCACTATTTGTATATTGACGTCGGGGGCGGCAGCACCGAATTGGCGATTTTCTCTGAAGGGGAATTGCTCAACGCTGTTTCGTTTAATATTGGCACGGTGCGCTCGCTGCACGAAAAAATCGCAGACTCAGAATGGGATCGCCTGTCTCAGTGGCTCCAGACCAATACCTCCCCCGAATTTCAGACCCAGGGCATTGGCAGCGGTGGGAATATCAACAAGGTCTATAAACTGAGCGAGCGCAAGGACAAAAAATACCTCAAACTCCCCCATTTGCAAAATTGGCACAGCCAACTCAGCCCCCTGACGGTCGACGAGCGCATCGAAAAATTTTCCCTCAAACCCGACCGGGCTGACGTGATTGTGCCCGCTTTAGAGATTTACCAATTTATTATGCAAGCAGCACAATTGGAGCGGATTTACGTGCCCCAGCTCGGGCTCGCAGACGGCATGATTCACTATCTCTACGAAGGCCACCGCAAAAAACAATCGCCATAAAAAGGGGGGAGACGTGAATCCAGTCTCAGAGACGGATCAAAACAGCGATCCTTGGAGTGATGAGCATTTCGATGAACTCTCAGCCGCCTCGCTGAGTGAATTAAGCAGCAGCACCACCACCCACAGCCGCCAACAATTTGAGCGGATTTTTGACTTTAAATTACCCGCAGATAGTGCTGAAACCCGCAAACGTTACGAGGTTGACACCTATTTTTTTATTCCCCGCTCGGTGGGACTCAACCCAGATAATTTTAGCCGGGTGGAGTTTTACAACAGCTTGACCTCGTATCTGCGCATTCAGTCTTCTGAGGGGTTGCGCAGAAGTGCGCTCATAACCGGGAGCTGGAATTTGCCCCGCAGCGAGGATTATTTTGCCAGCTACTTTAATGCCCCCGAGCGGCCCGATTTGGCCCAAAGTGCGATTCAAGAGGTGAAATTTTTTGCCTGTTTGATGGAGACCCAACTCAAATTGCTGCGTGTGCAATTGCGCCAGGTGATGGTACGGCGGGGCTACAAAAAAGAGAGCCGGATTCGCTATTTTGTCAAAAAACTCTCTGTATTATTGGAATTATTGGCGACCTTTCGGCAACTCTACCTGACACGCATCCGCAGCGGTGAAATTTGGATCGACGAAGAGGTACAGCGGGCCTTTGTACTCAGTGATGAATTTTTGTCTTATCGCTTGGAATCGATCTTAATCAGCCTCAATGAATTGTTGGAGTCGGGCAGTGAAATGGTCTGGTGCCAAGGCTTTCAGGCCTTATTGCTGAATTCGCTGCAAGAAGAGATGAATTACCGCGAAGCCATGGGTATCTTGCAATTGCATGAGCGCAGCCCTGAAAATACCCAAGAGACCTATTATTACCGCTTGGGCCTGCTCAAGAAATACATCTCAGACGTGCTCTATCTGGATATTCGCAATCTGCAAAAAGACCGGGCCTACCGCAATTTGGTCGCGGCAGCCGGTGCAGCCGTCGCTGCAACCTGGGCCGGATTGATCGATTTACAGCGCTTTTATTGGCTGCAAAACCTCGATATAGAGGGCCCGCTGCCCTCTTCAGACTTTGCCTTGCGCTTTTTTTTGATTGTGATTGTCGGTGTCGCGGCGTATATTTTTAAAGATCGCATCAAAGAGCTGACACGGGAATATTTTTATTCTCGGCTCAAGCAGTTTTTGCCCGATTACGAATTTTCGGTCTTTTACCACTCCCTTTTGCCCGGCCAAAGTGGAGAACAAAAGGTGGGGTTTGCGCGGCAATACATGCGCTACCTCAAAAAAGAGACGTTGCCTGCTGAAATTGCGTATATCCGGGAGTGGGGCCATCCCAACAAACTCGAACCCGAGCGGGCCGAAGAGGTGATTCACTATTCCAAACAGATCAATTTTGAAACCGAATTGCTGCGCAAAAAATTTGCCCATATCCGCTATATTCGCGATATTTCGCGCTTCTCTATCGATGAATTTTTGCTGCGCATCGATGAGCCCAATAAAAAGCTGCGCTATTTTGATCAAAAAAAAGGCATTTCGACCATGAAAGCCCCCAAGGTCTATCACCTCAATTTGATCTCCCGCTATGCCGTCAGTGAGTACCATGAAGGCCGTTGGCAACCCGCCAAAATTGAATTTGAACATGTCAGGTTGGTTTTAAACAAAAAAGGCATTGTGCGGGTCGAACCCGTGTTGGGGCGGGGCGAATTGGGTTATTTGGAGGCCGAGTTATGAGTTATGCCCAGATCCTGCAAACCTTAACGGGTTTGGGGCTGCTGCTTTTTTCGCTGCGCTTTCTCAGTGAGGCCCTCGGGGATTCTCTCAACCGCATGCTCAGGCCCTGGCTCAATCGGGCCCTCTCGCGGCCCTTAAACTGCCTCTTGCTCGGGATGGGTTTAACCACTTTGGTACAGGCCAGCAGCATCACCGTTTTGACCAGCATGGGTTTGCTCAACGCCTGTGTGATTTCACTTGAGCAGGCCTTTTTATTGGTATTGGGAGCCAGTCTGGGCACCACGATCAAAGCCTGGCTGTTTACCCGTCTCTTGCAAACCCATGCGGGGGCCTTGCTGGTGGGGGTTTGCAGCATTGCTTTGCTCTTTGTGCATCACAAGCGCATTCGCGAATATCTGCAAATGGCGATGGCAATTGGTTTTGCCTTCTTGGGTCTGCAAATGTTGGCGACATCTCTGGGCCAATGGGTGCTCGACAAGTCCTTTTTGGCCTATTTTTCCAACCAACAGGCCCTGGGGATTTCTGGTGAAGCTTTTGCCATTTTGGTGGGTTTGGCTTTAACCATGATGGTACAATCGAGCAGCACGGTGGTCTTTTTGCTTCTACAACTGGCCAGCCAAGACTCGTTGGGCTTTGCCGCAGGCACAGCCCTGATTTTGGGGGCCAATCTGGGCACCACCTTTCAGCCCCTGTTGGCCTCAATTGAATACGGTAAAAACGTGCGCCGCCTGGCCTTTGGTTATTTTTTGATCAAAGCAGCGGGTGTCTTGGCTACGTTGCTCTTTTTCTCCTTGTTTTTGCGCGGGGTCGATCGCCTGATTCCGGGGATTCCCACCGGTGATAATCTGGTCTACCACCTTGCCGGCAGCCATTTTTTGTTTAATCTCTTTACCATCGGCAGCACCTATTTGCTGCTGCCCTTTTGTTTGCGTCTGCTCTATTTTCTGATTCCTGGCACCAAAGACTCCCACAATTTGTTCCTCTATCCAGTGGTGCGGCGCATGTTGCGGCAATCACCAGATAAAACCCTGTTTGAAGTGCAGGAACAATTGCAAAATTTAATGCGCCTGACCCTGGATCTCGCCGATCGGGCTTTGCAGATCATGCATCAGCCCGAGACTTATAAAAATCGCAAGCGCGAAAGAGAAAGCCATTTTCAACTCTTGCGCGAAGGGCTGTATGAACTGCTGGTTCCCCTGGGTCGCAGCAGCACAGACCGCAACGAAAATGAAAAAATCCAAAAATACCTGCTTCAATTGCAGGCCTGTCAATTGGTCTACCAAAAAGCCGACGACCTGCATGCCGAACTCTGGGAAGGGATCAGCTTACACGGGTTTCAATTGCCTTCTGAAATTCGCGACCTGATGCCCGAGCTACAAAAGGCCTATCATGGGGTCTGGTTGCATTATTTTGGCAAAGGGCCCGCCCTCACCGAATTCGAAATGCTGGAGCAACTCAGCCTGCGTCTGCAAGAGCGCTATTTGACTTTCCACACAGATACCCGCGTTGAAGCCGCTTATTACGCCTGGATGCACCATCTCTTGGCTGAGCTGAGAGAATTGCTGCGACTGACTCACCAATTGATGGCTCAAAGCAATCCTGAGCCATAAAAAAAGCCCCGGTACGACCGGGGCTTGGGGAAAGTCTTAATTAATTCAGAATCGGTTTAACTTGCATATCTACCACGGGGCTGACTTTGATTTGCTGATTGATTTCAGCAAAAATCACAGCAGCATCGCGGCTCATGGCAGAGATCAAGCTGCCCAAATTGGCGCGGGGATTGACCACTTCCATCACGTAGACATTGAGTTGTGAGTTGTAATTGACCGTACGCAGACCATAGCGGCCATTAAATTGACCCAAGGCCGTGCGGCTGGCATCGGGACGAAAGCGCACCAGCACCTGCTGGTTGGCAGCAGGGGCCTGATAGCGTTGAACCAAAGCGGGAGCCGAAACAGTGGCAGGCAGAGAAGTGGACTGACCACAGGCGGTCAAAAGCAAAGCGGCGCTGAGGATGGGGAGAAGTGTTAAAGATTTCATAATAATGTGTGTTTCCTTATATCTGATGTCTGGGCGTCGACCAGAGGGGGTCATTCGCCTTACGGTTAATTTAGTGTTTTCTTAACCTTTATATAATTCATTATAGGCAAATCGGATAGAAATGTCAATATGAGTAATTATATTTTTTTTAAGAATATTTATGGCTTATTAGTTATAGGTAAGTCAGGGGCTCTCGGTGCTCAAAATTTCTTCGGGTATAATGATTCAAACTGCAGCTCTTAAAGGGGGATTTTTGAAACATGAAACGCCTGCGCTTGAGTCTCTTTGCTCTGGGATTGGTCCTGCTGTCGCCAAACGCACAGGGGTGGGCGGCCTCCCCACAGGCCCTAGAAAAAGCCCAGGCCCAGGCCCAGGTTCAAACCCTGTCTCAGGAATTTTCCAAAAACCCTGAAAACTGGCAAGCCCTTTTGTTTCGGGGCAATGCCTATGCCAAATTGGGCAATCATGCAGCGGCCCTGCGCGATTACAACTATATCTTGGAACGCAACCCCAATTATCTCGATGGCTATAAACGCCGGGGCATGTTATATGAGCAGATGAAACAATGGGACAAAGCCATCGATAACTATACCTCGATGATCGAAATGCACCCCCGCAACGATCTGGGGTATATGCTGCGGGCAGACGTGTTTATGCGCAAAAACCAAGTGGACCAAGCCCTTGATGATTATTACAGTGCCACCAAACGCAATCGCCAGAATGGCATTGCCTGGTTCAAACGGGCCAATGTCTTTTACAACCGCAAAAATTACCAGCGCGCCCTGCAAGAATACCGTCAGGCCACAGCCGCTCAGCCAACTTTGCTGGGAGCCTACGAAAAACAAGCCATCTGCGCCTATCGCCTGCAGGATTTTCAAAGTTATATCGCCGCACTCGATCAAATTCTGTTGATCAGCCCCGACAACCCCGAATACCACCTCTATCGGGCCAAGGCCTATCTCAAATTAAATCAGCCCGAGCAGGCTTTTGCAGATTTAGACATGGCAATCCAACAAGACAATACCCTGGCAGAGGCCTATTTTTTGCGCGGAGAATACCACCGCAGTAGGCAAATGTGCAGCCTGGCCCGCCAAGATCTGAGCAAAGCCTGCCGCTTGGGTTTTGGCAAAGTGGCCTGTCAACCAGTCAAAAAATGTGTTGAAAAACCAGCTTCGACTCCCGCTCAGCCTGCATCGCCTCCAGCCAGTGCTGCACCCGCGACACCCCCGGCCTCTGCAGCACCGCCCGCGACTCCAGCCAAACCGGCGACTCCGCCCGCCTCTGCTTCGACGAGCAAAGCGACAAGCGACAATTTGCCCCCGGCCCAGCGGCAGGCCCCACCCCCGGCAGCCAAGCCTTAAACAGGCCCGAAAAGGGGCTGTTTTGCTACACATTGTGGTATTCTGACAGCACAGAATGAATCTCCAAATACCCAAGGACATGAGAACCATGACTATTTCACAGGTCTTTGTGGCCGGTAGCGGTCTGATGGGGGGCGGCATCGCCCATGCTGTCGCAGCTGTCGCCGGCCTGCCCGTCACCGTGTATGACATCTCTCCCGAAATCACCGATGCCAGCCGCGCTGGGCACAAAAAACTGCTGGGCAAACTGGCAGAAAAAGGCAAAATTGCCAGCGATGATATCCCTGGGATTTTGGCCCGTGTCACCTATACCCAGACGCTCTCAGCAGCGGCCCAGGCAGATTTGGTGATCGAAGCCATTCCCGAAAAACTGGCTTTAAAACAAGCCCTCTTTGGCCAGCTTGAGGCGATTTGTCCGGCTCAGACCATTTTCGCCAGCAATACCTCTTCGCTGCCAATTACCAGCTTGGCCAGCGCCACCCAACGCGGAGATCGCTTTATTGGCATGCATTTTTTCTCCCCTGTGCATCTGATGAAATTACTCGAAGTGATTCGTGGTCTAGAAACGTCTGAAGAAACCTTTGCCACGGTCAAAGCCTTTGGCCAAAAAATGGGCAAAGAGGTGATTGTTGCCAATGACTTCCCAGGCTTCATTACCACCCGTTTGGGCATGGTTTTGTTAAACGAGGCCATGTTTGCCCTGATGGAAGGGGTGGGTACCCCCGAAGATATCGACCTGGGTATGAAGCTGGGCTTTAACCATCCGATGGGCCCCCTGGCTTTGGCTGATGCTGTGGGACTGGATATCTGTCTCAATGCCATGTCCACCTTACAAGAGGGCTTTGGCGACCAGCGTTACCGCCCCTGTCCCCTGCTCAAGCGCCTGGTTCAAGCCGGTCATTTGGGCAAAAAAACCGGCCGCGGCTTTTATACTTACGCCTGAGGAAGACAAAGATGACTGAGCAAGAACTGCACGAACACCTGATGACCCGCACCCTCAAATTGGCGCGCAAAGGCTTTGTTAAAATTGCCCCTTCACCCTTTCGGGGTGCACTCTTGGCCCAGGGTGAGACCATTGTTGGCGAGGGTTATCTGGCCAATCGCGATGCGGTTGACGGTGAAATCCATGCACTCAAAGCAGCGGGTGAAAAAGCCCAAGGGGCCACCCTCTACGTCAATCTGGAGCCCGCATATGGCACCAGCAAAGGGGTCAATTTGGTCGACAAATTGCTCGAAGCAGGGGTGGCCAAAATTGTGGTGGCCCTGCGCGACCCCAACCCAAATGTCAGCGGCAAAACCCTCGAAGCCCTGCAAGCCGGGGGGGTCGAGGTCATCGAGGGTGTCAAAGCCACGGAGGCCAGCCAACTCAACGAAATCTATTTAACCGAGGTCAGCACCCGTCGGCCCTTTGTGCATTTGCTCACGGCCATGTCTCTCGATGGCAAAATTGCCACCCGTTTGCAAGACAGTGACGGCATTACCGGCCCCGAAGCGCGGGAATATGTGCAACATTTGCGCTCGCGTTATGACGCCGTCATGGTGGGTGTCAACACCCTTTTGCAAGACAACCCGATGTTAAATTGCAAAGCCCTGCGCGGCTGTGATCCCTGGCGAATTGTACTCGATACCGAAGCCAAAACCCCGCTCAATTCCAAGCTCTTTTTGCGCTCCGATCCCAATGAACCCCGTCCCCCGGTTTTAATTGTGATTGGCTATGGGGCCCATGAAGACCGCTTGCGCTCCTTGCGTTTGGCAGGGGCTGAGATTATTCAATGCCCGGATGAAAGCAGCGAAGAACCCCGTGTTGACCTAACACGCCTGTTGCCCATTTTGTATAAACGCGGAATTACCTCGGTCTTGATCGAAGGGGGAGCCACCTTGCGCGGCAGCGCCCTCGATGCCGGCATTGTCGACAAACTCAGCTTTTTGATTGCCCCCAAACTGATTGGCGG
>JBFWRL010000050.1:0-31871 GCA_050248915.1 Candidatus Sericytochromatia bacterium
TGGTTCTCAGGGTAACATAGAATCAGGTCTTCAAGCAGTTGCTGATCTGCTTGATTGAGCTCAAAGTGGTCACTTTGAAGCTGCTGCTCCAGACGCAGGAGCCAGGTTTGGGCCTTTTGCTGGGCCTCGGGGTAAAGCTCTGGGTTTTCGTTTTGATTCCAACTTTGCAGAGATCGCCACCGGTTTTGGCGGTAGCGGTACCAAAAAGTGCTGTTAAAGATTTGTAGGGCTTCTAAGGCTTGTTGCTGTTCGGGTTGGGCTGTGTGTTTTCGTTCGGATAACGCCAGGGTCAAGGCCAAACGTCGAGGGGCAATGGGCTGATCCAGCAGATCGACGGCCTGTTCGAGTTCTTGTAAATAGACCAATAAAAAACCTGCCCCCAGATACAGGGCCAAGAGCAGCAGGCCCCAGCCCCAGATGAGCAGGGAGCCAAATTGGGTCAATCCCAGTCCCAGTAAGGCCAGCAAACCCAAGCCGATTTGGGCCTTGTGCTTGTTTTGCGCTGGGGGTGTTGAGGCCGCTGAATTTTCTCGGTTTGGGGCCTGATAGACCCAGAGTGTGTGGGGGTAGCGCTGTTTAAAGCGGGCCTCGTAAGCGGATTGTTGGCCTGTGATGACCCGGAAATTGAGCAAAATTACATACAGATAAGAGGGGCCAAAGGCTTTCACTGTCTTGGAAATTTGGCCATCTCCGGTCCAGTGGCTGAGAAAGCCCGCGCCGTAAAAGACCAGGGAAAAAAACAAAAAAGGCAGGGGCTGATGCAAATGAATCAGGGCATAGATCACCCAGGGAAAAACGGGCACAATCGCCACCCCGCCCAAAACATGGATCAGTTGAACCTGGGGATTGAGGTGTAAATAGAGAAAATAATCCTCAAAATTCTCAAAATCATAAACGCGGTAATGGTTGAGATGTTTTTTGCGAAAGCTGCGAGAAGTGGTTGTTTTACACATTTGAGAGAGACCTGGCCAGAGAGAGCTTAAAGACACTGCCTTGGCCCTGTTCACTTGAGACCTCAATCTGACCTTTGAGCAACTCACAATAGCGTTTGGTCAGGGCCAGACCCAGTCCTGTTCCGCCGTATTTGCGGGAGGCAGAGAGATCGGCTTGGCTAAAGTCCAGAAACAATTGTTTTACGTAGTCGGGGGCAATGCCAATTCCCGTATCTTTGACCTCGATACAGATCTGTTCTCCCCGCTGGGCATCTTGGGCATAGGCCCGCAATTCAATTTGGCCTGCCTGGGTGAATTTACAGGCGTTTGAGAGCAGACTGAAAACGACCTGACGGACTTTGGCTTGATCAGAATACATCTTTCCCAGATTTGGGGCCAGATTTAAGCTGAGTTGATTCTGATTCTGCCTCATCAGGGGTTGCAACAGGGGGGGGAGCGCCTCAAGCAGTTGTCTGAGATCAAAAATTTCAGGCCAGACATCCATTTGGCCTGTTTCCAGTTGAGAGAAGTCCAAAATCTGATTGATCAGCGCCAATAATTCTTGGCCCGCCTGGCCAATTTTGAGCAGATCTGCTTGGCCTGTTGACCACTGCATCTCAGCGGCATCTTCTGCCAACATCTCGCTATAGCCAATCACCGCATTTAAAGGGGTTCGCAATTCGTGACCCATATTGGCCAAAAAGAGGCTCTTGGTTTGGTTTGCGGCATCTGCGGCCTGATTGGCCTGGAGCAATTGCTGGTAAGCATTGCGATTGAGGGCCAGTGAACGCAATATCAGCCCCAGGGCAAAAAAGGTGCCCACGCCCACCAAAATCAGGGTGGTTAATGCGGTTTGTTCCATGCCCTGCTGACGGGCCTTGACCCGGTCCTGTTCTTCTATTTTCATGCTCTTGACCAATTTGCGAATTTGCTCGCTGAGCTGATTATTGCGTTCGAGTTTGGGCAGAGAGGCTGCAAGTCCCTCTTTGAGGTAAGTTTGGTGTAAGTCAGCGCTCCAAGCCATCCGGGTTCTGACCAAGGGGGCCAATTTTTGGAAGTATCTTTGTTGAAGAGGGTTATCGCTGGTCAGTGTTTGTATTTCTTGACTGAGGGCCTGAATTTCTTGGGTGTTTCTGTGATAGGACTCTAAAAAAGTCGACTGATGAGTGAGCACATAGCCCCGCACCCGGCTTTCCATTTCGTTGATTTTGCCCACCAGCGATTCTAATTTTTCAAGCACTTTTTGGGTGTGATTGAGCCTGCGGGAAGAATCGGTCAAATTCGAGACAGACCAAGCAGAGAGCAGTCCCAACATCAACAACAGCGTTAGGGCCACGCCAAAACCACTGTTGTAGACGTTAAATCTCTTTAAGCTTGAAGGAGAAGTGGGCATGGAGTCTATTGTATAATGACTGTCAGAATTAAGGCGGGAAAAGTGGAAGCCAAAGCGGAACTTCAGCATTTTGAGGAGGCCCAGCAACTGCAGGCGCAGGGGCTGTTGGACCTCGCGGCTTTGCATTATCAAATGGCGCTGGAGTTGGCCCCCGATCTGACTGAGGCGGCTTATGCCCTGGGGCTTCTGCAGATTGAGCGCCATGAATATGCCCCAGCCATTCGGGCCTTTAAGCAGGTCTTGGATCACAATCCCGTTTTTGCGCCCGCCTATTTTCAGTTGGGGCAAATTTATCAGCGCTACTTTGGCGCTTTTGAAGCGGCCCTGGAATATTATCAAAAAACAGTCAAACTCGATCTGCAATACACCGAGGCCTATTTCCACGCGGGTTTTCTCTGTCGAGAATTAAACCAACCGGCCCAAGCGATTCAGTATTTTCTCAAATACCTGCAGTTTCATCCCGATCGCGCAGATATTTTGGTGGTACTCGGAGATCTCTTCCTCTCGATGCAGTCCCTGGATAAAGCCGCCCAGTATTATTTTCGGGCCCTGCAATTGGAGCCCGAACATCCCCATGCCCTGAGCATGTGGTTGCAGATTGAAACGGGCAAAAATCCTGAACAGACCATGGATTTCTTGATTTCACTGGCCACAACTTACCCTGCTTTGCGCCATTTGATTGCGGCGCGGGTGGGCATTTTGATGGAAAGTGAATACCAATGGGAGGAGGCCCAAAAATGTTATCAAATGGCCTTAGAAGACCCGGCTCTGCCCGATCGTTTGGCCTGGGAGCTCAAACAGGGGCTGATTTTACCCCTTTTTCCAAAATCAGCTGAGCAGCAAAAACAGGCTTTGCAAGCCCTCAGCGCACATTTGGCCCGTTTGAGCCTCTTGGCAGAGCTGCCCGAAACCGCTCAAATCTTGCCTGATTTTAGCAATGCCGAACCCTATTTCTCCAATTGGCTGCCTTTGAACCATCTGGTTTATACCGAGGCCGAAGCCCTTGTCCCACGCCAACAATTGGCGCGTTTGCTGCAGCGCCTTTTGCCCCCCCTGCCTGCGGCGGCACAGACCGAAATAAGCCCCAAGCGACGCGTGGGTTTTGTCTTTGGGCCCGCCCACCCTGCTCTGAGGCAGTTTTTTCAATTGCTTCTGCATTTGCCTTCGGGGCTTGATCTGCACTGGGTGTTCACAGATTTTTTTGCTTTTCAGAGCTTTCAACCTTTGCCCCCGGATTGTGACTATACCCTCTTGTCTGACCAGATTCCCGAGGCCCTGGGCCAATTATTGGAATTGGGGCTGGATCTGCTCTGTTTTACCGAACCCCATGCGGAGCAGAGTCTGCAATTGCTCTTGGCTTCTTACCGTTTGGCTCCTGTGCAATTCACTTCCTGGCTCAGTCCGGGCACCACAGGCCTGCCGGAGATGGACTATTTTATCTCTGCCGCAGCGGTAGAACCGCCCGACAATCCCCAGCGCTTTTACAGCGAGACACTGATCCAATTGGAGGCCTTGCCCGTCTTTTTTCAGCCCCCGGCCTTTATTCTCCGCAACCCGGAGGGCCGTCTCTGGCCGCGTTCAGACTATGGCCTGCCTGCAGAGGGCGCGCTTTACCTTTGCCCGCACTTGCTGGCCAAGTTGCAACCAGATTTTGACCTGATCTTGGCTGAGATCTTGCGCCGGGATCGCGACGGACAGGTGGTTTTGTTGACCCGGCCTGGTGGTGAGAAAGCCCGTGAAGCACTGCTGCGGCGGTTTGAAACAAGTTTGGCCGATGTCATGCCCCGCATTTGGTTTTTGCCCGAGCTTCAGCACGATGAATACCTCAATTTACTCTCTTTGGGCTCAGTCATGCTCGATCCCCGGCCCTGTGGCGCAGGCACCTCGGTTTTTGAGGCGCTTTCATTGGGTTTGCCGGTGATTACCTGGCCCACGGAACAGGCCCAAGGGCGGGTGGCTTTGGCTGCTTATCTCAAATTGGGGCTGCCCGACTGTGTGGTTGGCAGTGCCGAGGCCTATATCGAGAAAGCGCTGCAATTGGCCACCAACCCAGAACTCAACCAGACCCTGCGTGAAAAAATCCGGGCCTTGGCACCAGCACTGTGGGAAGACCCTTTGGCACCAGAAGCCTGGGCCCGCTGCTTAAAAAAATTGGAGCCACGCTCATGAGCGAAGCCACAACCGTTGCTTATTTGGTGGGCGATATCCACGGCTGTTATGAAGAACTCCTGGCCTTGGAGGCCAAAATTCAGCGCCAAGCCGCCCGCAGAGGCTGGAAGCCTCTGATTGTCTCTGTGGGCGATTTGATCGATCGCGGGCCGGATTCGTTGGGGGTGGTGCAACATTTCTTAAAGGGGGTACGCGCAGGCACCCATGCCGTGGTCATGGGCAATCATGAGTTGATGATGTTGGAGTGTTTGCAGGAGTGGGCCCCCTGGAATTTTGAGAATATGACTTGGCCGCGTTGGCTCAATACCTATCGCCAGAGCTGGCGTTCACAGGCTGGGGTTAGCCGCTGGCTGAGTTGGGAGGACTACCGCAATTATGCCCGCTGCCTCTGGGTTGGCCAGGGGGGATACCAGACTTTGCGCAGTTTTGGCTGTGAGCCTGAACAGCCAGAAACCTGGAAAATTGAGCCTGAACTGCTGCATTTTTTGCTGCATCTGCCTTATGTCTGGAGTGATCAGCAAGTGGTGGTCACCCATGCCTTGGCCCGCCCCAAAGATCTGACCCTGATTTACGCCCTGCAGCCTGTGCGCCTGCGCAATGCAGATGCGGCCCAGGCCTTTTTGCAACACAGCCATTCTTTGGTCTGGAATCGTGTGCCGCCCAGTTCTCCCCCTGATCAGATGCGTTTGCATGTCTCGGGCCATACACCTGTGGCCCGGCTCAAACGCTGGAAAAAAGCCCAATGTCTGCAAATAGATACCGCCTGTGTCTATGGGGGCCGTTTGAGTGCCTGGTGCTGTGCCACCCAGGCCACCCTTTCCATTCCGGCGGTCAAAAACTACCTGCGCAGCCCGTGAGGGTTGCTGCTGAGGGGCTGTTGCTTAAACATGGGTGGGTGGTTTTAACACACCAATGCGTTCAAAGGCTTCACGCAACAGGGCTTTGCCCCCCGTTTGTACCAACTCGCCGTGGCTGAGCACAATCCGATCAAAATCCCAGGCCAAGACGGTGTCTAAAGATTTTGCCAAGGCCTGTGGATCTTTGAGCGCCATTTTGCGCAACATGCGACTGGGCCCCAATTTGCCATAGGCGTCGTTCAGACGCAAAAATAAGCGGCTCCAAACATCGTCAGCCTGTTGCAAATTGAAGACCAGATCGGTTACGATCAGACTCCGGCTAGATCGGTGAAAAAAAGCTGTTTCTTGCAAAAAACTGAGTCCATCCAAACGGGTTTGATCAATATCTTCTCGCCACAGATCAGGCGGCTCGTTTGCAAGGGATTCAATCGCCAGCGTGGGCTGTTTGCGTTTGAGCCCGCTGGGCCCATAGACCCGCGCTTCTGGAAAGAGCTGGATCGCCTCGGGCAAAAACAGATGGTGCATCGTGTTGGGAGCGACGATCGCGGCAACAGGCCCCAACGCGGCGAAGTCTGTTTTTAAACTGGCCAGGCCTGCTCCGGGTGAGAGCAGCCACAGACTCCCGTTATGGAGTCGTATTACGGTGGTATGTGTGCCCATTTTGACTTTCATTATTTCAAAGGGGTGAGCCACCACCCAAAGATTGTCTGCCACGGGGTGTAAAGATAAGGCCATTTTTGAGATCATCCTTTCGCTTGCGCTACTTGGTCAAGTAGGTTTACTATTTAGTTTGAGCCATGGGCTCGAATTAGTCAAGTAGGTTTACTAAATGCAGGAAGAGATCTTCAAGGCCCAGCTTGAAGCAGCCAAACAAGCCAGTGTCGCCCAATTGCTTTTTAAAGCCGCGCGGCTTTGGAACAGCCAGGCGATCGAAAAAATTCAGCAACAGTCAGGTGGCCAGCCCTTTCGCTTGGCGCATACTGCGCTTTTGCCTCATTTGGATCTCGAGGGCACTCGGATTACAGAGTTGAGTAGCCGTTTGGGTATTAGCAAACAGGCCACCAGCCAATTGGTCAAAGAGATGGAAAGTTTGGGTCTGGTAGAAATGCAAGCAGACCCAGATGACAGAAGGGCTCGGCGGGTCTGTTTTAGTTCTGCCGGGCGTGCTGCTTTATTTCAGGGTTTGGATTTATTGCAAACCATGGAAAAAGATCTGGCCCAGTCTTTTGGCAAAGAAGATATGCAGTATTTACAACATCTCTTGAAGCGCCTGCTTAAATTATTGGAAAACACCCCTCAGGAGTCAGTATGAAAAATCTCAGCTCAATGGCGCTCAAATTGGAGCACAATCGTCTCTTTTTATTGGATCAGCAGGCCTTGCCCCAAGCTGAGATCTGGTTCGATGCCACTGAGCCCGACGCCATGATTGCCGCCATCAAAGCGTTAAAAGTGCGGGGGGCCCCTTTGATTGGCGTGGCTGCAGCGCTGTCTTTGGCCTGTTTGAGCCAGAAGCAAACAACAGGCCCCGCGGCCTTGCGCTCTTGGGCACTTAAATTGCGCCAGAGCCGCCCCACTGCCGTAAATTTGATGTGGGCCATTGATCGGCTTTTGCCACTCTGTGCAGAACCTGAACGGCTACAGGCCGAGGCCGTCGCGATTTTTGAAGAAGACCAGCACCTCTGTGCTTTGATGGGCAAAATGGGCGCAGAATTGATCCAAGATGGTGACCATATTTTGACCCATTGCAACAGTGGGGGGTTGGCCACGGCGGGTATTGGCACGGCTTTGGGGGTGATTCAAGCCGCTTGGGCTGCGGGCAAAAAGCTGCATGTCTATGTCGATGAGACCCGCCCCCTTTTGCAAGGGGCCCGTTTGACGGCCTGGGAGCTGAGCAAATGGGGCATTCCCTACACCCTGATTTGCGACAATATGGCTGCTATGTTGATGCGACAGGGGGCTATTCACAAGGTCTTTTTGGGGGCAGATCGGGTTGCGCTCAATGGCGACTTTGCCAATAAAATTGGCACTTACAGTGTGGCGGTGAATGCCTTTTACCACCATTTGCCCTTTTATGTGGTGGCACCGTATTCCACTTTGGATCCCCAGGCGTTGGATGGCAGCACGATTCCGATCGAGCAGCGGGGGCCCGAGGAGGTCAGGGGTGTGGTGCAAAACACGGGCAGCTTGATTTGGGCCCCCCATGAAGCCCCTGTCTATAATCCGTCTTTTGATGTCACTCCAGTGGCCCTGGTAACGGCATTGGTGACAGATCGCGGTGTGTTTACGCGTGAAGCGCTAGAAGCCGGAGCCTTAATTCGGCTCAGTCCCGGCTAAAATTGAAGCTGTTGAACGGTGAGGTGAGAGACTGCTGGGAATTCTGGCTGGGAGAGTTCCCAGGCCAAATAGGCCGAAGAGTTGGAGGCGGTTGCCAGTTGGGGATTGACGTTGCGCAGCCCATTTTGGGTCAATTGTTTGGGGGCACTCCAGGCTTGCAGGTCACTGGAGCTGCGTTTGTAGAGTTCCCAGGAGCCATTTTCAGTCTGGGCCGAAAACACCAGTGTCGTCCCTTTACTGCCTGAGATCAAACGCCCCCAACGGGAGCGGCTGTTTTCTCCGAGATCTCGGCCCAGTGCTTGGGGGGCGCTCCACTGTTTGAGATCGCTGCTGTTGGAGAGGTAAATTGTCCAACCCGTGTCGGTGGGGCCTTCGTAAGCCAAAGCATAATGTCCCTGGGCTGTGCGCACCAAAGCGGGGGCTTCGCCGCTTTCGGAAATTTGCGTGGGTTGACTCCAACTCTGACCATCACTTGAGCGGGTTAAGAAGAGCCCGCCGCCAAAGGCCTGGTAGCAGAGCAAATATTCTTTGTTGCTGTAAAAAAGGCTGGAATCTGAAATTTGGCTCTCGGGCAGATCCACTTTTCGGGGAGGGGTCCAGGTTAAGGCATCACTGGATTCGGAGACATAGAGTTGCCAGGCTTCACTTTGATTGCTGTGGTAAAAGAGCTTGAGTTTGCCCGAGGCCTCTTCGACTATTTGGGGGTGGCTGACCGAGAGATTGTTGTGACTGACCTGAACGGGGCTGTCCCAAGTTTGACCATCGCGGGAGCGGCGCACGTAAATTTGGCGGCTATCTGCTTGCAGGCCACGATAGGCCAGCAAGAGACCTTGGCGACTTTTGAAAATAAACGGGGCTGCTGCGGGTTGGTTGAAGAGGGCTTCCCGCGGCGGGCTGGCCGTGGCCTGGGTGCGAAAAGCAACAGCCCCCAACGGCGCGGTAGATTGACAACCCACCAGCAGGAGGGGCACACAAGACAGTGCCAGACATAGCTTTTTGCTTAAGAAACGGCTCAACAAGGTTTTATCCCTTAACGGTTAAATGCTTCCACTTGTATTGTAGCCAGCAGGGGAGGAAAAATGAAGTTAAATTAAATAAATTAATACAAAAATATAACCTTCTCTTAACCAGGAAAAGGGGAGCTGGCTTTGCCAACCCAAAAAAGGGGAAGAACCCCGGCGAACTTAAACTTCGTGCGTCCTTGACCGTCTCATGGAGTTTTCACCGTTGATCGGTGGGAAGATCCCTCTCAGGTTTCCCGGTTGCACTCTTAGCGTTTGAACACCTTCAGCGCACCTGACATCGGGCCTTTCAGCCCGCGCTTCCGAACACGGCTACCCAAGCCTTGCGGCACAGGTCCTCCTCCAGACTTCTGGGTACTACAGGGGTTTTCCCCCGGCCCGTGTGTGTAAAACAAACCTCTCGGATTGGCTTACCTTGGCCTTCGTGCTGTTTTGACAGCTTCAAGGCGTTTCACCCGAACCGGATCCGTTGTCTCTGGCGAACCAGAAACCCGATCCCCTCCTGTACTTCACTCTTCAGGGCTTTGCCCCGCCACCCGATCGGCCACCGTTACCGGCGCCTGTCCCTCTTGCCGTTTCAACGGCTTCAGGGAATTCTTCCCTTGTGGCAGTGTTCCAGATGTTGCCATCTGAACTTGACCCTCCTGAGTTTTTCCCTCCAGGGATTTCTCCCTGCTCAGAGCTGCTCCCACACTTCTGCGGGACTCCCTTCTTGCCGTTATCCTTGCGGATGCGACTTCAAGGTCTTAACTCTCACTGAGCAGATAGGCTTGCTTTTAAACGCCCCTTGTTGCCAAAAGACGAACGCTGCCTTCCCTCCTGGGGTTTCGACTGGGAATTTCACCCAGTCCTTCGTGACGCTTTGTTTAAGCTCACTCGGAGTTCGTAATATTCATATTAAATTATGTTTAAGATAACGTCAAGAGATAGGGTGTGTTTTTGCCAATATTTTTTAAAATTTTCCCGTGGCAGGATCAGTTATGATTAACAAGGGGTTTCTTCGGTTGGCAAAGCAAAGAGAGGTATTGAGATGGACTTTTCTGGTTTGAAGCGCTCACTGCAGCTGACGGGATTGGCCAAAGACATGGCGATGTTGGGAGCCAGTCAGCACCGCCTGAACGAAGCCAAAGCCCGCGAGCATTTGATCGATCGCCTGGGGCGCCTGCATGGTCTGCCCCAAAAAATGGCGCAAATCCTCTCTTTGAATGAATTGAGTTCTCACGACCAGGCCTTTACGGCCCTGACCGAACACGCGGCCACCTTGCCATTTGCCGAGGTCCGAGCCATTCTTCAGGCAGAATTGGGCCAAGCCCCTGAAGCGGTTTTTGCCTGGATCGATACCGAGGGGATTTCTGCTTCACTCGGACAGGTGCACGCCGCCCAATTGCAGAGTGGCGGCAAGGTCGCTTTAAAAGTTCAGTATCCGGGCATCGTGGCGGCTTTGGAAACAGATTTAAAGGCCCTGGGTTGGATCAGTGCCCCCGTCGGGGGCTTAAAAAAGGGCTTTGATTTGGCCGCTTACCAGAGTGAAATGCAGACCATGTTGCTGCAAGAGCTGGATTATCAGCATGAAGCGGAGATGTTGATGGCCTTTTCGGGGCTGGTACAAAATTTAGAGACCTTTGAGGTGCCGTTGTTCTTCTCTGAGGCTTCAACTGAGCGGGTTTTGACCATGTCTTGGCTCAACGGCGGCAATTTTCAGGCTGTGCAAAACTGGTCTGTGTCCCAGCGACAATTGCTGGCCGAGCATATTTTGCGTTTTTTTCTGCTCAGCTGCTTTCAATGGCGGCTTTTACACAGTGATCCCCATCCGGGCAATTACCGCTTTCGCCTCGAAGCGGGCGAACCCCTGATCGGTTTGCTCGATTTTGGCTGTGTCAAAAAACTAACCCCGGATTTTGTCCTGCATTTGCGCCAGTTGATCTGGACCCTGATTCGGGGGCAGGGCCAGTCTGAGCGGCTCTTTGAGCTCTTTCTCAAATTGGGCTTTAAAGAGCTTTTTCTCTTTCCGCTGCGCGAAAAATTGCCTGCACTCTGCCAAATTTTGTTTGCCCCGTTTCTCAGTGCCGGGCCTGTGCTGGTCTCAGATTTGCAGATGGGTGAAAAGGTCTCTGCGCTTTTGGGCGAAGACCGTTGGAATTTCCGCTTTGCTGGACCGGCCACCCTGTTGTTTTTTTTGCGAACGTATCAGGGGCTTTTGCAATATTTAAAGGCCCTGGACGTGCCAATCAACTGGCGTTTGCTATTTGAGCAATATGTGCCCGAAGAGGTCATTCAGGCCAAGATTGAGAACCCCTTTGTTGGGGGACGGTCCACACTCACTCCCGCCCGATTTTTGTATATGCATGTCAAAGAAGCGGGGGAGATCAAAGTCAAACTACAGTTTAAAGCGGAATTGGCGGGCAAATTGATCGATCTGGTGCCTGAAGATATTCAAGAAACCTTGCCTTCACGTGGCATTGACCTCATCGCGATTCAGACCAAAGCCGCAGCCGAGGGCTTTGTGCCTGGCGAGCTGTTTGCGTTGGAAGAAAACCAGCGTCAGTTTAAGGTTTGGTTGGCCTGAGCCCCTGCCATTTGGGAAAAAATCTGTTATGCTCAGGGCGAGAGTTGAAAAAAGGGAGAAATCAAGATGGCCTACCGAAACACCAAACGCATTGCAATTAATACCGGTGGCGGTGATGCCCCAGGCTTGAACGGCGTGATTCGGGCCGTGGTTTTGAGCGCGTATAACCGCGGTTGGGAAGTTTACGGCATTCATGATGGCTATCGGGGTTTGCTCGACACCGAAGAGATCACCCATTTGACCCCGGCCTTGGTGCGGGATATTTTGCCCCTGGGGGGCACCTTGATTGGCACCACAAACAAAGGCAATCCCTTTGAAATGCCTGTGACCAACGCCGCCGGGGAGATAGAAGTGCGGGATGTCAGCGATCGGCTGGTTAGCAATTTTAAAGCCCTGAATTTAAATGCCTTGATCTGTGTTGGGGGTGACGGCAGTTTGGCCATTGGCTATCAACTGCATCAAAAAGGCATTCCCGTGATCGGTGTGCCCAAAACGATCGACAATGATCTCTCTTCAACGGTTGTCACCTTTGGCTTTGACACAGCGGTGACCACGGCCACTGAGGCGTTGGATAAATTGCACACCACCGCCAAGGCCCATGGCCGGATTATGGTGGTCGAAGTCATGGGACGCTATGCTGGTTGGATTGCCCTCAATGCCGGAATCAGCGGGGCTGCTGACGCCATTTTGATTCCCGAAATCCCCTACGATATCGACGTCGTCTGCCGCCGCCTGATGGAGGGCAAATTGCAGAAAAAGGGCTATGGCATGGTGGTGGTGGCTGAAGGGGCCATTCCCAAAGGCGGTGGCCTGAGTGTCAAAGGCGGAGCCGTCGATGGCCGCCAAGAAGTGCTGCTTGGTGGTTTGGGCGAACATGTGGCTCAGCAAATCAAAGAGCGCACCGGCAACGATACCCGTTTTGTGGTGCTTGGCCATTTGCAGCGGGGCGGCTCTCCCACGACCTTTGACCGTTTGGTGGCCACGCGCTTCGGCGCTGCTGCTGTGCGGGCGGTGGAAGAGGAAAAATTTGGCCATATGGTGGCCTTGGATCCACCCACCGTCAAATATGTGCACCTCGAAGACGCCCTCTCGCGCATGAAACAGGTGCCCCTTGACTGCGATAGCATCCTCTCCGCCCGCGATATTGGTATTTGCCTCGGCGACGAATAGCGCCGCAACAGACCGCGTTGGGTGCCAGAGCAATTGTTTTGACATAAAACTGTTTGCTGTGCTAACTTTTGGTTAGGATACCCCTTATGACGCAAAACACCCTTCAAAACAGATGTGCCTCCAATTTACAGACGCTCTTGCCCTGGTTGCGCTATTATTTGCGTGGTCTGCTCAAGGCCGCTCCAGTAGGCACCTTAAATATCAACGAAACTCGGATTTTGGCGCGGGTTTTCCGTTTTCCGGGCCTTTCGCTGCAGTGTCTGGCGGATGATCTTGGTATTCACAAAGCCACGGCTTCGATTCGTGTGGAGCAATTGGTCGAACAGGGCCTTTTGGAACGCCGTGTTAACCCACATTCCCGCCGCGAAATCCAATTGGCCATCAGCCCGCAGGGTCTGAGCGCATACAAACAGGCCAAGGACTATTTAAAGACCCATCTGGTGGCCCAAATGAGTCAATTTTCCGAAGACGAACTCCAATCCCTGGAAAAGGGCCTGGGCCTCTTGGCCCGCATGGTCTCTCAGGCCCATCCCGAACTGGGCAATCAATTAGCCGAAACCGAAATATAGGATGCCTATGAAGCTCAAAGAACTGCTGCTGCGCCGAAGAACACTGATGATTGCCTTGCTCCTGCTCCTGGTGGGTGCGCTGGCGGTGTGGGGGCCTTTGAGTAAACCGGGTATTTCTGCCGGAGACAAAGGCGGCGATCCCAAAAAAGAAAAAGTCAGGCCTGTGACGGTGAGCCTGGCTCCTGTTCAATTGGCAGATATCCCCCTGATTCAGCAGGCCATTGGCAATGTTGAGGCCTTGGAAAATGTCTCAATTCAGCCCCAAATCAGTGGGCAGCTGACAAAAATCCATTTTAGCCAGGGGGCCTTTGTGCACAAAGGTCAATTGCTGTTTGAACTCGACTCCCGCCTCCAAGCCGCCAATTTAGCCCAATTGGAGGCCATGCTGTCGCGCAGCCAGGCCCTGGTGCGGCAGGCCAAGGCCAATCTGACCAAAGCCTCTACTTTGACGGCTGTGGCCGAGGCCAATCTCAAACGGGATATGGCTCAAAAAGAATTTGCGAGCTTGGAATTGGCCCGCAACAAACAATTATTGGAGAAAGACTATCTGGCCCTGCAGCAATACCAGCTTCAGCAAAATAGCTTGCAGGCCGCGGAAGCCACACTCGTGGCAGATCGGGCCGCGCTGGTCAATGCCAAGGCCCAGGTTCAGGCCGAGCAGGCGGCCTTGCAAACGGCCATGGCTTCGGTCAATGCCGATCTGGCCAGTCTGGCTTCGGCCCGGGTGCAATTGGGTTTTAGCAAAATTTATGCACCGCTTTCAGGCAAAACGGGCCCCCTTTTGATCAATGTGGGCAATAATGTGCTGGCCAACAGCAGTGTTTTGGTGAATATCAAGCGTCTCTCACCGATTCTGGTCAGTTTTGCCGTGCCCGAAAAAGAATTGGGGCCTTTTCAGGCCGCTTTGCGTTCGCAAGGTGTGCCCGTGACCGCTGAGATCAAAGGCGAAAAAAGCGTTCAAGAAGAGGGGCGGCTGAGCTTTGTCGACAATCAGGTCAACAAAGCGACGGGCATGGTCACGCTCAAAGCCACTTTTGACAATCGCGATGGCCACCTTTGGCCGGGGCTGTTTGTGCCTGTGAGTGCCCGTCTGGGGGTGCAAAACCAGGTCTTAACGATCCCTGCTGCTGCCGTGCAAAAAGGCCCCAGCGGGGACTTTGTCTATCTCTTTGTGCAGGGAAAGGCCCACATGCAAGCGGTTAAAGTGGCGCGGATTTCGCTTGGCACAGCGGTGATCAGCCAGGGTTTAAAACCGGATCAAAAAGTGATTGTAACCGGCTTACAGGCACTCTCTCCCGATGCGCCGGTCAAGCTGGCGGGCAAAAAACCGGGTGCCAACAGCGATGCCAAAGAAAGCCAACACGCAGGTCAAAAGCGGTGAACCCGATCGCGTTTTTTATCCGCCGCCCGATTGCCACCACCTTGATGATGCTCGGTTTGTTGCTCTTTGGCTTGGTGGGTTATCGCCAATTGCCGGTCAGCGATTTGCCCAATGTCGAGTTCCCCACGATCACGGTCAGCGCCAATTTGCCGGGTGCCAATCCGGGCACCATGGCCTCGTCTGTGGCCACGCCTCTGGAGGCCGAGTTTTCGAGTATTGCCGGGCTGGATTCGATGACCTCTTCGTCTTCGCTCGGTTCAGTCCAGATCAGTTTGCAATTTAATCTCTCCCGCAGCATTGATGCCGCCGCCCAGGATGTGCAAGCGGCGATTTCCACCGCAATTCGCAAATTGCCACAGAATTTGCCCGCTCCGCCGACTTTGCGCAAGGTCAATCCGGGTGATCAGCCCGTGTTTTTTTTAACGGTTTCTTCTAAGACCCTGCCGCTGTACCAGGTCAATGAATTTGCCGACAAAATGATTGCTCAGCGCGTCTCGATGGTCAATGGCGTGGCCCAGGTCAATGTCTTTGGCTCGCAGAAATACGCTGTGCGGATTCAACTCGATCCCCTTTTGCTCACGGCCCGCAATCTGGGCATCGACGAAGTGGCTGCGGCTGTGCGCCAGGGCAATTCCAATCTGCCGATGGGCACGGTTTTTGCCGACGAAAAAAACTACACGATTAAGTCGAATAATTTTCTGATGAATGCCGAGGCCTTCAGCAAATTGGTGGTGGCCTACCGCGAAGGGGCCCCGGTCTACCTCGGCGAATTGGCCCAGGTGATCGACAGTGTGGAAAATACCCGCCAGGCCAGTTGGTTCAATGGCCAGCGGGCGATTGTGCTCGCGATCCAGAAACAGCCGGGCACCAATACCATTCGCCTGATCGACAATATCAAAGCCATGTTGCCCCAGATTCAAAAAGACCTGCCTCCGGCGGTCTCCATCGGCGTGCTCTTTGACCGCTCCAAATCGATTCGCCATTCGGTCGACGATGTGCAATTCACCCTGCTGCTGACCATTGGCTTGGTGGTGGGGGTGATCTACCTGTTTTTGGGCAATTTTTCGGCCACCTGGATTGCCTCACTGGCCTTGCCCATGGCGATTGTGGGCACCTTCGCGGCGATGGCGCTTTTGGGTTTTAGTCTCAACAATCTCTCGCTGATGGCTCTCACACTTTGCGTGGGGTTTGTTGTGGACGATGCCATTGTGGTGCTTGAAAATATCATGCGTTACCTCGAAAAGGGCCTGTCGCCTTTTGAAGCGGCTCTCAAAGGCACCCAAGAAATTGGTTTTACCATTCTCTCGATGACCCTCTCGCTCACAGCGGTCTTTATTCCAATTCTGTTTATGGGCGGGCTGCTCGGGCGGCTCTTTAATGAATTTGCGGTCACCATGGCTGTGGCGATCCTGGTTTCGGGGGTGATCTCACTCAGCCTCACGCCCATGCTCTGCAGTCGCTACCTCAAATTGAACCAGGGTAAACCAAACCCTGTGATTGCAGTCGCTGAGTGGGGCTTTAAGCTGATGAATGAGGGCTATCGCATGAGTTTGGCGCTGTGTCTGCGGATGAAGCCCATGGTGCTCTTGGCCTTTTTGGGCCTGACAGCGTTGACCGTCTGGCTCTTTGACAAAACCCCCAAAGGCTTTATGCCCACCGACGATACTGGCCAGATTTCGGCTATATATGAGGCTGTGCAAGGGGCCCCGTTTAAAGACATGGTGGCCTTTCAGACCAAAGCCGTGGCCACGGTGCGCAAAAATCCCCATGTGGCGGCGGTTATGTCGAGCATTGATGGCAGCAATTCCGGGCGCATGTTTATTGTGCTCAAGCCCCCAGGCCAGCGCAAACATGTCGAAGATATCGTCAAAGAACTGCGCCCCAAATTGGGGGGGATTTCGGGGATTCAGGCCTTTATGCAGATTCCCCAGAGCATTCGGCTCACAGGCGGGCGTCCGAGCAAAGCTGCTTACCAGTTAACCTTGCTCAGCCCAGATACCGATGCCCTCTACAAAGGCACTGCAGCGCTGGAAAAGGCCTTGCAGGAAATCCCCGGCCTGCTGGATGTGAGCAGCGATGTGCAACTCAAAAACCCCCAGGTGATGATGACGGTGGACCGCGACAAAGCCTCGGCCCTGGGTTTGACCCAAGAACAGGTTGAAAGTTCCTTGAGCAGTGCCTTTGGCACCCGCCAGATCTCGACCATTTATGCCCCCACCAACGATTACCAGGTGATTATGGAGCTGGATCCCGCTTATCAGCACAATCTGAACGCCCTCGATCAGATCTTTGTGCGCTCAGCCAGTCGCGAGCTGGTGCCCCTGAGTACGGTCACCGAATTGGAGCGAACCGTGGGGCCATTAACCGTCAACCATTTGGGGCCCTTTCCGGCAACCAGTATTTCGTTTAATTTGCCGCCCGAGGTGGCCCTGGGAGATGTGGTTAGCAAAATTCAAGCGATGGCCAACACAACCCTGCCGAGCAATGTGCGCACCCAGTTTCAGGGCACGGCCCAGATTTTCCAAGATTCACTCCAGGGGTTGGGCTGGTTGCTTTTGCTGGCGGTGCTGGTGATTTACCTGGTGCTGGGGATTTTGTATGAGAGTTTTATTCACCCGATCACGATTCTCTCGGGGCTCCCGCCTGCGGGCCTGGGGGCCTTGGGAGCCTTGCTGCTGTTTAAGCAAGAGCTCAATATCTACGGTTTTTTGGGCCTGATTCTGTTGATCGGGATTGTTAAAAAGAACGCCATCATGATGATCGATTTTGCCTTAGAAGTGCAGCGCAATCAGGATACCTCTGCCCAAGATGCGATTTACGAGGCCTGTTTGGTGCGCTTTCGCCCGATTATGATGACGACCTTTGCCGCCCTGATGGGCACTTTGCCGATTGCCTGGGCCGAAGGGCCGCGCCGTTCACTCGGTTTGGCCGTCTTGGGGGGCTTGGTGGTCTCCCAATTGCTTACGCTGTATATCACGCCTGTGCTCTATGTCTATTTTGACAAATTAACTGGGCGCAAAAAAGTGAATCCACCCCAAGCAGACCAAGCGGTGTGGAATTTAGAAGAAATTGTGTCTTGAGAAGCAGGAACCTCTGCTTGACGCCTGAAGAAAAAATACGCTATACTTGCGCGATATTTTGCAATATTTGTGTGGATTTCCAAGCAACAAGCCAAATGGGAGTTGAGTTGGATGCTGCTAACAGGAATAGATCTTCTTTCTTTTTTCTCTTCTTTCATCGCTAAAACCCTGCGGATGCAGATGGCATGAACCTGCTCTCTTTCTTTTCGCCCCCTGTCTTTGACGATCCAGAAAGTCAGCGAACAGCCCGTCTTCTACATGGCACATCCTGTTTTGTGATGGTTGCTGTCATCTTCTGCTGCTTACTGGGTCTGCTCTTTGTCCCTGCCAATGCCCAGCGCTGGATTTTGGGCTCTTTGGCCTTGATAGGTATGTCAGGTTTAAGTTTGCGACTGCTCTCTCAAGCCAAGCTGCAGCTGGCAAGTTGGGCATTTGTCTTGCAACTCTGGCTAATTGTCTCGATCTTGGTGATGACCAGTGGTGGCATGAATGCACCCGGCCTGGGTGGCTATATCCCCACCGTTCTGGCAGCAGCACTCTTTATTGGTTGGCGTGGGGGAGCCCTTGTGGCTGGTGTCTGTTTTGTGACCGTCTTAGGCATTTTAGTGGCACAAATTCAGGGAGTGCTTCCTGCCAGCGCAATTTCACCTGGCCCTGTTCACTATTGGGTGGGCCATACTTTGGTTTTGTCCATTGTGATGGTTTTGGTGTATTACTATTCCACAAGCCTCACCTCCTTGATTCAGCAAGTCCAAAGTGAATTGGTGGAGCGCAGAAAAATTGAAGATAAAAACAAAAATATCATGATTCAGCTGGATGAACGGGTGAAAGAGTTGACCTGTCTGCATCGCTTTGGCTTGATCTTGCGAGAAGAAAAAGAATTACCCGTTATTCTCAATAAACTGTTGGCGCTCTTGCCCCCGGCCTTTCAGTTTCCAGAACTGATCCAGGTCCATATTCAACTGGGTCAGCATGGCGTCCAAACCGCTTCTTTTCAACCGAGTAGACACTGTCTGCGCACAGAGTTTGTCACTCACGATCAGCAAACCGGCATGATTGAAGTCGTTTATAGCGATACCTCTGTCTCTTTTTTGTCAGAAGAAGAACAGCTGCTCAAAACCCTGGCAGAAATGCTGCGCATTGATTATGATCAACGCTTGGCGCTTGAGGCCCTGAGCAATTCAAATGAGCAATTACGTGCGCTCTTTGCCGCTATGGACGATGTGGTGATGGTGCTCGATGCCCAAGGGCGGTATTTGCAAATTGCTCCCACGAAGCAGACTTGGCTGAATCAAACACCTGAAGCAATGTTGGGCAAAACCCTTCATGATATTCTGCCCCCAGAAAAAGCGCGTTTGATTCAGCAACAGATCGACAAAGCCTTTGAGACCCAAGCGGCTGTGCATCTTGAATATTCCCTGGTGATTGATGGACAAGAGGTTTGGTTTTATGGAACAGTCTCTCCCTTTACCCAAGAGAGTGTGCTTTGGATTGGCCGGGATATTTCCGTCCTCAAAGAGTCAGAGGCCTTGATTCAATCACAAGAGGAACGCTACCGTGAATTGGTGGAGACAGCGCCTGATATCATTTATACCCAGGCTCTTGATGGTTCCTTTGTCTCTCTCAATCCAGCTTTTGAAAAGGTCTTAGGTTGGCCGTGCGAGCATTGGCTGGGGAAATCTTATACCACCTTGATTTATCCCAATGATCTGCCCTTGGCCCAAGAACTCGTGGCCCGTCTTTTATCTGGGCAGGCCATTCCCCTGACTGAATTGCGGATCAATACCCAAGATGGGGAATATGCCATCCTTGAATTCACGGCTGTGCCCCAGATGAATGGTTCAGATGTGATTGGTATTTTGGGGATTGGCCGTGACATCTCTGCCAGAAAAAAGCTCGAAGAACAATTGCGGCGGACACAGCGTGTCGAGAGTTTGGGCACCCTGGTCGGCGGGATTGCTCACGATCTGAACAATATGCTTACCCCGATTATGCTCTCGATAGATATGCTTGAAATGCGCATTGCAGATCCCGCACTCAAAAAGTTAGTGGCCACTTTGAGCAAAGGCACCAGCCGAGGAGCGCAATTGGTCAAACAGATTCTCACTTTTGCGCGGGGTTCCAATCAGGATTTTTCACCACAATTATTGCGCCAGCATCTCGAAGATATGGCCAGCTTTATTCAGCAAACTTTTCCCAAAAATATACATTTAGTGGTCGAGATGCCTGAGCAAACTTGGCCAGTACTCGGAGAACCAACGCAATTTCACCAGGTTTTGCTCAATCTCTGTGTCAATGCCCGTGATGCGATGTCCCAGGGAGGAACTTTGACCTTGCGTCTTGAAAATAAAGACATTGATTCAGAACTGGCTTTAAACATGCCTCCTATCAAAGCAGGAAAATATGTGCTCCTCAGTGTGTCAGATACAGGTGAAGGAATTCCACCCGACATTCAAAACTTGCTTTTTGAGGCCTTTTTTACTACCAAAGAAGAGGGCAAGGGGACAGGCTTGGGATTGGCCATGGTGCAAGAGATCGTCAAAGAGCACAAGGGATTTATTCAATTGCACAGTGTTGTGGGTCAAGGGTCTACCTTTCAGATTTATTGGCCTGCTGTTGAAAGCGCAAGTGTCACCCTCAGCGAGACATTCAGTCAGCCGCTGTTGATGGGACAGGGCGAACATCTTTTGGTTGTGGACGATGAACGCACCATTTTAAACATGACCAAAGAAATTTTGGAAACCTATGGCTACCAAGTGACAACAGCGGTTGATGGTCTCGTGGCTTTAAATATCTTGGCTGAGCAAAATGCCAATCCCATTCAATTGGTGTTGACGGATATGCATATGCCCAATCTTGACGGCCAAGAATTGCTCAAACGTCTGCAAAAGATCCGCCCTGAACTGCCACTCATTGCTGCGACTGGCAGTATGAATGAGCACGCCCTTGACCTGGAGGGAGTGGGAGAGATTCTGACCAAACCCTATTCAACTGAAGTTCTGCTCAAAGCAGTAGATACAGCCCTGCATAACTCGCGTTTTGTTTAAAGATAGGCGTCGTGATGCAAAAATAGCTCTTCAAGACAGGGGTAAGAGGTGCTTTTATTGTATCTTGGCCAGCGCGACTCTGCTGAAAAGACCTTGTTAAAATGGGTTAAAACAGGGAAGTCGGGGCTGGGAATGCCAAATAAACCATCTCCACGGGGCCAGCCCAGGTTTTCGTGGAAGAAAAAGCGTTTGCCGATGCGATCAAATTGTTGAAAATACTCCGAAATGGTCTCTGCGGCCATTTCGGAGAAACTGCGCACATTGAGCACCAGATCCACCAATTTATCTGCGACTTTGGGCAAAACAAAATTGGGCATCAGGACAATATCATAATCAGCGATGCATTCCGCATCAATGGATGTGATGCCCTCTTCAAAGACCAAAACACGGGCCTCAGGTAACGCACACGAGAGAAAATAAGCTTGGATCATGATATTTTCGGGCAAGTCAAAACCCAGGTATTTGGCATTGGGAATATGCCTGAGAATCTGGTAAGCCAAGCCCCCAAAACCACCTCCCATTTCAAGGATGACCGGAGCTGAGACTGGTTTGAGCAATTGCTGAAAATAGCGGGCTTGGTAGTGGTATTCCATGGCAGGGAGGTAGATCAGGGTCTCATCAAAGGTATATCCCCAGGGATTGCCCACAGGAGGCGCCGCCAACGCTGATGTGGGGGTGTAGAGAAAGTGTTCGCGCCAGACGATAAATTGTTTGAGAATCAGGTTTTCATTAAATTCGGCTTCTGCTGCTGGCATTTTGGCAAAGATGTCGAAGACATTCTGACCGCCCCAAAATCCTGATATTCCTTCGTTTCTGAAGAAATTACGCAAAAAAGAAGATATTTCTGCTACATTATTTTCTCGAATAAAGGTGTAGTATTTATTCCATTCCTCAGCGATTAATCTTTTCCATTCTTCGCTGACCAAATAAGGGGCGGGCACATGGGCCAAGGCCGCTTGCGCCGCAGAAAAGCTCTGCATCAAACGTTCAACCAAAACGGCCTCGTTGGGGGGGGGAACTTCGTTTGAGGTGATGGTGCGACCGGCATACAGGGTTTCAGAAATTTGAGTGGGCCCGTCTTTTAATTCGGCGTAGAGTCCTGTTTTTTGAGTGGGAGAAATATCTGTCATGATGGGGTACCTACTCGATTAAAGATAGTGGCAGCGGCTTTTGGCGGCTTGCTTCAGATGCTGGATAAGCCTCCAAATTATACAGGAGAAACCCACTGCGAGGTAGTCTGATAAAAACAGCCAAGAAAAAAGGAGAGCCGAAGCTCTCCCTTTTTAGGAGGGGGTGACGTAATCTTTAGCGACCGAGTTTACCGGCGGTATCAATCAGATACAGCGCAGCTTCGCGGTTTTCGTTCCAAAATTGGGCCACACGGGAGTAGGGGGGATCAAAACCGTCACCCCAGCTGCCAATCTCGGTGGTGAAGGACATCAGGCCAAGTTCACCAAAGGTGAAGTCATCGGTAATCCCTGAGGCCACATACAGGTCTGCGGCCTGTTGGGGGGTGTAACCGGTCAGTTGACCCAGTTTGGTACCCATTTCAACCAATTTGGGGTTATTGACCCGCTGTTTGGTATAGCCCCAGGGCCAGAGGATCAAATTGCTGAAGCTGTGGTAGCTCATCATGATCTTCAGGTTCGGACGAGATTTAACAAAATCGCGCACAGCCTGGGTTTCGGGCTCGGAGAAAGGGGCTTTACCCATATAGGTGTCGCTGCTGGGGGAGTTGGAGGAACCGCCGGTATTCCACTTGTGGCCGTAGTTGCGGTTCAAGTCGACGCCGCGGTAGCGGTTGCCGTCGTTTTTGTTCATGTTTTTGCGCCAGTTGGCGCCTTTTTCAGCTTCGATATGGCCATCGGGGTTGACCATCGGCACAATCCAGACATCGCGGGTATTGAGCAATTCGGTGATGCGGGGATCTTTGCCGTAGCTCTCAAGCAGATGTTTGATCAGGATCAGCGGAATTTCAACCGTGACCAACTCGCGGGCGTGGTGATTGCCAAAGAAGACGATGCCGGGTTTCTGGCTGCCGTCGCCAGGGCCTGTGATATTCATGGCCCAGAGATCGCGATTGCCTTCGCCGTTGACTTTCTGCCAGGTATCACCCACATCGTGCAATTTTGCCAATTGGGGGTATTGCTGAGCAACTTGGCGCAGTTCGGCCAGCATTTCATCGTAGGTGTGGTATTGGGGGTCAAAGTCATTTTTGGCGCTGATGCCACGTTCGGGGCTGATCAGAGAAAAGTTCAAACGGCTCATTTGCAGACGTTGGAAGACCTCTTCGTTGACCTGACCCATGATGTATTTGGGGGTTACCATCCAGATATCCATGCCGAGCTCAGCCAATTGACTGGCCTGGGCGTTGTTCTGGTAGGCCACTTTGACAATGCTATTGCCTGTGCGGGCCAGCGGACGCCGGGAGACAAAGGAATTTTGGAAAGTGGGTTCAAAATTGGCCATGGTGGACAATTGGGGGGCATTATTGGCACGAACATTGGCATTATTGGCAGGAACAAAGCCTTGAGGGGCGGCATTACAACCAATTAAGAGGGCCAAAGAAGCGAGGGCCATTGAAACGAGGCCGGAGCGGGTCGGATTGTGCTGTGACATGGGGATAACCAAACCTCAATGAAAATTAAGTAGATCTTATCACAAAATTAAGAAAAGATAAAGAGGGACAGAGGAATTTGTTTTGGGGTGAGCAGGGGAAGGTGGGCGATAGAGGACTCGAACCTCTAACCTCCTCGGTGTAAACGAGATGCTCTACCATTGAGCTAACCGCCCGAAAATGTCAGTTGTGACAATTGAAAATCATTCTACCTGTTTCGGGGCTTTGTCGCAAGGGTTTGCGCTGAGCCCTGCTTCTGCGAGCAGGGTCACAGTTTGGATGTGCTGGCCCCGCTGGTTGATTCCCTCAGCGAGGCGTATACTACCAAAAGCCTGTCTTACAGGGTTTTTTCACAAACATAGACACTCAGATGGGAGTATTTTTATGGCTAAACACAATTTGCAACTGGCCTTTTTTGCTGCGCTGATTCTGGCTGCGGGAGTGAGTGGGCCAGCCTTGGCACAGTTTCCGCAATTGCCAATCAAATTGCCGGGTGGGGCCTCTCCCCAAGACACGCGAAAAATGCAAAGCCTGGATCGCAATATCGAAGAGACCCGTGTCAAAATTCAAGCGTGGGAAACCTATCTGGCCGCTGTGGCCGCTCAGCCACGCAAAGTTTTGGAGCGGGTGGGCACCCCGCCCAGTTATGACGATCTGCGCCGCTGGACCTTTACCCCACCCTGGCCCGAAATGAAAGCGCACCCACAATATGCCCCCGTCTCTGAGCAGATCAAAGCCCTGCGTTCACGGGTGGCTCGGATTGGGCTCTATGTTGGCGAGTGGCGTACCTGGGAATTTGACGGACAGACGGTTTCCTCTGAACAACTCAAATATATCAGCTCGATCGAAGATAAGTTTAATGGCATGCGCGGCAGCAACGGGGTCTCCGAAAAAACCGATCAGAATCTCAAATTTGTGGGAGATGTGTTTAAGCGTCCCGAAATGGACAAAGATCCGGTTTTGAAGTACTTTCGCGATGAAATTGCCAAACCTCAGTGGGAAGGGCTTCGCTGGCGCCATGCCGTGGTCAAGATCAATTACCTTGAAGGGGCCCAAAAAAGCCTGCGCGACGATTTTGACCGCTCCTGGAAAAACTGTGCCAAGCCCTGCAAAGAGCGCATTTGGGGTGAGACCAAACGGCTCGTGACCTATATCGACGAAGTCAAGGCTGCAGGTTTTGTGCTCAAAGACCACACCATCATGTCAGACCCGCGTGAGCCCCTCTCTGCGACCTGGAATCTGGAGCAGCTCAAAGCCGAGCTGGGCAAGATACTCAAAGCCAAATAGCTTGTGTTAGAATGACAAAACGTGAAGTCATTCACAAAACGTGCTTGTAGCTCAGTGGATAGAGCACCGGCCTCCGAAGCCGGGTGTCGCAGGTTCGACTCCTGCCAGGCACGCTTTTGTCTTTTTTGGACAGCTTTTACAGCCCTGACTCGATCTGCCAAATCTCTTGGGCGTATTCACTGATGGTGCGGTCGCTGGAAAATTTGCCGATCCGCGCCACATTCAAAATTGCCTTGCGGGCCCAGTCTTCGCGCTGGAGATAGTTCTGCCCCACCTTTTCCTGGGCGGCAATATACGCCGGGAAATCGGCCAGATGAAAATACGTATCCTGGGTCGTGAGAGATTCAAACAACCACTCAAAAATACCGGGCTCTTCGGCGCAAAAGCGGGTCGAATTGAACGTGTCAATCACGCGTTTGACCGCCGGATCTTGGTAGTAGACCCAGGGATCGTAGCTGTCACTTTCGCGCAGGGCTTGGATCTCTTCTGCTTTGAGACCAAAGATAAAGATATTGTCATCGCCAACCTCTTCGCCAATTTCAATATTGGCCCCATCCAAGGTGCCAATCGTCAGCGCACCGTTCATGGCGAATTTCATATTGCCCGTGCCCGAGGCCTCTTTGCCGGCGGTTGAGATCTGCTCACTTAAATCTGCGGCGGGAATGATCTTCTCGGCCAGGGAGACCCGGTAATCGGGGATAAAGACCAATTTGAGTTGATCCCCCACCCGTTTGTCGGTATTGACCACAGCGCCGACCTGGTTGATCAAACGGATGATCTGTTTGGCGGCCCAATAGCCCGGTGCGGCTTTGCCCGCGAAGACATAGGTGCGGGGCACGGTCAGGTCTTGGCCGTCTTCGACAATCGTCAGGTATTCATGGACCACGTGCATCAGGCAGAGCAATTGGCGTTTGTATTCGTGCATGCGTTTGATCTGCACGTCAAAGAGGGAGTCGGGATCGACGAGGTAGTGGGTGGTCTCTTCGATCACGCGGGCCAGGCGGCTTTTATTGGCGCGTTTGATCCGCATAAATTCAGTTTGAAAGGCGCTGTCTGTGGCCAAGGGTTCCAATTGGCGCAATTGGTCGAGATCAGAGATCCAGCCACTGCCAATTTTTTCGCTGATCAGCCCCGAAAGCAGGGGATTGGCTTTGAGCAGCCAGCGCCGGGGGGTCACCCCGTTGGTTTTGTTGTTGAATTTTTCGGGCCAGAGCTGGTAGAACTCAGGCACGAGTTGGGATTTGATCAATTCGGTGTGCAGGGCCGAGACGCCGTTGACCGAATGGCTGCCGAGAATCGCCAAATGGGCCATGCGCACCTGTTTGTATTCACCTTCGCCTTCAAAGAGCGAGACCTTTTGCGCTTTAAGCTTGTCACCGGGCCATTGCAACTCTATCTGCTGCATAAAGCGGCGTTCGATTTCACGCATCAATTGCAAATGGCGGGGCAAGACTTTGGCCATCAGGTTCACAGGCCATTTTTCCAGGGCTTCGGGCATCAGGGTGTGGTTGGTATACGCCAAGGTCGAGCGGGTGATTTCCCAGGCTTTGTCCCAGGGCAATTGCTGTTCATCCACCAGCAGACGCATCAACTCGGCCACGGCCAGAGCGGGGTGGGTGTCGTTGAGCTGAATCGCTGCCTTGCTGTGTAAATTACGCAGATCGCTGTGTTGCTTGAGGTGGGTGTTGACAATGTCTTGCAAAGCGCAGGCCACCAAAAAATACTCCTGCAGCAGGCGCAGTTCTTTGCCCGCTTCGATGGAGTCGGAGGGGTAAAGCACCTTGGAAATGGTCTCTGTTGAAATTTTCTGTTCAACTGCGCGGATATAGTCGCCTTGGTTGAAGATTTGCATATCAAATTCGTGGGACGAGCGCGCACTGAATAGGCGCAAGAAGTTCACGCTCTGTCCACCGTAACCCACAATCGGGATATCGTGGGGCACGCCAATGAGCACACGCCAATTGACCCACATCGGGTTGTAGTCACCCTGGGCATCTGCGGCATGTTCGACCCGGCCATAGACCGGAATCAGGCAGGACTGGCTGCGGCGCTCGATCTCCCAGGGGGTGCCCTCTTCGAGCCAATGATCGGGTTTTTCTTCTTGGCAATGGTTGTGGATTTCCTGTTTAAACAGGCCAAATTCGTAATTGATGCCATAGCCAAAACCAGGCAGATTCAAACTTGCCATCGAATCCAAAAAGCAGGCCGCCAAACGCCCCAAGCCGCCGTTGCCCAGGGCGGCATCGGGTTCGTAGTCGCAGATTTCACGCAGATCGACACCCAAATTGTGCAGGGCCAAGCGGGTCGGTTCGAGAATATTCAAATTGTAGAGGTTGTTCTCCAAAAACTGGCCCATTAAAAATTCCATTGAGAGGTAATAGAGCCGTTTGGCCTGGGCATTTTCGTAACGTTTTTCGGTTTCGAGCATGCGTTCGACCAGCCGGTCGCGCACGGCCAACGAGGTGGCTTGGTAGAGATCGCCACGGGAGAGATTGTCGAGGCGGCTGGCGAGTTGGTAGCGAATATGCTGACAAATCGCAGACTCCAGGGCCTCAGGGGTGTTTTCGAGATGCTGATGATCCCATTTCTTCATAGAATGTTCCTTGCAATGCTGAATCAGTTGTTATTTGAAGGTGTGAATGGGGGGCACATCGCTGCAATTGAGGCGATAGCCCACACCATAGAGGGTTTCCAGAAATGGCGAGATTTCACCGTGTTCTTCGACCACTGTTTGCAGTTTTTTGCGCAGACGCATAATAAAATTGTCCACTGTGCGGGTGGTGCCTGTATTTTTGTAATTCCAGACCGTGTTTAATAAAAAGTCGCGGTCCAATACCTGATCGGCATATTCACAAAAAATGCGCAAAAGCTTAAATTCGGTGCGCGAGAGTTTGATCGGCGTTTTGCGGTAATCGGCCTGCCAGCTTTTAAAGTGCAGGCTTAAATCACTGACGCTGATGCCCTCTGCCACAGGGGCGGAGTTTTTGCCGTGTAAGGCCTCTTGGCGGCGCAGTGCGGCCTGAATCCGGGCGATCAGCTCAAGCCGATCAAAAGGTTTGGTGATATAGTCATCGGCACCGCTGTCGAGGCCTTTGACTTTGTTTTCGACCTGCATGCGTGCCGTGAGCATCAGAATTGGGACCAGCGGATCGCGACTGCGAATTTGCTGGCAAACCTGAAACCCATCTAATTTGGGCATCATCACATCCAGCAAAACCAAGTCAGGTGTGCTCTGTTGAAACATGTCCAACGCCTGCTCACCGTTGCTTGTCAGGATGGTTTCATGATCCTGGCTGCGCAAGACCTTATCGATGAACTGCAAGATAAACGCGTCATCATCTGCTACAAGAATACGTGCCATTAACTATGACTACCCTCAAAGATTAAATTCAATTATACCTGTTTTTGAATCACTTCGCTGTGCTTTCGGGCCGGATGTCCCCGGAGGGGTGTATCATGAGTCTGTACTCTTTATAACCAGAAAGGAACGCTTCATGAGCACACACGATCTTCTGGGAACCCGTACCGCCCTGGCTACAGGTTCAGGAACCGTCTATTATTACAGCCTTTCCAAATTGGCAGATCAGGGTTTTTCTGCCATTCACTCCCTCCCTTTTTCAATCAAGGTTTTGCTCGAATCCGTTTTGCGCAATTGTGATGACTATGTTGTCAGCCGCGAGGACGTGAAAAAACTGGCCACTTACAATGCCGCTCAGCCCGTGCAGGAAGAAATTCCGTTTAAGCCGGCCCGCGTGATTCTGCAAGACTTTACCGGCGTGCCTGCCGTGGTCGATTTGGCTGCCATGCGTGCGGCCATGTCGCGCATGGGCGGCGACCCCAAGAAAATTAACCCGATTTGCCCGGTGGATCTGGTGATTGACCACTCTGTTCAGGTTGACCATTTTGGCACAGCGGCTGCATTTCAGCAGAATATAGATATCGAAATGGAGCGCAACCGCGAGCGCTATGAATTTCTGCGCTGGGGCCAGCAGGCCCTGGACAATTTTGGCGTGGTGCCCCCTGGTCGCGGGATTGTGCACCAGGTCAATCTGGAGTACCTCGCCCGTGGCGTCTGGTCTTCAGGCGAAGGCGACAACACAGTTGCGTATCCCGATTCACTCGTCGGCACCGACTCCCACACCACCATGATCAACGGCCTCGGCGTTGTCGGTTGGGGTGTCGGTGGAATCGAAGCCGAAGCAGTCATGCTCGGCCAACCGATCTATATGTTGATTCCCGAAGTGGTGGGCTTTAAACTCACCGGCAGCCTGCCCGAAGGTGTGACCGCCACTGACTTGACCCTGACGATTACGCAAATGCTGCGCAAAAAAGGCGTGGTCGGCAAATTTGTGGAGTTCTATGGTTCTGGTTTGAGCAATATCTCTCTGCCCGACCGGGCGACCATTGCCAATATGGCCCCCGAATACGGTGCCACCATGGGCTTTTTCCCGGTCGACAGCGAAAGCCTGCGCTATCTTTCGCGCAGCGGCCGCAGTGCCGATCTGGTCAGCTTGGTTGAAGCGTATACCCAGGCCCAGGGGCTCTTCCGCACCGACGCCACTCCTGACCCGGTCTTCACCGACAATCTCGAATTGGATATGTCCACCGTTCAGCCTTCTCTGGCCGGGCCCAAACGCCCCCAGGACCGCGTCAACCTCAGCCAAATGCAAGAGACCTTCACTGCGGCCCTGACCAGCACGTCACCCACCAGTGGTTTTGCCTTGAGCGAAGACAAACTGGGCAATACCGGGGTGTACAAAAACGGCACTGAAATTGCGATGAAACACGGCGATGTCGTGATTGCCGCGATCACGAGCTGTACCAATACCTCCAACCCATCCGTCTTGCTGGGTGCTGGTTTGGTGGCCAAAAAAGCCGTCGAAAAAGGCCTGAGCGTGAAGCCTTACGTCAAAACCTCGCTGGCCCCTGGCTCGCGGGTCGTGACCGAGTACCTCGACCGCGCAGGGCTCTCCCCTTATCTCAACCAATTGGGTTTTAACCTGGTTGGTTATGGTTGCACGACCTGTATCGGCAATTCAGGCCCGCTGCCTGAGCCGGTCGAAGCGGCGATCAAAGAGGGCGATCTCATTGCTGCCAGCGTGCTTTCAGGCAACCGCAACTTCGAAGGCCGTGTGCACCAGAGCGTGAAAGCCAATTTCTTGGCCTCGCCCCCGCTGGTTGTGGCGTATGCCCTGGCAGGCACCGTGGACATTGACCTGGTCAAAGATCCGCTCGGCAGCGACCAAGCTGGCAACCCGGTCTATCTCAAAGATATCTGGCCCAGCAATGCCGAAATTGCCGCCCATCTCGACGATGCCCTCAATCCTGAACTCTTCGGCCAGATGTACAACGGCATTGACCAGTCCAATGCCGAGTGGAATGCCATTCCGGTCACCCCTGGTGATCTGTTTGAATGGGACACCGACTCAACGTATATCCAAGAGCCGCCGTTCTTTGTGGGCATGGCCCAAGAACCCGGCAAAATTCAGCCGATCAGCGAAGCGCGGGTCTTGGTCAAAGTGGGGGACTCGATCACCACCGACCATATTTCCCCCGCTGGTTCGATCAAAGTCGGCACCCCTGCAGCCCAATACCTCGAAGGCAATGCCGTCAAGCCGGGGGATTTTAACTCCTACGGATCGCGCCGGGGCAATGACCGTGTCATGACCCGGGGCACCTTTGCCAATGTGCGCCTGAAAAACCAAATGGCTCCCGGCACCGAAGGCGGTTATACCACCTATTTGCCCACCGGTGAGCAAATGTTTATTTACGATGCCTCACAAAAATACCAGGCTGAGGGCACGCCGCTGGTGATTCTGGCGGGCAAAGAGTATGGCACAGGCTCGTCGCGGGACTGGGCCGCCAAAGGCACTTTCTTGCTGGGTGTGCGCGCGGCCATTGCTGAGTCCTTTGAGCGCATTCACCGCTCCAATTTGGTCGGCATGGGCGTGCTGCCTTTGCAGTTCAAAGAGGGCGATACCCCTGCCAGTTTGGGCCTTGATGGCAGCGAGTTCTTCTCGTTTGAGATCGACGACAACCTCAAACCGATGCAGATGGTAAAGGTTACAGCCCGCAAAGCCAATGGTGAGAGCCTGAGCTTTGAGGCCCGCTGCCGCATCGACACCCCGGTTGAAGTGGATTATTACCGCAATGGCGGCATTCTCCAGACCGTGCTGCGTCAATTTATGAAATAGTCTTGCGCTTTTAAGCAAAACCGACCCACAAGCAGATCTCTGTGGGTCGGTTTTTCTTTTGGGGCTGTTTTGATCAGGTTGTATACTTGGGGCAAGTGATTGTTTGGGGGGGGGACGTTAAACATGTACGGAATTGTCAACAAGGCTTTAAAAAGAATGATTGTCAAACAACAGGGAGAGGGAGTTTGGCAGCAAATTTTAGAAAAATCTGGGTTGGATAACCCGATTTTTATTGGGACGGATAATTACCCGGACCAAATGACCTATCAATTGGTGGGGACAGTCTGTGAGGTCTTGCAGCGACCACCCACTGAAGTGCTTGAATCTTTTGGCTATTTTTGGGCCACGCACACCGCTGTCGAAGAATACCCCGAATTGATGGAAACGGGGGGGGGTACCCTTGATGTTTTTTTACATAATTTGCCCAATTTTCATACCCAGATTACATTGATGTTGCCCAAATTGGAGCCCCCGGATTTTCTCTGTGAAGAGATTTCCCCAGGCTGTTTACATATGCATTATCATAGCCACCGCGAGGGGCTCGCGCTCTTTGCTTTGGGAATCTTAAAAGGGCTTGCTGAGGTTTTTTCGGCCAATGTAGAGGTCACGCAATGGGCGATCAAAGGCCGAGCCGGAGCCGATCACGACATTTTTCAGGTGAAGTGGATCCAGGATTTGCCGGCATGAATCGGTGTTTCTCTCTCCCTTATGAAACCTGGGATGCGCTTTTTCCCTTTTATGTTCTGTTAGATCGAGAATTGAATCTGCTTGAAGCGGGGTCTGTTTTGTGCAATATTCAGCCAGAACTTCAAGTGGGTCACCCTTTTTTTGAATTTTTTCGGGTCAAACGTCCACCTGGAATGGCTTTGAATTTTGAGACCTTTCAGCAGAATCAAGACAAAATTTGGGTCTTGGAAAGTCAAACTTCTGCCCTGCTTTTGCGTGCCCAAATTGTGCTTTTAAATCAACCTGAGCGCCTTTTGTTTTTGGCATCGCCCTCGTTTACCGAGGCGGCAGAACTCAAGCGGATGGGGGTGACGCTACAGGATTTGCCCAAACACCATTCAGCTTGGGACTTTTTGACGCTTTTGCAAATGCAACGTTCGGCCCTGCGCGATGCTCAAGAATTGGCAGAATTGCTTCAAAATCGTCAAAAAGATTTAAAATCTGTGAATCTGCGCCTACAAGAACAAGAGGCTGAAGCGCGCAAATTGGCACTTGTGGTGGCACACACCGAAAATCTTGTGATTCTC
>JBFWRL010000051.1:0-1733 GCA_050248915.1 Candidatus Sericytochromatia bacterium
CATTCCATCTGAAAGTATGATGGCTGAACCGATACCCGGTTTGGTCGCGTGCCCAGCCAGATGCAAAACTTGGCCCGGTGATCGCAGTATGTCTTTCAGGCTCGTGGGTGTGGCCTCTTCATTTTGCTTGATCATGGGCTTGCTGCTCGAGAAAATTTTTTGGACTATCTTAACTTCTGTCTTTACCCCGGGTAACGACTGCAACGGATCAGCATAGTCACTAATTACCCAGGCTTGCGCTGACAGGGAACTACTTTTTTGTGTGGAATGGCTTTGCTCAACCAGTGTCACCCATGCGCTGAGGGTTGGCATTTTAGTAACGATTTTGTTCTTGAGAAGAAACGCTGGATCGCCACTTGTCTGATTTTGTGGATAAAGTGCTTGAAAAGGTACATTATATAGCGAACTGTAGGGAATGATGGTGACCTTTTCGAAGTCATTGAGCTGAGCTTCTAATGGTTTCAATAAAAGGTTGTATAACTGAGATAAAACGCCTTCTAAGTCTTTGATTGTGGAGTAATAGCGGTCGGGTTCATTGGCAATTTGAGGCATGGCCTCTGGCGTTATTGCAGAACGGGTTTTATCCTGATTGATGATTTCAAAAATTTCATAGTATCTTAGGAGCACGGCTTGATTTTCTGCGTTCCAGTCCAAAACATGAAGCTGAGAGCCTTTATAGCTGTGACTAATTGCCATCAGCAGGCCTTGGTCTAAATAAAACTGAATTACCAGACTCTGTTTTTGCTGAGCTAAGGCTGCTTGAAGTTGATCAGGAGAGAATACTTCACCACTTTGTTGGCGGAAACGGCTCTGGAGTGAAGGCTCTAGTTCAATGATCCGATGCGTGAGTTCTTGATTGCGTTGCAAATACTGTTGTAAATCAATGGCTCGTTTTTGCGCTGCATCGTTGAGAGTTAGATATAAACTAGGATAACGATGGATTTCTGGTTCATCATCAAGCGTTTCATCGCGTGAATCTGATTGTTGATTCAAATAAAAGTTCAATACCTGACTGTATTCGATCAAATTTTTATTTAAAGCCTCGATGAGTTGTTTTGCTTCTGTTGATTCTACGGCGCGTTCATCAATAAGGATACGTCCTGTCTGAAAACTGTCTAAAAAGGCACGCTGATGGGTCATTTCGATCACTTGTGCCAATTCCAGTGTGTTGTGAGTGTGTTGATCTTCATAACAAGCCTGAATATAGTATTGGTAGACTTGTGGGGTTTGCTTTAATAAAGAGTATCGCTCCTGAGGCAGCAACATGCGGCGATAACTTTCGAGCTTGTGGATCAAATTCATCAAAGGTGTATATTTAGAAGCCGCAGGCAAGTTTAATCGCTTGATATTATTGGCACACTTGCGAATCAAATCAATATCTTCGGCAAGCTCGCTGGTCACGGTATAGGCGTTCAAAGCCTTTTGCAGATTATCAGAGTGATTTCCGGTTAGCAATTGGGTATAGAGATTCCCCAGGTTCATTTGGCATATGGCAAGGCTTGGTGTATCGTTAATTGCTTCAAAGCGTTTGAGTGCCTGAGAGTAGGTGTTCAAGGCTTTAATCTGATTATCAGAGCGGTCCCCGGTTATCAATTTCTGATAGAGTACACCCAGGTTCATTTGGCACGCAGCAAGTTCCTGTGTATCGTTAATTGCTTCAAAGCCTTGTAGAGCATTTCTGTAGGCTTCTAAAGCCTGTTTCTGATTATCAGAGCGGTCCCCGGTTATCAATT
>JBFWRL010000051.1:1743-31288 GCA_050248915.1 Candidatus Sericytochromatia bacterium
ACACCCAGGTTCATTTGGCACGCAGCAAGTTCCTGTGTATCGTTAATTGCTTCAAAGCCTTGTAGAGCATTTCTGTAGGCTTCTAAAGCCTGTTTCTGATTATCAGAGCGGTCCCCGGTTATCAATTCCTGATAGAGATTCCCGAGGTTTACCTGGCATTCGGTAACTCCCTGTGTATCGTTAATTGCTTCAAAGCCTTGTAGAGCATTTCTGTAGGCTTCTAAAGCCTGTTTCTGATTATCAGAGCGTTCTCCAGCCATGAAATCTCGATACAGATTTCCGAGGCTTATCTGTAAATCTGAGTATGCTGCGGTAATTGTCTGGCTTGGTAAAGCATTCATTACATGTAATAGAATTTTAGTCAAGGAAATTTTGAATAATTGAAAATAAATATTTGATTTTGGCATTTCTTGATTTAAAAAAGCATGAATTTAAACTCGGTCTCAAATTTTTCTAACTGAGCATAAAAATTCGAGAATATGCCCCAAGCCAACTGCATTTCGCCCTGTTCTAACAAAGGTAAAATCTCATTTTGAATCACTTGAATCCAGGCGCTCGGTATGTCTTCAAAATTCATAAGCTCAGTCATCTGGTGTTCCTTTCCAGATCGCAGCGTTTATATACTGGGAATCTGCAATAAGCTGATTTCATCAGCTCGTTGCATCAGTAAAAGCTGGACATTGACTTCTTGTTTTGGTAGTTTTTGTGTGGCTGTCTCTGAAAGAACGGATGTTTGCCCACTGATATCTAATCTCACTTGTTCAAAAGCGCTGTCAAGATCCAGAAGGTATTTCCCTTCGAGAAGGCCTGGAACACCAGCATCGTATTCGACAGATAGTGCGTTTGCTGGTATAGATACTCCATGAAGCTGAAAATTCTCAAAGTGATTTGATTCAGACTTTTGTCCCTGCTTGTCACAGATCACCGAGGCCTCAATCTTATATTGCGGTGTGGTGATCATGGCTTGCAATTCTATTTCTAAATGCCAGGTGTGTTCTCCGTATTCTGCCACGGGAACTTTAACTGTGATCTTGTTTTGTTCAGGACTGTTATTGCCTGTTGTGTTCCTCCGGTTAGAGACAGCTCTGGCGATTTGCGCTTGCGGAACCTCAACGAGCAATGACTTGTGTGTTTGCAATTGAGGGTGGTAAATAATAACCCCAGATTTTTTAACCTCAGATGCAATCTGCACAAGTGTCGGTGGTGGTTTTAGTTGATCAAGATATGTTTGAAACAGTGCCAAAGAATCCTGACTTAATGTAACCGAATGTAGCATCATGACAGTGGGAAACCAACGATAGAGTTCCATGTGTTGATTTTGCTTAACGATCAGAATAAAGTTTTCAAATGGCTCTGCATAGGCTCTCAATGTTCCTTTGATTATATAGCCAAATTCTGCGTGAATATGCATTTTTTCTTTTTCTAGATACTCTAAACACCAAAATATGTCTGTTTTTTGTTTTTTCCAGTTATCAAGCTGTGGGCGTAATGCCGAGAGTGCAATAGACTCAACACTTTTGCTTTTAAGTAAGACAATACTCCCTGAGGAGGGGTGTAGCGCATGAATTGGAATGAAATCCTCCAGATCAGCTTGAAGAACTTCCAAACCAAGTTCTAAAACCCACTGCCAGAAATTATCCGGTGACGATACAGGCCAATTTCGAGCCCAATCAGGAATTTGTCTTTGCTTGACTTCTGAAACGCTCATAGCCATTGAACTGCTCACGTTTGCTTCACGTATCAAGGGTTTATTTACAGATGGTGCTATATCTTCGCTTTTTTCAGTATTTTTTAAAATTCCTAATAAATCTCTGGCGCGATCAGTATGAAAAGTTTCCATCTGGTTTTGAGCCAGCAGGAATTGAATTCGATCTTCAAGCCCTTGAATCATTTTTAACCAATTATTGGCTCTCATGCCGACCCCTGCATAATTGAGGAAACGGGACATGACCGGGGATTTGATGCCGATCAGTTCGGCCAGATCCTTCTGGTCGAGATTGAGAAGAAATAAGAGTTCATGAATCGATCGGCGCTGCTCTTCACTTACTTTTACTCTCATATTAATTGAATTATACCTGTTCATCTAAGTTTAGATAATTAAGCAAAAAAAAATAGCTTTTACTAACAAGCTAAGCTATTTTAGCATACTTTAAATGGGGACTATCGGCTGCTCAGAATTTCAGGTTACATACCCAGAGCCCCGGGCAGACCTTGGCCCCGAGGCTTCGTCACCATCACACTGACGTTGTTGAATGTCACAGTCATAGGGGGAGGAGGGACATCTTCCTGCTGTGGTTCCTCAGCGATCGGGGCTCTCTCCGGGCCTGTATAGGGTGAGGGTTGTGGAAAATTTATATTGACTTTGAACACCACAAGGGCAATTCTGCAAGAACTATTGTCGGCTGTACAATGTGAATGCATTTTTTCTTGGTATCAGCTCAAATTTCGGCTATTGCTTTTGAGCTTTGTATTTAAACCCGGCGAATTCGCCGGGTTTAAACTTTTCATCATTTAAAATTAGAGTATTTTAAATGATAAAGGGCTTCTGGCGTCGGTGGCCATAATCAATGTGCCTGAAGCAGTCTTCAAACGCACCATTACATTGTAACTGCCTGATTTCAGCCCAGAGATGTCTAAATCAACTACTGGTTTGGAAAAGACTCCATCGCCCGAAAGGTAACCAGCTGTTTTAAAAAGATGTCCATTGATCAAATACTCAACTACGCCTGGCCCTGGCGGAAGAGTAACGCCATCAGTGGATTGCCACTGAACCATAAGTTTCGAGGAATCAACCCGCAACCTAGAAGTGAGGCTCAAGCCAATACTGGTAGCCGTCGAAGACGCTTCTGTGACAACAATTTGAGGAAAACCAATAGACGAGGTGTTCCCCGACGAAGGAGCCGATTGAGATGAAGGAGCGAGCACCTGAACTGAGGAGGAAGAGTTATCGGTAACAGGGGGGGTGTTTTCAGGCATGAATGATTCCGTTGGTGGGAGGGTAACATCGTTCAATGCCGGAGGAGGAAAATCTACCTCCATCTGCTCATTACCAGGGGAAACACTGATTTCTTGAGGGAAATTACTGTCATCGATGGTCAAATTCTTCACCTCAATCTGATTCGCGCGGTTTTTCAAAACGATGATAAGACGTTTCTCATTTTCTCGAATTAAAACTTGCCCATCAATGGCATTGGCAAGGAAAAGGGATTGGCCAATACGGTTATTATTTCTTTTGAGATTAAATCTCTCTAAGTACAACCCGTTTTGTCGCAAAGGATTTCCCTCAGAGTTATACAAAATTGAAACGAAGGATTCAGAAACATCCATGGATTTGAATGTTTGATCTCCTTTTGAGAACTCCGCATTATGAACAAAATCACCCCCAAATACATAACCAGGTTTGGTCGCATCTGGAGTAACTTTAAACTTCAGATCAGTATCATTGCCGTTGAACACTTCAGCAGCAACGACAACAAGGCCACTGTCATTGGAGCTGATACCACCGAATTCTGAAGAGCTGAACTGAGGGTCAGGAACAGGCGGATTGGTGGAACTATTTGTGAAAGAATTAATTTGCCAGATGTCTACTAAGCGATTGAGTTTATCGCCAATACTTGATTTATCTTCTCGCGCAACCAACGCTTGAACACTACTACGTTCGTTCTTTGTTGCTCCGATCAATTTATTGTAGTAGAACGTGGTGTTGAGTCCAAAGCTATTTTCGTTGCCGGAAGGGCCTGTCAATGAAAAACTCTGCTGTGTGACTTCAGATTCACCGTTGATTTTCTTATGATACAAAACCGAATACAAGCCATTATTGCCGGTAAGCACAAAGGAATCTGTTTTAACGGCAGAACCACTTACGCGAAATGGTGCCGTCGTATAAGGCTTTAAAGTCGTTGGATTCAATACCATTGCCCATAGATTTTGATGTTGATCGGTAAAAACCAAGGGGATATCACCTGTAACAGAATCGCTGATCACTTTATAACGCAATTCGGGGGCTATAATTTGTCTTGGAATCGGCAATAAAACCCCCTGAGAAAACATATTATTTTCCATCAATCGACTAAAGTAAATACCTGGATTATTGGGATTTGATGAGCTCCAGGTGACTCCTGATGAAATTACAGAGAAAGAAGCCACAGCGTTAATCGTGCTTGTTGTATTCAAAGCAGCTAAAATAGGGGGGGGAGAAACTTGAGCCGGTTGGGATGACTCTGTTGACGAAGGTATCGGTTGAGAGTTTGAAGGAATAAGAGCCAAATCTTGCCGAAGGGGCTGTGTTTTTTGAAAATCGATTTTTCCATTGATGTCTCGCCGTTCATCGTCTGAAGCGATATTCTCAATCGGGAGGAAAATTTCTTGTTGTTCATCAATGAGCACTGTTTTACTGCCATAACCAATCAGAGAGCCATCAAGCGGTTCTTTCGAGTCGAATTGCGTCGACTCAAAAATTTCTATACCCAAAGTTAGTGTATCACCACGATTTGCTTTAAGGGTAAATTCACCGATTCCTTGAGTCAAAGGCTCAGTGATTGATATTTGCTCATTATTTTGGTTCTGAACGGTAATTTTTGCAAACAAAAACAATTCAGACTGAGACTTTTTACTAAAACCAGCCTCAGAAACATTAGAAAACCGAACTCCAACCGTTTTAACTGGCACATTACTTCCAGAACGAGAAAAATCAAGCGTTTTTAACACACCGGCCTTCATTGTCGTCCTTTGAGGAGTGATATCTTTCAACATCGTCGCTGGTGGAGCAGATCTATCCACACAAGCAGTTGATGCCATCAAAATAGATGCCGCTATGGCAGTCCGAGCAATGATTCTTTTCATTGGCGTTGATAAGATTTTGTGTTTCATGTTTCACCTCGAAGTTTTTATGTCCAGATTATAAAACAAAACCATTTAGTTTTTCAAGTTCGTTTTTCTTTTTAGGTAATTTAATTTGTTATTGTTGGCTGTTGTTTTGTGTGTAAAATTCTTGAACCTATCACAATAATTGAATAATCCAGATGAAATTGGTGCTTGACAGGTTTGTGTGTGATAGATACAATATAATTAACTAATAAAAATACCTAATTTTATTAGAAAAAATAGCAAAGAAGGTTTTCGCCTATGCTTGATGATTTCTTTGATTACATGCGCAAAAATCCTTTGGGATTCTGCGCAGCCCTTTCCCTGATGATGAGCGTGGCCTGTACCCCTTTAGGGCAGCAGCAAAATGGGCTGTTTCATCTGCCTTCCACAAATCAGCTCAACCCTGATCTGTCGGTAGAGAGCAGCCCTCTAGCTGCCGTCGGTCAACTGAGCGACACCGGGGCCAACGGCGATTTTAAAATTGCTGGTCTGAGTGGCACCACCCAGATCAACGATTCCACACCCGGGCAATGGAAATACGGCCAAAAAAACCTCTCTGCCTGGAACTTTCAGCCTGGCAAGGCTTATAAAATGGTGATCTCAGACAAAACGTGCTCGGATGAAGTCTTGTTTCCGCTGAGGAAGTACGATCAGAAAACCTCCTGGCGCTTTGACCGCTGGCTGAGCTCAAAAACGGGTCTTAACTTTGTCTTTAGCCGTGATTTTGACTTTACGTCACTCAATATTGGGCCTGGAATCTCTGCTAGTGCTTGTTCCTATAGCCTTGAGCTTCGTGAGGAGCAGCCTGTTGTTCCCACACCTCCTGCTCCGAAAAACTCGACGCTCGGAGTGCCTGCTATTTCTCAGCGTATCCAGCCCGGAAAATTGGGTTATACTTCGACTTCGATTGCTGACTACGGTTGTGCTTTGGTCTCTGTAGCTGCGATTTTGAACTCGCAAGGGGTATCCTTGAGTCCAACCCAACTGAATGAGGCATTGAAGCCGATTGGTGGCTTTCAGCGGGATCTGATTGTCTGGAGCAAAGTGCCACAGGCTGCTGCAAATCGCGTCAGCTACCAGGTGATCAGCACCTCTCAGGCGGCTGATGCTGAGTTGAGGGCGGGTTTTCCGGTGATTGCTGAATTGAGGGGCTATTTGAAAGGCTTTCCAACCCACTTTGTGGCCCTCACAGCAAAGAACAGTGACGGCAGCTATCTCGCCATGGATCCTTGGGTGGGTCGCCAAAATGTACGTATCGAAAGCCGTTTTGTGCACGGGTTTCGTGGAACTTATAAGTCCAAGTAACCTAATTGTCTGAAGAATCTGTACAGCAGCCCTTTATGGGCTGCTTTTTTCATGGTGCGCCCGGCCGGGCGCACCCACTTTGGTGTACACGTCTCCCCAGCAAATTTACACCAAATCAGCGCTTAAGATTCTCTATTCCTCTTTTTCCAAAACCGGCGCCGAAGCCGCCCCAGAGGGACTGGCTGCGCCACTGTTGGCCGATGCTGTGCCTGAAGGCGGGGCGGGCGGTGCAGGCCGTTGCATGTCTTCGGCCAGGGTGATTTCTGCCTGTTTGCGTGACTCTTTGAGCCAGTCGCGGTAGGCCTTTTGTTTGGCCTGCTCCAATAATTGCGGCTCAAATTGCTTGCGGGCCTCAGCCAGGGGCACGGGGCCGGCGGGCAGGCTTCTGCCCCGCAGAATCAGGTGATAGCCAAAGTCGGTTTTAACGGGGGTTTGGGTAAATTCACCCGGTTTGAGCGCCCAGGCGGCGCTTTCAAAGCTGGGCACCATGTCGCCTTTGGCAAAAGCGCCAAGATCGCCGCCTTTGTCTTTGTTGGAGGTGTCTTCGGAATGTTTCTTGGCCAGGGTTTTAAAATCACCTCCGGCTTTGAGTTCTGCCAGCAATTTTTCAGCTTTTTGGCGAGCGACAGCGTCTTGTTCGGGTTTCTCGACCTTCAACAAAATATGTGCAGCCTCGATTTTTTCGGGTTGGTGAAAGTTCTTTTTGTTTTGCTCAAAATAGCTGATAGCGTCTTTGTCGCTGACTTTGGCGCCTGTGCTGAGGGCCTCGCGCATTTTTTTCAGGATTTGGCGCTCTTTGAGTTCGCGCCGAAAATCGGGCACCGAAAAATTATTGCGGGCCAATTCACTCTCCATGCGGTCGCGTTTGCCCTGGTAATTGGTTTTGAGCAATTTTTCAAATTCGGCCTCAATTTCTGAGTCGGGAATGTTGATTTGGCGTTTTTGGGCTTCGTTTAAGAGCAATTGATTGTCGATCAACTGATTCAAGGTGGTCTCTTTGAGCATCGGCAGCAGGGCTTTGCCTTGGGGCGAGTTGAGGTCCATGCCCAATTGGCGGGTGTAGAGATGCTGGGCCTGTTCCAAGCTGCGGGCAAAGACTGTGCGGGTGATGCGCTGGCCATCGATTTTGGCGACAAAATCGAAACGATTGACCCAATACCAGGTGCCAGCGGTAAATCCGCCGCCCAGAAAGACCACCAGGGCCATGGCCACCAGGCCTTTTTCCGTCAGATGGCTATTCGACATGAACCGGTTGCTCCTCGTGATGTTCTGCTTCCATTTCCATCAGTGTAGCAAGGAAGGTCTCGACCCGTTGCAGGTTCTTGAGCGGTTGGGGCATCAGCGTGTGCAAGAGGGCATCGGCTTTGTATTGCCAGTTCTTGAGCAGTGGATTGCGGCGCAGCGCCAATTTAAACCGCGTTTCGGGCATGCTGTACTGGATTTCGAGCATCTGGCCTTTGAAGCCAATTTTGCGAATACCCAGATCTGTGGCCATAATCCGCGTCTGGGTGACACGCCAGAGGGTATCCACCTCTTTGGGCAGCTCACCCTGTTTTTTGATCAAATCCTGTTTGAGTTGATCGATTTGGCCAAGATCGTCGCTATATGCCAATACGCGGTAGATGCGCATTTTTTCGGCCAGATCGTCGAGCCAGCGCTCGGGAATAAAGGCCGAGAGATTGAGGTCGATAATACAGGCTTGGCTCTCACGGGTCTCGCGCACCTCACCTTTGAGCAGGGCAATCGTCTCTTCGAGCAATTGACAATAGGTCTCAAAGCCCACCGAGAGAATATTGCCGTGCTGTTGGGGGCCGACCAAATTGCCAATCCCGCGAATTTCCATGTCTTTGAGCGCCACATAATAGCCCGATCCCAAATCTGAGTATTCGCGCACCACGGTCAGTCGCTCGCGTGCTTCGCGGGTCAGGGGTTTGATCGGATCATAAAAGAGGTAGGCATAGGCCTGAATATTGGAGCGGCCGACCCGGCCCCGCAATTGGTGAATCTGGGCCAGGCCCAACAATTCGACCCGCTCAATGATCAGGGTATTGCAATTGGCGATGTCGAGGCCCGATTCCACAATCGTCGTGCAGACCAAGATGTCAAAGGCATGGGTGTAAAACTCCCACATCGTCTCTTCGAGTTCCTGTTTGTTCATTTGGCCGTGGGCGGTGCGGATTCGGGCCTGGGGGGCCAATTCTTGCAATTTGGCGCCAATTTTTTCGATGTCTTTGACGCGGTTGTGGATATAATAAATCTGCCCGCCGCGCTGCAATTCGTGAAAGATCGCCTCTTTGAGTTGGTCTTCGTTATAGGGGTCAACAATCGTTTTGATCGGCTGGCGATTGGGGGGTGGGGTTTCGATCAGGCTCAGCGATTTTAATCCGCCCAGGGCGATATTCATGGTGCGGGGGATCGGCGTGGCCGACATGGTCAAAATGTCGATGCCGGGCTGGATGTCTTTGAGCTTTTCTTTTTGCAAGACGCCAAAGCGGTGCTCTTCGTCGATAATCATCAAACCCAGTTTTTTCATGGCGAGCTTTTTTGAGAGCAGGCGGTGGGTGGCCACGACAATATCGATGGCGCCCGCTTTGAGATCGGCAAAAATCTGATCACTCTCTTTGGCGGTGCGGTAGCGGCTGAGCAGCTCTACACGCACGGGGTATGAGGCAAAGCGGTCTTTGAGCACTTGGTAATGCTGGTGGGCCAGAATGGTGGTCGGTGCCAAAATAGCCACCTGATAACCGGCCATGGCCGCTTTAAAGGCTGCGCGCAGGGCCACTTCGGTCTTGCCAAAGCCCACATCGCCACAGACCAAGCGGTTCATCGGCACGGCCTGTTCCATATCCAATTTGGTGTCGAGAATGGCTTTGAGCTGGTCGGGGGTCTCTTCATAGGGAAAGGCAAATTCCATTTCGCGCTGCCATTCGCTGTCGGGAGGATAGGCAATGCCTTCGGCCTGCATCCGCGCCGCTTCCGTGCGCAGCAATTGTTCGGCAATTTCGACCAGGGCTTTTTTGACCTTGCTCTTGGCCTTTTCCCATTCGCTGCCACCGAGTTTGTGTAGTTTGACCTGCGAATCACCGACGCCGTGGTAGATCTGCAGGCGGTGCATTTGCTCGACGGGCACCAGCAGTCGGTCGCTGCCGGCATAGAGCACAGCCAGGTATTCGCGGGTTTCTCCGGTGGTCGAAAACTGTACCAGGCCGTTGTAGCGGCCAATGCCATGCACCTCATGAACCACCAACATGCCCTCTTTGATTCGGCTCAATTGCAAGGGCGAGGTATTGCGCCTAAATTTGGGATCGCGGGTGATCTTCTGCCTTCCCGGAAAGAGTTCTTTGTCGGTAAAACAAAACCAATTGAGTGGGGCGTAGGCAAAGCCCTCGGGCAGCGCTCCCTGGACCACATTGACCGTTCCTGCTTGTAGCGGGCCTTGGCCGGTCTGAACGGGGCAGCGGCGCTCGCGCAGAATGGTCACAATCCGCTGGGGCTGGGGGCTGACCACGGTGACATAGTTGCCTTTGTGCAGGGCCTGTTGCAAAATCGCGGTCAGCTGATCGAGGCTTTTTTCCAGGGGTGGCAAGAGCGTGCCCCCGCCTTGGCCATCTGCGCCGGTAAAATGCAATTGCTGCAGGCGTTTGAGTTCGTCATCCAATTGGTCGCGGGTCAAATGCTGGGGGGCAATGGCGCGCTGATGGGCGGTTTCGTCGAGCAAATGGGCATAGCCGCGGGCCTTGGTGTGCAGGCCTTCACTCCAGACGATCTGAGCATTGTCGGGCAGACAGCCCAACAGGCCGGTTACCCCGTGTAAGAGCGGCATAATCTGGTAGAGCTGCGAGGAATAGCTAAAATCGCGGATCAGCGAGATAAAATTGCCCCGGTAATTTTCGGTCAATTTGGTTTTAAGCGCTTCGAGATTGTCGGGAATCACCCATTCAAAGGCCGGAGGAATCACGCCGCTTTTGTCTGTGTGGGGTTTGTCGAGCGGGTCATTGAGGCGATAGCTGGCGATTTTTTCGATTTCGTCGTCGAACCACTCAATGCGCAAAACCCGCTCGCAGCCCATGGGGTAAATGTCGAGAGTGCCACCCCTGCGGGTAAACTCCCCGCGTTCTGAGATGGCGTTGGCGGGACGGTAGCCGAGTTGAATCAGGCGTTGCACCAGAACGGGGGGGGGCATGCGATCGTCGGGGTAAAGGGTCAGGGTTTGCTGGTACCAGGTGAGATTGTCCATGACCAGATAGCTCAGGCCTTTATAACCCACCAAAATGACCTGAGGAGGCGTGTCGGTGTATTGCAGTCGAAAGCGCACCAAGTGGCGCTGATGACAGCTTAAACGCTCATCGCCACTCCACTCATAAGGGGAAAGCGCGGGGGTGGGGTAATAGACACAGTCTTCAATGCCAAAGGCCCGCAAATAAGCCATATAATGTTCGGCTTCTTTGCGATCGTGTACCACCACCACTTGGGTCCGAATCTCTGCCGCTCTGCGGGCAATATACGCAGCTTGGCTACCTGCCTGCAGCAAGTTAGGCACTTGCAGATCTTCCTGTAGCGGGAGGGAATCAAGGGCAGAAGCGAGCAACATAGACCATTCACCTTTGGGCGCAATTTGCACATATTGAATTTCGCGGGAGCGTCATCAGTATAGAGCAGGTTTGGGGAGGTGGGGCAGATGATCTGGCTGTTTTTAAAGCTGAATCAGGCCTGTTCCGACAGGGATTTTTTGAATCTCAGTTTGCATCTCCAAAAGCAGGGCTTCGCTGTGTTTGCGCACATCTGTCTGAAAGCTCTGATCCAGGTGCTTTAATTCGGCTTGCATTTGCATCATCATGTCTGCCAGCATTTTTTGCAGAGCCAATTTTTGCTGCATATTGCGAAATTCCATTTGGTTTTTGTGCAGCATCTGGCGCAGGGCATTGCGGATTTTGTCAAATTGCTGTTTTACCACGTCGGTGGAGCCTCCTGCCGTGAGTTTTTTAAGCAGGGCTTCGCGCTGGGCGTTTAAGGCTTCTTGGACCTGAGCTGAAATGGGGGATTTATGGCCAGTGGCTTTCTGTTCATTGAGTGCAGAGAGTGGGTCTAAGTTGCCAGCCTGGGCCAGTGGTCTTAACACAGTCTCTCTTTCTGTGCGCAAGACCCGGCTCAGGCCTTCATCGCCCTCTGTGGCGTAGACCTGCCGATAATACTCACTTTGTTGCCGGGTTGTCTCGCACAGTTCGGCAAGTTGCTCGCCCGCTGTTGGGGTGGTGGGCGGAACCGGAGGCAAGCTGGGGGGATCATCGGGAACACGGATGCCCTGTTGCTCAGCCTCTGTGACCCGCTCATTGTGTCGGCCTATTTCTTCGATGTTCACATTCAGGCTTTGCAGCGCTGCAGCAATTTCTTGCGGGCTGAGGTACTGGCCCAGCCAACTCTCCAAACGTGCTTTGAAGGCCTCTGGGGTGGGTTCCATACCCGAAAAAAGTTGATCGAGATTAAAAATAGCCTCTCGTAATTTGTCCCGCTGGGGGCCTGTGCTGTTTTCATAAGCGGCAAAGAGTTTGTCTTTAACTGTGATAAAGGTTTGAAACAGCACATATTTATTCAGGGTGTCTGCGCTGATATTTTCTTTGTGCTGAACCCTGGAAAGGATTTCGCTGACATTTTGCAATTGAATTCCAAATAATTTTAGCGATCTCAGGGCTTGTAGTTTGTCGGGTTGGCCTGCAAATTGCGCACTTTGGCTTCGCAACCAATCATTCAAATGAAATTCGGCCCCAAAAGGGCTGTCCATCATGGTTTTGAGCAGAGAATCAGGCAGTTGCAATCCATTTTCGCGGGCAAATTTACGCATTTGTTCGGCCAAGGCCTGGCGTTGCGTCGTGAGCTGCCCCTCAAATTTGAGGTAATCTTGTTTGAGCTTGAGAACCTGTGGTAATTCGTGTTTGAGCAAGGGCCCCAACATTTTGCGGGCTTTTTCGAGGTCGGTAATTTTGAAGGCATCGCTGCTAAATTGAGCCCCCATCGAATTCAGCCGTGCAATTTCAGCTTCCATTCGTTTATCCCGTGAGGTCAGGATCTGGAGCAATTTGGACATCTGAGGTTCGCTGAGATGTTTAAATACCTTACTGATCTGATCGAGGCTGAAATTGGGCGGAATGTCGATCTGGGCCGCTTTCATGGCAATTTTGAGTTCATCCAACAAAACCTGTTGATCGTTGAGTTGGATTTGTTTCAGACTGGCTTCGATGCGTTGGCCACTGGCGGCTTGGTAATGGGGGCTTTGGGCGAGTGAGTTGAGCACGCTTTTGCCGGCTTCAATGTCTGCGATTTCTTCTGTTTGTACTTCGGCAATGAAATTTGAAAACGCGATTTGGGTCTGCATCGGGGGCATTTCTTCAACCGGACAGACGGCGGCGGCCGTGGCAGAAATTTTTGTGGATTTGGGGTTTGAGGGGATGGGATGGCTGTTCTCGCTGGCTGTTGTCTCTGCCATCAGCGGAATCTGCTGGGTGGCTTTGCCCTGGTTCATTGCTCCAAGATTCTCCATAAAGCGCTGATCCAATGGCGTGGTACTTTTGGCTTGGGTCGTTTGGCTGGGAAGGGTGGCATTCGGTTTTTCGATTGAAACAGGACCCGAAGAACCCGAGAACGCAGATTTGGCTTTGCCCCAGAGATTTTCAAGGGAACCCGAACCGAATGGAATTTTCATAAACACCCTCATCTTTAAATGACTACAAATGAACTTGATTATCGTCTCCCTATTGCCAGATCTTGCGGATGGGCGTGGTATTCTAAACCAGAGGAAAAAATTATGTTTAATATCGAAGTCTGGTCTGATGTGGTCTGTCCCTTTTGTTATATTGGCAAACGCCACTTGGAAGCGGCGTTGGCAGATTTTCCCCATCGCGAACAGGTCGCGGTGGTTTGGCGCAGTTTTGAATTGGATTCAGAGACCCCCAAAGGCGAAACCCAGGACACTGTTTCGGCCCTGATGCAAAAATACCAGCAGAGCCGTGAACAAATCCAGACCATGATGGCGCGGGTGATGGCAATGGGCGGCCAGGTGGGTTTGGACTTGAAATTAGACAAGACCCATCGCACCAATACCTTTGACTTGCACCGCTTGCTCTATTTGGCTGCCCAACACGGGCTGCAGGGAGCTGCCAAAGAGCGGCTTTTATATGCTTATTTCACGGAATTGGAGCAGTTGGGGGAGGTTGAGACGCTGGTGCGTTTGCTGAGCGAAGTTGGGCTTGACCCCGAAGCCGTCAGAGCGACATTGGCTGACCCAGATATCTATTTCCATGAGGTCAGTGCGGATCTCTTCGAGGCCCGCAATATTGGGGTTTCGGGAGTGCCCTTTTTTGTTTTTGATCAAAAATATGCTGTTTCTGGTGCACAGCCCATTTCTGTTTTTAAACAGGTATTGCAGCGCTCCTGGGACGAGCGTGGGCAAGAGCGCCAACCGCCGCCAGAACAGGCTGCCGAGGCGGCCTCAGAAGGGGTGCAAACGGAAAGTGATCCCCGCTGTCAGGACGAGAGCTGCGAAATTTAGCTGAAATTAGCCTTCTAAGCCGTAATGGGTCAGCATCAGTGAACGCAACTGTGAAAGCGGCACCATGCCAAAACTCAGCAGGCGATTGTGGAAGATCAGCAGTGAGAAGTCGTCGCCACGCAAATCAGCAATTTCTTGACGCAGGCTGATAATCTCTTTTTTGCCAAACATATAGCCAATGGCAATGGTGGGAAAGAGCACGTAGCGTTTGACTTCGGCTTCGGCACTGGCTTGATCGATGCCGACCTCTTCCACCAAGGTCTGAACAGCGGTATCGTAATCCATTTTGCCCATGTGCAATTGGGTGTCAATGATCACGCGGTAATCGCGCCAAAGCTGGTCGCGTAGCTGAAAGAGCCGGGTTTTGAGATCGGTGTAGAGGCCTTCGGTATACAACATCTCTTCGCAGTAGAGCGGCCAGCCTTCGGCGAAAAAGGGATCGGGAAAGCTGTTGCGCACCTTGGAGGGGTGTTGGTGGGTTTGGACAAAGAGCAGGTGTTGCCCTGGATAGCCGTGGTGAACAGTGGTCAGGGTCACGTCATAGATATTGTGTGAGCGCAGGCGCTGGTGTTTTTCGGCTTCGCTCATGCTGTCTTGCATGGGGGTGACCCAGAAATAGCCGGTCTGGTGCTCTTCAAATGGGGCGGGTGAGACATAACCCGAATAGGGCATAATACTGCGCTGGAAAATCGGGGTCTCCATCAGCGCCAAGGTTTCGGTTTCGGGCAAGGTCACCAGGTTTTCTTTGACAACAAAATCGCGAATGCGCTCTGCTTCATCTTTGTAAGCGTGCAGCAGGTTATCGGCTTCGGGGTGTTTGTTTTTGAGCTCGTCGATTTGCTCCATCCAGGTCAGTTTGGGATTGAGTTCGTGGGCCACTTCTTCGATCAGACGCTCGGTGTCTTGCAGGGCCTTCTGGCCAATTTCGAGAACCTCTTCAAGGCTGTAATTGAGCAGGTATTTCTCTTTGAGCAAAAAGTCGAAATGGGCTTTGCCACAGGCAAAACTTGCTTGCGCTTGGGGTTCGAGATCGTTGAGAAATTTTTCGTAATGGTGCAAGGCCTTGAGTGCCAAGGTATTGCTTTCGAGCAGATCTTTAAAATAATGCGGCACCGTGCCTGAAAACTGGGGCACAATTTCTTCTAAGAACTGGCGACCCGCTTTGACCGAATCGCGGGCCACGCTGATCGAAACTGTCGAAATCTCCGCGGGATTGCTGCGCAGATTGGCCATGCCTTGCTCCAGGAGACGGGGCATAGCTTTGAGGCGACCCATGATCGCCAGTACCCGGTGATCGAGGGGCAGATTGTAATTGATTTGCAATTGTTGAACGCCATACAGGGCTTCACTCGGATAGTGAGAGGGATCGCGGTGGAGCTGTTTGCGCACCTCTTCTTCGTAGACCTGTGTGCTCAATTGGGCCTGTAAAATGGCCAGATCGACCTGCTCATCGCGGGTGAGGTTGTCTGAGCTGAGGGCTTTGAGTTGCGACAAATAGTCTTTCTTTTGCTGCAGATAGGCATGCCGCTTTTCAGGACTGTAATCGGCATAGTGATAGTCGTAATCATGAATGCCCAAACCTGTTGCATGGACGGGATCACTTTCCCACAGAAACCTGAGAATACTGTCGGCCAAAGGCTGGAGCGTTGACTCCGTCATGAAAGAATACCTTACCTCTCCTGGGCTGCCCCGAAAAAACGGAAACATAAAAATGGGGATAAACAAGCAGCAATGCTTAGATACCAGAGTATAAACCGCCCCGGACTCAGGCGTCTAGAAGCAGTGCGTCAAAACCCCTTTTAGTCGGGCAGTTGTTTCAGTAAATTTTGAGGTGAAAAGCCTTGGCTATTGAGTTTTAGCGGCGTGCCTGAATAAATATTTCTCACTTGCGATTTGAGATTGTGTAGACCATCGGCAATTATGCTGGCGTGATCAAATGCCAGGGCTGGTAGATTTCCCACCGAAAACCATTGGGCTGCTGAGGCATCGTCCTGGCCTGAAACCGATGGCTTGCCATCGACCAGAGCGATAAATGCCACTGTTAACGTGCGCCCCCGCGGGTCGCGCCCCGGATCACCATAGGTACCCAGGGACGAAAGCGGGCCCACTTCCAGTCCTGTTTCTTCTTTGAGTTCGCGCCGGGCAGAGGCTTCAAGGGATTCTTCCGGTTCAATAAAGCCGCCGGGCAGGGCCCAATGGCCTGCAAAGGGATCTTTTCCCCGTTGGATCAAGAGCAGAGACAAGATCTCATCGGTCCAGTCAAAGACCAGCAGATCAACAGTGACAGAAGGACGGAAATAATCAGTCATGGCAGGCCTCTTTGCTGGAAATGATTAATTTAGTGTAAATTATACATTTATTTTAGCAGCCCTGTTCCCCATCTGCAATCCCTGTGAGGGGAAGGGCTAAAAAAAATTCCCTTCAAAATCAACTTCTTGGTTGTCTTCTGGCGCTGTTTCTGGGGCCTGCAATAATTGTTTGACCACCTGTTCAGCTGCTTGTAATTGCTCTTCACAGGCTTTGATCAAACTTTGACCTTTTTCGAAGGCTGCAATGGCTTCTGCCAAAGGAATCTCTTCGCTCTCGAGGCGGCCCACCAATTTTTCCAATTCACTCAGGGACTCTTCAAAGACCGGCTTTTTTTTTGACACCTATCTCTCCTCTTCCAGTTCCAAATTTGCACTGCGCAGCCCATCTTGAAAGATCAGGCTGATTGGGCCTGATTGCAATTGGCCTGCGCGGGTGACGGGCAGGCCCTGTTGTTCGACCAGGACAAAGCCCCGATTGAGTACTTTGCGCGGATCCAAACCTTCAAGGCGGCTTTGCAAGAGTGCCAAACTCTGCCGTTTTTGTGCCACTTGCCCTTGCCAGGCCTGCTCTAGAGCACTTTGTTGGCGCCAGAGCTTTTCGTAGCGCGGATCGAGCCAAAACTCAGGCTTGCGTAACAGGTAGTGCTGGCTCAGACGCTCCAGGCGGCTGCGGGCCTGTTGCAACTGTTGCAAGAGCAAGGAAGCCAGTTTGTCTTGATAATAATACAATTGCCCCAGCATTTCTTCGCGGCTGGGAATGACCAATTCTGCTGCGGCAGAGGGGGTCGCTGCACGTTGATCAGCGACAAAATCGGCAATGGTAAAGTCAATTTCGTGGCCAACAGCAGCCACAATGGGAATTTCTGAGGCAAAGATCGTGCGCGCCAGGGTTTCGTCGTTAAAGGCCCAAAGATCTTCGAGCGAACCCCCTCCTCGACCGAGAATAATCACATCGACCCCGCCGTGGGCATTGAGTTCTTGAATGGCTTTGACCAGATCTTTGGCGGCGTTTTCGCCTTGCACTTGAGCGGGTCTGAGCAGAAGTGAAACTCCCGGATTGCGCCGCTTGGCCACCGAGAGAATGTCTTGGAGGGCTGCACCCGTGGGTGAGGTGATAATACCCACCCGCCCCGGATAGGTGGGCAGTGGTTTTTTGTGGGCTTCGTCAAACAGCCCTGCTTCCCAGAGCTCGCGTTTGAGGGCCTCAAATTGTGCCTGCAGATCGCCTTTCCCTGCGGGTTGCATGTCGAGCACATTGAGCTGGTAGCGACCGGTTTTTTCGTAGACTGTGACGGTGCCTGTACAGACCACCTGCAGGCCGTCTTCGAGTTTAAACGGCAGATAGGCTGTGCGGGATTTCCACATCACCGCAGAGATCTGGGCATAAGCGTCTTTTAACGTGAAATAGGCGTGGCCAGAATAGTGGGGGCGAAAATTGGAAATTTCTCCCTGCACCCGCACCGGATAGGGAAAACAGGTTTCTAAAGCCTCTTTGATCGAGCGGGTCAATAGGGTGACGGTTAAAGGGGAGGCCTTGCTCATGGGGTCAAACCAAATTGCCAAATAAAAATTGCAGCGGTTTGTTCACCCGTTGGGCCCAGGCCATTTCGTCGTGGCCAGCAAACCAATCCACATCATAGGCCAAATCGTGAAACCGCGTGTATCCGCGCAATTCAAGCGCATGCACAAAGGCCTGGGTGCTTTCCACGGTCTCTTCGGTTTCAGGGTTGCTGCCCTCTTCGGTGCCAATGTCGACCCACAGGCGCAAATTGAGGGGAAAATTATGTGTGTCGTTGAGAATTTGATGGTGGGCCCAATAGACTGTGGGCGACATCAAGGCCAGCCGCGAGAACACACCTGGATAGGCGCGGGCGATATAAAAGCTGATAATTGCTCCCAGCGAAGAGCCCATCAGACCAGAATAACCCGCTTGCGGCAGGGTGCGGTACTGCTGATCGATCCAGGGTTTGAGTTCTTCGACCAGAAAACGGGCATATGCAGGCCCCTTGCCACCACAGGGATAACCATTATAGAGCGAGGGGTGCCAGGTATACTCTTCGAGTCGGTCGGGCGTGTTGTAAATGCCGACGACAATCATCTCTGGGATCTTTTTTTCCTGAAAGAGTCGCTCGAGGGTTTCATCGAGCCGCCATTCCCGGCCCATAAAAGCGGTGGCGGGATCAAAGAGATTATTCCCATCTTGGGCATAGAGTACAGGGTAGCGGCGCTGGGGAGCGTGGCCATAGCTGGGAGGCAGGTAGACGATCACCGTATGGGGGTGAAACAAATGCATTGACGGCAAATCGCTGTGGAGCTCAAAATTGCCTTTGAGTGCCAAATGGCGGTTTTCCATCTGGCGGGTATCCACCCAAACGGGGGCGGCACCCGGTTTTAAAGGATAAAAAAGCGGGCCTGTCGGTCGCTTGCGGCGACTGCGTGGCAATCGGGGGTTATTCACGCACTTAAAAGACCTTGATACCTTATCTAAAACGGGTGTTGAGATACAGGCCCAACGATGTCTGGTTGACGTTGGCTGGGCCCTGTTGCAAGGGTTGAGTGAGATTGGCACCAAAGACCGTATCACCGTTGCTGGCGAGTTCAGCTCCCATGCGCAGGGTGTCACTTTCACCCGTTTTGGCGCTGGCTTGGTTGAGGTAACTGACTCCCACGGTGACTCCCTGGGTGAGATTCAGAGCCATTCCAGCACCCACACGGGGCTGGCCCAAGGCGGTATCCATGACCACACTCGAAGCCAGTGGGCCGGTTTGAACACCCACACCGGCATAAACCCCTGCCCGAGCGGCAGCCGGCAGGCCTTGAATCCAGTTTTCCGACTGTCTTTGTAATTGTTTGCTATCAACGGCAGAGGCCATTCCCACCCGGACTGATAGGTTTTCGTCGGGCCGAATCACGGTACCCGTCATCAGGGTTTTGTCTTGTAAAAAATCGGCCCCGGAGCCCTGGCTGGGAGCATTGAGGGCCTTGAGATTTTCAAGCACGCTGGGGTCTTGGGCGGCGGTGAGCATTTCGGGGGCTTTGCTTTGGTAACCCACTTCAAATTGAAAGGTGTCCGAACCCAGCGTTTGGCTGTTGGTGCGGGGACTGAGCCTGGCGAGGTATTGGGCGGGTGTTTTGGGGCCTGTCTGTTCTGGGGGCAATTCAAGTGCTTTTTTTTCTTGATTGGCCTCGGCATTGCCTGTGACCAGGGGGGCCTGCGAGTGGGAGGGGGCCTGTGTCTTCGCAGCAGCCGGGGTAGCTGCAGATTCGATCTGCAACTTCATGCGCGGTTGGTGAGAGGTAATTCGAAATTGGCCCATTGTGTAATCCTGCTCCTGCTTTTATTATGCCCCAGATTCACTCTCTTCTGAACCTGGGAGAAAGCCCTGATCGGGAGTTTTGAGCAAATCTTAACCCGGTTGGCGCTAAAAAGCGGGTGCAACTTAACCTAATTTTAAACTTGTTTCACGTCATCATGGGGCTCCGATCAACGATATATTTACCATGAGCCATCCGCTTTCTTTTACACTCTTGCCTCCTTCGGCGCTTAAACCCGTGACTCAGACGGGTTTGCCGGTCTTGCCCAATTTACCTGCTCAACCTGTTTTGAGCGATTATGGCCGTGTTTCTGAGCTTTTGGCGAGACAAGATCAGGCTCAGATTCAACCTCGGATTCAGCCTTCTGGGCCAACGGCGCTGCTCAATCCGCTCAGTCTTTTTGCCAAGGCATCCGCTCCCGTTGCACCCAATACCCCTGCAGGATCTCCCTCGCCGATTAAATCACCCAGCATTGCGCCTGCGCTGCCTGCGGTCGGCCTGGCAGAATTGCGTTACAAAAGTTCTGTTTCCCGGTTGAAGAGCATGTCGCCCCAAGAGCTCAAAGCTCTGGGAGAAAAAGACAAAAAGGCCTTCTTTGAAGCTCTTTTGCCAGGGGCGATTGAAAGTGAAAAAAAATACGGGGTGCCCGCTGAGGTCACCCTGGCCCAAGCGGCTTTGGAGTCTGCCTGGGCCCGCTCCCCGATTGGCGGCTACAATATCTTTGGGATCAAAGGCAAAGGCAGCCAAGGGTCGGTCAATGTTCAGACCAAAGAATTTTACAAGGGGCGTTATGTTACGATTCGCGATAATTTTGCCCGTTACGGGGATTTTAGCGAAGCGGTGAGCAAACATGGGGCCCTTTTTCACAATGGCTATTACGACAAAGCGGTCAATCAATATGCCCGCGATAAAAATCCCCGTGCCTTTGTCGACAATATTCATGGCATTTACGCCACCGATCCCAAATATTCTGAAAAAATCAAGGGCATTATCGATGATTATGGCCTGACAGAAATGGTCAATCGCACCGGTATGGTATAATTGGCTCTCATGAGCCTCAAGTATCTCCATCCCCAACAGGGCTTGCCCGTCAGTGCAGACAATCTGAGCGAATTGACCGAACAATTGGCCAGGCTTGCGGTCAATCAGCATGTGCATTTTCTCAGCCAGCCCTTTCCGCTTGAAACCGAATTTCTGCAGCAGATGCGCACCAGCTTTGGCTATGAAAAGCTTCAAGAAAAACTGACTTTTTCCGCGCAAGTACCCCTCAATGACCTGACCGTTGAGAGCCTGGATCAACTCAATCGGCTCCATTTCACCGAATTACACCTGCCCGTATTGATTGAACAAACAGACTTGGGGCATCTCGAAGTGATTCTGACCCAAGCCCGGGCCATGAAGATCAAAATTCAATTGCTCTTAAAAACGGAGGTGGCATCCCCTTCTCTGCCTGCTTTGGTGGCTCTGTATTTTTTCCTACAGAACCACATCGGTTGGTATGGGCTTGAATATGCCCCCACCCTTTTCTCAGAGCCCACCATTGCCCGGCGCTTTGACCGACTGGCCCGTATCAGCCAAGATACCCGCAGCTTTATGACCTTTCAGCAGCTATTTAACGAGCGCATTTACACCCTTTTTTATGAATTCTTGCGCACGCGTTTGTCTCACCATGTCAAAACGATTCTGGAGATCAACCCCTTTGCAGATGAACCCTATTTCAGGGACTTGCCTCGCCAACCCTATCCCTGGAAGGTGACATTGCTCTCCTTGCCCCAGCATATGATCAATCAGCAGACCCTCAAAGAATGGGGCAAAACCTTTGACGCCATCGTTTTTTATCAGGGCTTAGAGACCTTGCGCGATCCCAAAAAAGAGCTTTTATTGCTGCAAAAATATGCCCGTCCCACCACGGAATGGGTCTTCTTTAGCTATAATCTGGCATCGACCCCGACTTTGCTGCGGCTGCTGGCCAATCACTTTGACAATATTTCGAGTTACAGCACAGATTTTCGCGTGCTTAAACTGTTTAGCCAGCCCAGTTTGGAAAAACTCTTTGAGTTTTTAGGCATTCGTTTCCAATTTATGCCTACCCGTTTGCCTTTGGGTGAGGTTCAGCAACAGTTTGAACAGATTCGCCCCCTCTTTGACAATCACCTGCCCGAAAGCTGGAAAGCCATTGCCGAGAATTTTGATGTCATGGCCTTTACGGCGATTGGGACCCTTGAAATCGAAGAAGAAGTCGATACTTCAGATGGTTTTATCTCCAGTGGCTTTCTCTCCTGAAGATGGGTTTTGATTTTTGGGGCTTTTTTGAAGCTGCCAATGCCCATCTGGCCTCTTTGCCCGGCCATGTTTTGGCCCTGCACTTTCGCGAAGTCGACAGCTTTGAATGTTCCCGGTGTGCGCAATGCTGTACCTTGCCCTGGTCGATTGGTGTTACAGAGAGCTATGTAAAGCATTGGGAGCCCCAGTTTAAGCAACACAGCGATCCCCGTTTTCACGATGTCTTTGAGCCCATGCAACTGGGGTTTCCTTCTGGGCATTTTGCCTTCCTGAAAAAACAGCCCGATTCGTATCGCTGTGTTTTATTGGATGACGACGACCTCTGTTTGGCTCAGAAACATTTTGGGGTGCAGGGCAAGCCCGAAGGCTGTCAGTATTATCCCCATATTTGGCAAAAGGTCTCAGGCGGTTTAAAGGTCTCTCATTTGATGCAAAGCTGCCGTTCGGCACCTGCTTATTTACTTGCAGAGCCCGAATTGGTCTACCGAGTGATTCCTGAGCAAGAGGCAGAAAGTGTACATGGCGGTGTTTTTCCGATTACCGCCTTGCCTGGACTGCGTTTTTCACGCGAAGTCCTCTATCTTTGGTTGGGTTTAAGTCTTAATACCCTTTTCTTTGAGGCCGAACTGCGCTCGCCGATTCAAAATCTCAGGGCCTTGAATTTTGCCTTGGGACAATTCTTGGAGCTGACCTCCCGCCGCACTGAAACGCTGAATCTGAGCATTGAGAGCCTGGAACAGATCTACCAACGCCACAGTCAACACCATGCCCGTCAAGCGCGACAGATTCCTTTGCGAACGCCCTTTGCACTGGAGTGGTTTTTAAGAAATCTGCCGCCGAGTACGGTGGATGCACAGATTACTGACTTTTTTCAGGCTATTCTCAAGGGTGAGCGTCTCTGGCCCCGTTTAAAGCCTGCTGAACACCATTTGTTGAACACCTTTTTACGCAATTATCTGGCCCGTAAATTGCTTTCGATGCACCAGTGGTTTTCACAACGGGTCAATCTTTTTCAGCAAATGTTGCTGTTATCTGCGTTTACGACCTTGATTCAGGCCCGGGTTTTGGCTTGCCGGGAGCTGGCCGGTCAAGAGATCACCCTTGAATTGCTCACTACCTCTGTGAATTTAATCGAGGGGCGCATGATTCAGAGTTATAGCTGGATAGAGGGCCTCGAATACCACCAATTGGGACCTTTGGCGTGTTTGCAGGAGAGTGAGCGTTTGCTGGATTTGGATCTGACCTTGCCGCCGGGGGAACGCCGTTTGGCTTCGCAGCCGCTGATGCGCCGTTTTTAAACACTTTTGTGCAGCCCCTTTAGGCCTTCACTGATCCAGAGAATCATCGAATTGGCAGCCACAATCAAGATCATTTCCTCACCGCTGAGGGCTGTGGTGTGAAAAAAGGGTTGAAACCAGGGCACAAAGACCACCACTGCCTGCAGGGCCAGTGAGACCACAATCATTCCCAAAAGGGCGGGATTGTCAAAAATCCCTGTGCGAAAGATCGAGTCTTCGCTGGAGCGAATGGCCAGGGCCTGAAAGACCTGAGCCACAGCCAGACTGGTAAAAAAGACGCTTTGCCAATGTCCTTCTGGGCCATATTGGAAAAAAATAAATGCGCCCAGACCAAATGAGATCAATCCGATTAAACTGCCCATCCAAACCACTTGAAACCCAAACTTCCCCCCCAAAATGCCCTGATCTGGTGGCACAGGCATGCGCATCATCACGTTGCGCTCTGCTTTTTCCAAACCGATGCCAAATCCGAGCAGCCCATCGGTGAGTAAATTGAGCCAAAGCATTTGAATCGGCAAGAGGGCCATCGGCATCCCCAGTAGGGGGGCCAAGAGCATGACCAGAATCTTGCCCAAGTTGCCAGCCACCGAATATTTGATAAATTTGCGCAGATTGTCGTAGATAATCCGACCTTCTTCAACAGCAGCCACAATGGTGGCAAAATTATCATCTTGCAAGACCATATCCGCTGCTTCTTTGGAGACATCGGTGCCGGTAATACCCATGGCCACGCCGATATCCGCTTTTTTGAGTGCAGGAGCGTCGTTTACGCCGTCTCCGGTCATGGCCACAACCCGGTTTTGGTTTTGCAAGGCCTGAACAATCCGCAATTTGTGTTCGGGAGAGACGCGGGCAAAGACCGACGTGTTTTTGAGTGCTTCCCCGAGTTCAACGTCTGACATTTGCTGCAAAGCCGAGCCCGTGAGTACCTGTTCATTTTCACAGATATTTAATTCTTGGGCGATGGCCAGGGCTGTTAAGGGGTGATCCCCGGTGATCATCATGGGACGAATACCTGCGCTTTGACAGGTTTTTACGGCATCTTTGACCTCGGGGCGCGGTGGATCAATCATGCCCAAAAGGCCGATAAAGACCAATTCTTGCTCGACTGGACCGGGTGGAGGCATTTCCGGCCAGACCCGCAAAGCGAATCCCAGCACACGCATTCCCTGTTTGGCCAGGCCAGCATTGTATTCTTGCCACTGGTTGCGCTGCTCAGGGCTCAACGGCACAATGCCATCGGGCCCAAGGGTTTGGCTGGCAATTTCGAGCAGCCCATCGGGAGCGCCTTTGGTAAAACTCAAATAAGCAGGGTTGCCCAGCAATGTTGAAACGGCCTGAGACAGTTCCTTGGGAATCTCTGTGTTGCCTTGCACTGAAGCCCAAGGATGTAAGGTTGTCATGCGTTTGCGTTCAGAGTCAAAGGGCCATTCCTTTGCTCGGGGCAAAACGGCTTCCAGAGTGGGTTTGTCCAAGTGCCAACGCTGGGCAGCGACCAAGAGGGCTGTTTCGGTGGGGTCTCCCAGGGCCTGGGTTTTACCGTCTTTGATTTGCAGTTCTCCATCGTTGCAGAGCAGAGCACAGGTCATCAAAAGGCTGCTGGCAGGGTTGATCGGGGCGGGCTGGTCTTTTTCCAAACTCAACAGGCCATCAGACAGAGCCAGACGCTGGACCGTCATGCGATTTTGGGTCAGGGTGCCGGTTTTATCTGAGCAAATAACGCTGACGGAGCCCAATGTCTCAATGCCGGTTAGTTTGCGCACCAGGGCATTGCGTTGCAACATGCGTTGAGAGCCAAATGCCAGCGTGATGGTCAATACTGCGGGCAATCCTTCCGGCACCGCCGCGACAGCCACACTGACCGCACTCAGCAACATATGTCTCCACTCTTCGCCCTGCAAAATACCCAACAGAAAAATCACAGCAGAGATCACGATTGCCAAAATCGCCAGGGTTTTTCCGACCTGATCGAGTTTTTTCTGCAGGGGTGTCGGTTCCGCTTCGACACTGTCGATCATGCGGGCAATTTGGCCGAGTTGGGTTTGCATCCCAGTGGCGACCACCAGGCCCAGACCTCGCCCATAGGTAATTTGGGTGCCCATATAACCCATATTGGTGTGATCTCCCAAGGCCAGGTTCTCCCCTGCCAAGGCCTCACTTTGTTTTTCAACGGGATCTGATTCACCGGTTAATGCCGCCTCTTGGATTTTGAGATTGGCCACTTCAACCAAGCGGCAATCAGCGGGCATGATATTGCCGGTTTCGAGAAAGATCAGATCACCGGGCACCAACGCTGTTGCAGACAGTTCCAGCCGTTGCCCATTCCGTTTGGCGTGAACATGGGGCACTGACAATTGTTTGAGAGCAGCAATGGCTTTTTCAGCCCGGTATTCCTGAACCAGCCCCAGCACTGAAAAAAAGACCACAATCGCCAAAATGACAATGGCGTCACTGTAGTCGCCCAAAAAAGCAGAAAGACCGGCTGCAGCCAAAAGTATCAGCACCATAATGGAGGTCAATTGTTCCCATAAAATTACCCAGGGACTTTTGAGGGGTTTGGCTGTTAGCTCGTTGGGACCAACGGATTGCAAGCGTTTGGCTGCTTCCTCATGGCTCAACCCGTTTTCGATTGCGGTTGATTGGGACTTTAATGCTTCAGAAATACTTAATTGATAAGCTTCAGGCATGGTGGTGCACCTCCAGGTGACATCTCTTCCAAGTCTAAGCGGGCCTGGGCCAGAAGGCAAGGACAAAGCTTTGATTGGGTCGTTTTGATTTTGTTTCCAGGCGATTCGTCATTGACCTCTACTTCGGTTTAAAATGGTGATTGTCTTTTGATTCGTGACTCAATTTAATTTGTCTAAGGATTTAATCATGAAAAATAGCTATAAAATGATTTTTGCAGGTTTTTCTGCCACTGCACTGTTGATCTCTGGGTGTGACCGCCTGCCCAATTCCCCAGTTCAGGGGGGCAATCCAGCCCCTTCGGTTGAACCCAGCTTGGCTCCCAGTGCAACACCCAGCGCAGCACCAACAGCCGTGCCTTCTGCAGAGCCTTCATCAGCCCCTTCAAGCAGCCCCAGTGTTGCTCCAAGCCCTTCTCCGTCAGCAAGCCCTGTTCCTGCCAGTTTTCACCGTGTTCATGCTTTAACCAGCAATAACCGCCTGGTGAGTTTTAACAGCGATGCTCCCACTGTCTTGGTCTCTTCAACGGCCGTGACAGGGTTGTCCAGCGATGAAAATTTGGTCGGGATTGATTTCCGTTCCAGCAATAAAATGCTCTATGCCTTGTCCAATCAGAGCAAAATCTATACCATCAATCTCACCACGGGTGCGCTAAGCCAGGTGGGCACGGCTGCTTTTACGCCCCCGATCAATGGCAGCCATTTTGGCATCGACTTTAACCCCACGGTCGATCGCATCCGCCTGCATGGTGACAAAGGCCAGGATTTGCGTTTGCATCCCGATACCGGTGCGGTGGCTGCGACTGACGCCACACTGGCCTTTACCGAAGGGGATGCCAATTTTGGTGCAACGCCAGCGGTAGCTGGAACAGCGTACACCAATCCTGTCGCCAACGCCACTTCCACTCAGCTTTTTGCAATTGATGCCGAGCGGGATGTTTTGGTTAAATTGGTCAATCCCAATGATGGCAAATTGTCCACCGTTGGCTCTCTCAATGCCAGCACCAGCAATGAAGTGGGTTTTGATATCACGGCTGATGGTATGGCTTATGCTTCACTGAAAGACGGGGCGGGTTCCAGTTTTTATAAAGTAAATCTGAGCGATGGCCGGGCCACCCGTGTCAGTGCTGTTGGCGCAGGCGATTTGAGCCTGATTGGCATTGCTGTCGAAATGAACTAAATAGATGGCAAAATCAACCTGACTTGCGCAGGTTATTTTGCACTAAAGACACATGCCTGGGAGCAAGTAAATCTGTTTATCACAGACAACTTGCTCCCAGGCTTTTTTCTGCTGCTTGGTTCAGTTTAGTCTTCGTCTTCGCCGTAGAGATCGCGATCTTCAAAGTCTTCGTCTTCCCCATAAGGGGTATCAGGGATCTCAAAATCTTGGGGCTGAAAGCCGGCATAGGGGCGATCTGAATAGCTGTCATGGATTTCCATGACGCGCTGTTCAACCCGCTCTTGGGGTTCGTGCCGGTGGCCCACCACCCGGAACATACAAGAGGGCTGGGGCAGTTCGTCCAGGCGTTCGGGGTTGCGCGAAGACGAGTTATACCAATTGCGGTAATAGATCGCCGCTTTTCGGCGCGGAAAATCGGTCAGACAAAAGCCGCCGAGTTCGTAGACCATTTCAAAGACCTCTTCGTCGAGGCCTGTATCGAGTTCCTGAGAGAGCAGAATGTCGCCCTCGTAGATTTCACGGCCTTCGCGATCATAAAAACCTGTAAATTGCATGACATCCAGATCGTGTAATTGGGCCAATTGATCCAAGCTGATCGTCTCACCGGGAATCGAATAACTGTAATCGCTGTTGAGAATCCATTCATCGAGCATCTGGCGAGTTTCACGGTCCCAGGCCCGGAATTTGAGTTGGCGTGTTTGCTTCATGTTCTTTTCCTTGTGCGCTGAGTGCGCTTTTTGCAGCATTACCCTGCGTGTGTGTTTATCTATAATAAAGCAAGATCAGCGCCACTGGCAGGGTCATGCCTGCCACAGTCCAGATTCCCGCTTCTCCCCAAATACCTTTTTTGCCTTTTTTCATCACGAGGCCTGTGAGGGCCAGCAGCAAAAGGCCAATTGCATAGCTGTCTGCATAAAGGGTCCAGGCTTTTTTGGGCTCGTTCAAATGCAGAGCATTAAACAGGTGCAAGACTGGACGACGGCGGATTTGCTCGCGCTCAGCTTTCCCGGTCTCGGTTGATAGGGTGATTTTGTCGTTTTCTGAGAGCAGAATTTCAATACTGTGGGGGTCTGGATAGAAGACGTTTTGGGGGTTGAAGGCCTGTTTGATTCCCAATTTTTGGTAAAGGATATTGGCTTCTGCTGAACTCAAATTTTCTTTGTCTTTGAGTGGATTCAATTGGACCTGTTGTTTTTCGGTCATATAATTGGGGTTCCACTGATCAACATGATTCACGGCCAGGCCAGAGAGAGCATAGACCACGGTAATTCCCAAGAAAAAATAGCCCAAGTAGCGGTGCAATAAAATACTGTAAAAACGCCAGGGTCGGGCTTTTTTTAGGGTTTTGTTGGGAACCTGGGTCACGTTTTAGTGTACCACCACCCCGCTGGGCTGAAAGACATAGCTGATGCGGGGGCCCTTGATTGAAGCTGGGTTAAAGGGCTTATTTTCTTTTTTTGCGCGCTCGCGTTCAATTTCGATCACGTCTTTGAGCGGCATGACTTTTTTCACCAATTTGCCCTGAACGACAATATGTTTGCCTCTGGCCGACATGGGAAAGACCATTTCCCCATCATTGACTTTGAGAATCAGGCTCTGCTTTTTGCGATCGCTCTGGATTTTCATCCAGCAGCCCCGCATGGGGCAGACATCGGTGGCAATGCCTTCAACCCGGATCTCTTTGCCGAGATAGTGTTCGGGGTGTTCCAAAAGGGCTGAAATTTTGATCACGTTTTTGAGACTGGGGGCTTTGCCAAACAGGGTTTCTGCCCCAACGGGATTTGACAGACCCAAGAGGGTTAAGAGAGTCAACGTAGCAGCAAAAGATTTCATAACGGGCTCCTTGGCGATCAATTGCCTTCAGTGTAACAGCGTGGCCCTGTCAGAAGAAGTAATTACAGACGTACTCCATTCAGAATTTTATTTTTTCTGAATTAATAAGATAGGGATTGAACGTAACAAATCCTGTCTTATTTAAGAATATCACGGTATACACGCAGGACATTTCCAAAGCAAATTTTATACAAATTTTCTTCGCTATAACCCAAGCCACGCAGACGTTCAACCAGATCGGGAAAGCGATCGACCGTTTCCAGGCCCCGCGGAACCTGTTCGATGCCGTCGTAATCCGAGCCAAAGGCCACGTGATCAGGGCCCATCTGCTCACAGAGATAATCGACATGGCGCACGGCATCATCAATGCTGGCCAAGCTGGCATCGTTATTGAGAAAGGAAGGGGCAAAACAGAGGCCGACAAAGCCATTTTTGACCTGGATGGCTTTGAGTTGTTCGTCGTTCATGTTTCGGCGGTGGTTGCAGAGGGCTTTGGCGTTGGCGTGAGAGACAATCACGGGATCTTTGGAGAGTTCTAAGGCCTCCCAGAAGCCCGCTTCGTTGATATGGGCCAGATCCACGACCATGCCTAAGGCGTTCATGTGCTGTACCACTTCGCGCCCAAACGGCGTCAGACCATAATTGGATCCCACACCCAGCCCGTCTCCCAATTCGTTGCGGTGATTCCAGGTCAGGCCAATGGCGCGCAGACCTTGGCGGTAAAAGACTTCCAGCATTTTGAGATCGCCACAGAGTGGAGAGGCCCCTTCCATCGAAAAAAGCCCATAGAGTTTATCTGGGTTTTGCTCTGCTTGTGCCAGATCTGCTTTAGATTCGACCAGTGCAAAAAGATCGGGGTGTTTGCGGATATCTTCGCGAAAAATCTGCATCATTTGCAGGGAGCGCACAGCCCCATAATGACCTGCTTC
>JBFWRL010000052.1:0-30758 GCA_050248915.1 Candidatus Sericytochromatia bacterium
TTTTCCCTGATAGCGAAAATTCATCCCTTTGTCTTTGTGGGGTATGGCTGATTTGGGTTTCAGTTTGAGCACCGTATCGAGCTGAACCAGCGCCTTGGGGTATTCTTTTTTTAAGCTGTAAATCAAAGCCAAGGAAATATAGGCCTTTTCAAATTTGGGATCAATTGCCAAGGCCTGCAAATAGGACTCTTGGGCTTTGGCATACGATTTTTGACCTGCAAAAATTTGGCCTTGCTGGAAAAAGTCTTCGGCGCTGGTCTCAGCCCGTACGGGAGAGATCATCAGATTCAGGCTGGCCAAGGCCGCCAAAAGCGTGAGCGAAAGGGCTTTCATTAATACATACCTCTGTTAATGGTCTCCGAGCAGGAAGAGATCGCCCATAAAGCGCATTTCTTCATGTTCAATGGGTTCGGGGTTGGCCACTTCGGCCATAATAAATTGTGAGCCGTTTGGATCTTTTTTGCGAAACCAACCCAGAGAGCGCGACATCGAGCGAATTTTGTGTTTGACTTCCTGCGGGATCGAACAGGAGAGCATTTCCGCCGCGAGGCGATCGCAGAAGTCCAATTGGCTGTTCATATAATGGGAAACCAGATTGACATAGTGGCGGTAAGCGACACGGAAGTCGAGATGGAAATAATAATACATGGCGTCAATCAGCAGGTTGAGGTTTTGCGGTTGCTGTTTGACCAATTCAGCCATATAGGTATAAGCACCGCGCATGATTTCATCAAAGAGATCTTCCATTTCTTGCTTAAAATAGCCGCGCAGGGTGCGTTTCATAAATTCCATCATCTCCCCTTCGGGGCTGATAAACGAATAGCGTTGGCTGAGGGTTTCTAAGGTGCGTTGAACATTCATCACCCCCGCAAGATGTTGGAAGAGCTCTGGGTAAAAACGATTCATCAGTGCCAATACCGCGAGCAGATGTTGATCCGCTTTGGGGATTTCGTCCAACATGATATAGGCAATGTACTTGTTGATTTTATCGCCATAGTCGTCTCCGGGCCATTCCAGAAACTTGAGTGTGGGTGACGGTGCCGCTTGACTCTGGGCTGCGGGCAGGCCCTGTTGCAGGGCAAAGAGACGGGCTTGGCGGGTGGGACCAGGATCTGCGGCTATTTGTGCGGGCTCTTTGCTGGCGATATGCTGCAGGGCCGAGGCGATCATGGCTACACAGAGTGGGTTGCCTCCTGAGAGGCGGTGGGCAGACACCACGACTTTGGGATCGCTGATCTGGGTCTGGTGAGCGAGTAAATGACCAGTTTCAAAGACGGAGAAGGGATGCAGGGCCACACAAGAAGCCACATTGCCAAATTCTTGCAAATAGGTGGTGTGTAAATCGGTTTCACCGGCAATCACAAAGATCAGCTCTTTTTGAAAGCTCTTTAAAAAACTGTGCCGGAACCACTCTTCGGAACGCTCAAAGGTTTCAAAATTATCCAAATACAAGACCACGCGAAAATGGCCGGCCATTTGATCGACCGCATGGGCAAAGCGTTTGACAATTTCGCCTTTGGTATTGACGGGGGGCGGGGCCATGGGGGTGCGTTGAGCGGCTTCCATGGCTTGCATATTGCGGTTGACGCTACGGGCAATGTCTTTGACGTTTTGTTTGCCACCGGCGCTTTTTTTGATTTCAATGCTGGAGATGGAGCCGTAGGCTGCTTTGACTGGGTTGACCCGAACCGGCCCTGAGGCAGGAGCGGCGGGGGCCGCCACTGCTGGCAAATTGCCCCCCGGTGCGCCAGGGGGGGCTGAATCTTTGATTAAATTGTCCCAAAAATCAAAAACGGGTTGAAAATGAGGTTTGAGCTGTGGCTCGGTCATGACCACTGCGCGGGTCAATTCCACCACAAAGCTCTCTTCTGCTGTGGCCTCAGACTGTGCAATTTTGGAGCAGTCAAACCAAATATCCAAGGGCTGAAAGCCCAGTTCTCCCCGTTCGCAGTCTTCATAAATGGTGCGTAACAAGGTACTTTTGCCTGAGCCGACGGGGCCATAAAAATAAAAAAGATTGGGATAATCTCTGACTTTGAGTCCTGAGCTGACCCGGTTCTCCATTTGGCGAACGGCATATTTAACAGCGGCTATTTCAGCTCTTCTGCCAATCAGTCCTGAATAGAGTTTGAGAATCCCTGCTTTTTTTCGCTCAATAAAACTCACGCTGTTTGCCCCAATTATAGAGTAAGGTATCTGACCATTTTAACATGCTTGCTCTGATCGCTCAGAAGAAACTCGCCTCACCTGTGGGACCGGTGGAAGTGCGATGAATCAGGCCTTATCTGTCTTATACCCAATTGGAGTGAAAATTTAAAAAACGACAAAGAAGGCATCTGTTACAATGACAAAACCTTTTCGAAAACAGGCTAAATTTGAGTAATAGTATCCCCGTTCAATCGATTATGCATCCAGGATTGGAATGTGCTCCAGCTGATTTGAGTGTGTCAGAAGTGGTGGCGCTGATGCATCAGCACCGCATTGGCGCAATGATCATCGGTTCTCCCGCCCAGATGGAGGGCATTTTTTCGGAACGGGATCTGCTCAACAAAGTGGTGGGGCCCGGTTTGGATATTCACAAAACCCAGGTTAAAACTGTGATGACAACTTCGCTTTTGACCTTACCTGGAGAAGCGGATATCAACGAAGCACTTAAATTGATGGAGAGCCACAATATCCGGCATTTGCCGATTGTCGATGCTGACGGCTGCGGGATTGGCATGTTGGGCATGCGCGATCTGATGAAAACCATGGTGCAGCATTTGGAGCGGGAAAACTCATCTTTGAGTCAATTGGACCGGCTCAAAGATGAGTTTTTGGCCAATACCTCTCACGAATTGCGCACGCCCCTGAATGGCATTATTGGCATTGCCGAGTCGATGCTGGATGGGGCCACCGGCGAACTCAGTGCACCTCAGCTCTATAATCTCTCTTTGGTGGTGGCCAGTGGCCGCCGTTTGGCCAATTTGGTCAATGATATCCTGGATTTTTCCAAACTCAAACACCGCACCCTGGAACTCAATTTGCGTCCGGTCAGTTTGCGCTCTTTGGCTGATGTGGTTTTGACTATTTTGATGCATCTCACCCACAACAAACCGCTCAATTTGCACAATGCCATTCCGGCTGAAATGGTGGCGGTTTTGGCCGATGAAAACCGGTTGCAACAGATTCTCTACAATCTGGTGGGCAATGCGATCAAATTTACCGATCTGGGGCTGATTGAAATTTCGGCCCGTCAGGTGGGTGCCCAGGTGCATGTCTCGGTCTGTGATACGGGCCGGGGGATAGCTGAAGACCAGCTCTCCCGTATTTTTGAGTCGTTTGAACAGGGAGAAGGCACCATTGAACGTGAGTTGGGTGGCACAGGGATTGGCTTGGCGATTACCCGGCAATTGGTGGAACTACACGGCGGTGAGATTTGGGTGGAATCGACTTCGGGTGAGGGCTCTGTGTTTACCTTTGGTTTACCTGCCGCTACAGAGCTGGCAGAACCCCTTTATCAGCCCTTGGCCAATGAGGAACTCTCGCAGCTCCAGTTTTACCATGACGAGGTCCCACTTTTTGCCGAGTCCGATGGCGTGTCTGCCGAAGGAGCCCGTGGGGATGGTTTCCGGATTCTGATTGTCGATGACGAGCCGATCAATGGCCAGGTTTTGGCCAATTTACTGTCTTTGGAGCATTACCAGATTTTTCAGGCCCGTGATGGGGATGAGGCCTTACAGGCCCTGGATTCGGAGACCCGTTTTGATCTGGTTTTATTGGATATTATGATGCCACGTATGTCGGGTTATGAAGTCTGCCGCCAGATTCGCCTGCGCTACCCGGCCACAGAATTGCCAGTGGTGATGTTGACTGCCAAGAATCAGGTTTCGGATCTGGTGGAAGGTTTTCAGATGGGGGCCAATGACTATTTGACCAAACCCTTTTCGAAAAACGAATTGCGGGCCCGGATCAAAACCCATATTGAATTGGCCAAGATCAACATGGCGTATAGCCGCTTTGTGCCCCGTGAATTTTTGGGCTATTTGGGCCATGAGAGCATTGTGCAGGTGCGCCTGGGGGATCAGGTGCAAAAACAAATGACGATTTTCTTTACGGATATTCGTTCGTTTACAACCCTTTCTGAGACCATGAGCCCCAAGGAAAATTTTGACTTTCTCAACTCCTACCTCAGCCGTGTCAGTCCCGTGATTCGCCAGAACCAGGGCTTTATCGATAAATACATTGGCGATGCAATTATGGCGCTGTTTCCCGAGAGCCCTGCAGATGCTATCGAAGCGGCGCTGGAAATGTTGGACGTGGTCTATGCTTATAATCCCAGCCGAATTGCGCGGGGCTTTGAACCGATTGAAATTGGCTTTGGTGTACATACGGGTTCGCTGATGTTGGGCACGATCGGTGAAAACGAGCGGATGGAGGGCACCGTGATCTCTGATGCCGTCAATTTGGCCTCGCGCATGGAGGGCCTGACCAAAATGTATGGGGCCGCGATTATTATCAGTGAGCAGGTGCTGGCGCATTTGCCCGAACCCCAGCAATACCCGATTCGTCCCTTGGGGCAGGTGCGGGTCAAAGGCAAAAACAAATCTGTGCGCATTTTTGAATTGATTGATCGCCGAGACACACCCGGAAATCAGCTCAAACGGGCGACCTGTGAACGTTTTACTCAGGGCATACAGGACTATGAACAAGAGAATTATGACGCCGCATTGCTGGCCTTTGCGGAAGTCAAAGACCAGAATCCTGAAGATTTAGCTGCTGAACTCTATTTGGACTTTTGTCGGCAGGGGCAGGCCTTTGGCAAAGAACATGGGCCCAGCAAATTGTATTCAGATCTCAAAGGGCATTAAATTTGCGTTCAGCATAAGCGCAAAAAGAAAGCCCCCATATTCGGGGGCTTTCTGGTTTCTACGCTATCGGGACAGGGTCTACGCTATTGGGACAGGGCTCTCTCTACAGCAACGGTCGGGTCTTTCTGCCTATCTTCTGGCAGGAAAGGTATCAATCATGTTCAACATGGTCATCCACAGCGGACGGTGCTGTACCCACATTCTTTCGACATCGGAATACGCTGGGCGGAAACTGCTGCCAACTTCCATTCCCATTGAGAATGCGTGGTGTTTGACATAGCCGTAATCGTCGGTTGTACCCGTGGTGGGATAGAGCAATGTGAGGCTGGTACCGCCTTCATAGCCAATTTTGCTAAAGGTGGCATTGTACAGGTTCTTGTAAATATTCACTTCGGGGATGGGTTTTTCGGTCGAGCCAATCGGCCAGAAGAACATATCACCATAGGCGTGAATATCTACAGAAGCGGTGATTTTTTTGCGGGTATACATGCTTTGAACCGCTTGGGTTTCGGGCTCAGAAGCGGCACTTGGGCCACTGTAAGTTTCGCTACCGGGGCTGAGCAAGCCACTTTTCCAGCTATTGGGCACGTTCATACCTTGATAATTCCAATAGGCATCAAAATTGCGGTTGATGTCGACACCGGAACCATTGAGGTTTTTCCGCTGCCAGCTATTGCCCTGCTCAACCTGAATACGCCCATCGACATTGACCATGGGCAAGACGACCAACTCGCGGGTATTGACCAATTCAGTCACTTGGGGATCTTTGCCGTATTGGCTTAATAATTCATTGACCAAACGCATGGTAATTTCAACGGGAGCCAGTTCACGGGCATGAACACCTGAGGTCAACATCAGAACGGGTTTGGCGGCGCGGTTCTGTTTATTGGTGACGGAAATAGACCAAATATCGTTTTGGGGAGCTTTGCCTTGGGTTTTGAGCCAGGTGTCACCGACGTCTTCGAGGGTGACCAGATTGGGGTACTGAGCGGCAAAGGCTTTGAGTTTTTCGGTCATTTGGGCATAGGTCATATAACCACCGGGCAGGCCCCCACGCACATCCATGCTGGGTTCACGGCTTTGGGTGACTTGGATGCCTTGGGCTTGCATGGCCTGGATTTCGGCGGGAGTGACACGGGCTTTGGCGGTTCTTTGGGCCGGCTGCAGACCAAAGAGGTCAACACCAGCTGTGCCCATATTGATGATTTGGTTGCGGTTTTGCCAGCGCACTTCCACCACCTGTTTGGGTTGGCCCGCAGCAAAAGAACCCACTGTGGCGGGATTATTGCCGGGCAAGAAACCCTGAGGCAGAGACTGAATGCCACTGCAAGAGGCCAGGAATACACTTGATAAAAGACCCAATCCGACGATACTGCGTTTTTTCATAATTACCTCAGTTAATTTCAGTACACCAATCACAGTTTACAACTTAAAGATACTCGCGGGAATATCCTGTTTGAGCTCGAAACTTTTTAACAAATAGCGCAGATAAGGTTCTGTGCCAGTACCTTCAAAGGCTTCCCAGTAGCGAATGGCATAGGTTTTGGGATCATAGGCCATATGCTCGTACTGGATGCGGCTGTCCAGCGTGTTGGGGGCGCTGGAAGTGATTTTGGCGACGTACGTTTCCTGTCCGTCGACCGTGGTTTTGCCAATCAATTGGGCAGAATAAATCGGTTCAGCCAGCCGTTTGGCCATACCGATAAAATCCGTTTGGTAAAGAGCATAATCATTCACCGACGAGATTTGATCATCTTTTTGATCCAATTCGGTGGTAATAAAACTCAATGCGCCACCGGGTCTGACTTTGACCCGTTTGGACCCCACGTTGTAAAGCAATTTGGTGCCTGCATTCTTGGGAGAGCTGGCCATGACTTCAATTTTGACTTGGCTGCCCATTTTAAAGAAGTGCAGGTGGTTTTCGGTTTTTTTGCCACTTTCCAAGCCACGTTCACTTTGGTGGGCGATGGCTTCGAGGGCGGGGGCGTTTAAGATGCGGCTTGAGATCTCTTGCAAAATAGTGGTCTTGCTGGGTGGCGCTACGGTCTCTTTGGCTGCAGTTTGGGCAGGGGCGGATTTTACTGTGGGCTTCTTGGGGGTGGACTCAGAGACGTCACTGGGCAAAGCGCTGTCCTCTGAACTGGCTACAGTGTCGGAGACAGAGGCATTTGAGCTGTTTTGCAGGGCATCAATCCGCCCCTTGATGGATTGAATGGAGCTGAGAATGCTCTGCATGTCTTGGGTGGCTTTTGCGCTGGGAGCAGGGGGCTTGGCATATTGGCGAACATAATTGGCCTGTTCTTCGGTCAGGGGAAGGGTTTCTAACGATGCTGAGCTGCGACCGCAGGCTGCTAAACAGAGCAGGCTGACGCTCAAAAAACCAATCACAGCTTGTCGGTACATGGAAAACCTCGGGAACAGGATAAAGATAATATAGATTAAATTTAGATAAACTTGTGTTTAAAGAAGGCGTTAACCAATTTTGATGCGAATGGTGTGGCGCAGGGGCTCGTGGCTGTTTTTATGCAAAGGGCCGTAAAGTGCATCAGCATGGACTTTGTCGCAGGCCGTCCGGACCTTGTCGAGCAATTCATCAGAGCTGCTGCGCTCACCCAGTTTGCGCAGAATATCCAAACTGACTTGTTTGCCTGCTGCACCTGTCATGGCTGGGGCAAGGTGCTCGCGGGAGCGGTATTTGCCAGGAATGGAAATCAACTCGCTGGCTTCGAGCAGGGCTGTGGCTTGAACCTTGCTCGTGGGGCGCGCTTTGCGGGGCTTGCGGCGTTTGGCAGGGTCGATTTCATCTGATGTGGTACCATGGCTGATGGCGGTGTGCAGGGTGGCCAAACGGGCTTCTTTGTGGGTGTCTACTTCGTCGAGACAGTGGGGATCTGTCAGGCTGCGAGACGAAATGCACTCACCTGTGCGGCCCAAGCTGCCCGAAAAATTTTCAGATACCCACTCTGCATTTTCGGATTCGGGCTGCTCTTCAACAAAATCAAAGCTCAACATGCAGGGCTGACCGGTTGGCAAAGTCAAAGGACCCGTGCGGCTGTGGCGGGGTTGGGGTTTGCCGAATTGTTCAATCAGGTGCAGAACGCGGTTCATTTGGCCTCGAATGGGTGTTTCTTGATTATCATATAGTTAAGCTGGGTTAAAACTTGCTTAACTATGTCATAAATTTATCACAAGATTACTTAACTTTGCAATTCGAATTCCCTGTGTTTTTGCTGAGAGTTTCCTGAGAGGCTGGCAAAAAGTTAAAATAAAAGCCATGAACAAACATTTATTATTATTGGGAATGTCTTTGGGCTTATGTGCTTGCACGCCTTTAAATGCCGTCAAGATGGATTATCAGACCGTCACAGTACAATCATCAACCGCAACGCCCCGGATGTTGGTTGAAAAAGGCCGCACCCAACTGGATTTTGGTTCGGGCGATCGCCGTTTGAGCTTTCAATTTTCGCCAGAAGCCGTGAAAAAGGCCTTTGGTCTGAAAGCGCTGGCCGATTGCACAACCGCTGAATGTCTGGCCAATTTTCAATTGGCAGAAGGCACCTTGCAGGTGGGGGAAACCGTTTTGCAACTCCGAGTGAAGGCTGAAAGCCTCAAAGAAGATCTCTCTTATGCGCTGGAGCTGATCGGCTTGGCCGAAAATACGCGGATTGTGCTGCAGGGCAAAGCCTATGACCCATCTGGCAAAGTACTGGGTGAACTAAATTACAATCGGCTGATCACCCAGCCTGTAGATAGGGTCACTCTGGAGCAAATGTTAAACACCCTTCAGACAGATATCAACGCGAAACGCTGAACTTTGTCCAAAGGGTGTTTGCCGTTGTCTTAAAATTAAAAGCCAAAATTCATAAAGGCCTGAATCACGGGACCATTGCTGTTGAGGCCTGGATATGCGACACGGCTGCGAGAAGAGCCCGCACCCGCGGTGTCTACCATGTATTCAGAACCCGTGAAATAGCGCCAGCCGAGGTTGAGGCCGAGAATCATATCCGCGCTGGCTTGGTAGTGAACGCCTGCAAAAGCCCCCCCGCCCAAGGCCATGGCTGTCGGTGTGTTTTCAAAGCCGCTGCCCATTAAACTGCTGGCCAAGAGACCGCCGCGCAGCCCCAAGCTGAAAATGAGTTGACGCATATACCAGCGCTTCATCAGGCCGATTTCCAGATCGATCGGCAAAACAGAGGCTCCCGCTGCGACACTTAAGCCATTGGGCACGCTGGCCTGGCTGAGATTGGCCTGTTGAGGCATGGCCAAACCACCCAAAAAGGTGAAATAGAGTTCTGAGAGACCCGTGGCTTCAGCCAAGCTATATTCAATATCCAGTGAGGCCTGTGGCGCAAAGTCGTTTTTATCTGTTTGGCCTTCAAAACCCAAGGGCACCGTGCCCAAGCTAAAGCCAATGCCCCAGCCAGATTTGGGGTGTTCGATCATCTGGTCTCCCGCTTCATAATCGCGGCCCACGATAATGGGCTGTAGGCGGAATTTGGAGCTATCTAACTCACGAACCTTGGCAAAACCCACTTCGACGGGCACTTCTTGGCCATTTTGCAGTCGGTATTCGATGATCTTAAAGCCATGATCCATCCCAATGCCAAGGGTTTCGACCGTTTCACTGCCCGGCAGTGAAACCTGTACCTGATCTTTGGCCATATCTGCGGTTTCGATCTGGTTTTTGAGAATAAAATCATTCAGGCGTTTGATATCTGTGGCCAAACCGGTTGAGCCGTCTTTGGCCAATTGGGTCTCTGCTTCAGTTGAGAGGACATCTTCGGCATCTTCATCGAGCAGCTCTGCATAAAAGGGCAATTGTTTAAGCACTTCTACAACCATGCCCTGAATGACCACGTTGTCGGGGTCCGCCACACCCCCTGTGGCATCGCTGAGGGCATCGAGAATATCGTCCATATTGTCGATTTCATAGGTTTTGCTGATCTTCCAGCTGGTATTCATGCTGTTGTAAAGCGTGGGTTCAGAGCCACTCAGCTTAAAAATGTCCAGTTCCAATTTGAGATCGGCCTGCAAATCGATCAGCCAAGTGCTGCTGTTTTTGCTTTTGCGGCGCAGATTGCCCAGGTCCAAATCGCCCCAAACCCAGTCAGTGGAAAAGACGTAGGCCGATTCCATGATGCGCTTGGTATCACTCCAGGTGATCACTTTGTCGCCGATTTTAATATTGTCACTGGCTTGATTGGAGGCCAAATTTCCGGCGTTTTCCTGTTGGTAGATTTTGACCAAACGCAGAAAATCGAGCAGATTATTGGCCCCGCCGGTGCCCAGCAATTGATAGTCAAAGCGGGGCAATTCGCGCCGAAAACCCTGAATAATGTATTTGTCGTAAGGGACAGGGCGGTTCTGATAAAAAGAGATAAACTTGCGCTGGTATTCCTCCAGGTCTGCTGCGCGGGCCGGGGGGGCACTTAAAAATGTACCAGCACCTGTCAGGGATCCGGCGATCAGGGTCAAGGCCATCAGAGAACGAATACCGCGTTTCATGGGTCTACCTCTTTGTTTTTCACTTTGCTTAGGCTGTTTTCGGGGTTCATTATACGGTGCTTATACTGCAAAAGCAAAAATCCAAGACCTGATTCTGTCCTGAGATTAAAGTGGGAAATTGACCATTTTTAACTCTTTTAGCTGCAAGCGAATTAAGAGCCAGGCCTTTAGCCTTTTCTCTTGATCTGCAGTGGGCTTGTTTTGCCAAGAACAAAAGAAAGTAGGTACAGTCTGTGTTTTGAGTGTTGCTAAATCTGTGCGATTGAGTTGGCTAAAAGCGATTTGTTTTAATGTGGGATATTGGGTTTTTATTTCTGCGGCCAGTTGTGCTAAATTCTGTGCGTCTGCTTGATATTTTAAGAGGGATTGTTCGAGGCCCTTGATCGTGTCTTGCTGTTTTTGAAGCTGCGCGTCTTTCTCTTTCAATTGGGCTTCATTTTTTTTATAAAGATCTTCAACAATACCCACACGTAAATCTTGATTGAGTTTTGTAAATTGTTTTTCGATTTCGAGAGAGCCTGTTCGGGGTTGGTGCAGACGCAATTCAGCATCACTTAAGCGGGAGTTATTTCTGAGTTTTTGTTTTAGATTGCTGATTTCCTTCTTGGGAAGGGGTTCACCGATCAATGTGATTTCAATGGTTGAACCCTGACGTTGATAGCTTAATTTTGTATGGATAATTTCGCTGTCTGAAAATTGAATTTGCTCTTGAATAAACTTGTTGGCTTCACGTTGGAAAAGGGTTTCCTGTACCACTTCCCAGGCTGCGTAGATACTGGGCAAGATCGTCAATAAAGCAAAGGTGCTGATCCAGATTCTGACGCGCTGTTCTCGTTTCTGGTCGAGAAAGCTGACCCGCTTGAAATGCAGGTAACGGACAACCAAAAAAGTCGAAAGACAGATGAAAACTGAGTTGATCAGAAAAAGGTAAAAAGCGCCCCAAAAAAAAGGCAAGTTCCATGTGGCCAAGCCAAAACCAGCGGTGCACAAAGGGGGCATTAAAGCGGTGGCAATGGCCACACCAGGAATTGCATTGCTTTTCTCTGTGCGCGAGCTGGCAACAATGCCGGTGAGACCCCCAAAAAAAGCGATTAAAACATCAAAAACAGTCGGCTTTGTGCGTGCCAGGAGTTCCGATTGGACCAAATCGAGGGGGGTTAGCAAAAAATACAAAGCTGAAGTCAGGATACTGGCCAAAACAGCAATCCCCAAATTGCGCAGCGAGCGTTTGAGCAAATCTATATCATTGGTTCCCAAGGCCAATCCTGCACCCATAATGGGTCCCATCAAGGGAGAGATTAACATGGCCCCGATAATGACCGCTGTGGAATTGGTATTGAGACCAATGGAGGCGATCAAAATGGCGCAGACCAAGGTCCAAAAGTTGGCCCCTTTGAACTCGATGTTTTTGCGGATATCGTTGATGGTTCCGTCTTCGTCAACTTCATTGCGCAGGTGAATAATTTCTCTCAACCAGAGGCGTATTTTGACTGTTTTTTTGATGTCTGTCTGAGTCGTATTATTGGGGGGCATCTGTTTGGCTCTTTGGGACGTATTTTTGTAAAAGTCTAACAGGACTGTAGGCCCGATGAGAAATCAGGCGGATAGCTAAAATATTTTTAAGGGGGTTTAAGTTCCGATTCTCCCAGGCCGATAGATAGAGAGAATACCTCCGCCAACCCACTTGGGAAGGCAGATGAAACGGGTAAACCACCGTGAAAATTGATGATAACAATGCCTTTGAGCTGGCGCGTGTCAGCGGTTCTCAGCCGGTCCAACGGGTGGGGCCTGCCTTTGATCTTTTTGCCGCCTACGGGGTTTCTCCGGCGCGGGGAGCGGATCAGGCGAGTTTATCCACCCAGGGCCAGGAAATTCAGCGCTTGGTCAAACAGGTGCAGGAATTACCCGAAGTCAGGGAAGACAAGGTTCAGGCTTTGGAACAGCGGCTGCAAGACGGATCTTACCAGGTGCCGGTGACGGACCTGGCTGAAGCCATGTTTCGGCTGGCAGAACTGGACCAGGGCTAGCTCAATGGGAGCAGTGTTACCGCTTTCCACAGGTTCGGCAGGGCGTTTTTTTTCCTGCTGGGCTTGTGGCTTTTCAGTGGTTTTATAATAAAGAGGAGAGAGCCTGATGGCTGCACCGACTTTGGCACCAGAACAGATTTTCTTGGCGCATCTGATCCGCGAAGAGCAGTATTACCAGTGTTTGCTGCAATTGCAGGTGCAGATGCAAGCGCACCTGATCCACAACTCTCAGGCCGAGTTGGAGCAGGTGATTCAGCAGCAAGAGCAATGTTTGGCTTTGATGCAGGAGCGCGAAAAAGAGCGCCAAATACTCTTGAAGCCCTGGAATGGTCAACTTTCTGTCTTTGTTGCTCAGCTCTCGGATCTGCGTCTGCGCACCCAGTTTAAGGTCTTACAAGAAAAAATCAATACCCATGTGGCTGAGTTGCGTGTACTGCGCGCCAAAAATCAGGTCTTGCTGGAACAGGGCTTGATGTATATCCAACACACCACCGAACTCTACCGCAGTTTGGCCTGTGCCAATACCCCTGCGGTCTATTCGCCTTATGGCCAGGTCGAGACCCGGGCCGAATCCCATGCCAGTTTTTGTGAGTACAACGCTTAATTATGGTCAGACCTGCTTTTCTCGGTTTTAATATTGCCCGCAGCGCGCTCTTTACCCAGCAGCAGAATTTGGATTTAACCGGCCACAATATTGCCAATGCCGGGGTTGAGGGCTACAGCCGTCAGCGTTTGCATCTCCAGGCCGCCCCAGATATTTATGGTTTGGGCGCCATTTATCCAGGCAGTGTGGGCCAAGGCGTACAGGCCGATCGGCTGCAGCGTCTGCGCGATGAGTTTTTGGACAAAGAATACCGACTCAAAACCCAAGAGCAGAGCTATTACCAGACCCGTTTGAACTATACCGAACGGATGGAAACCTCGCTCGGTGAACTCGGTGAAAGTGCGCTGGGTCTGACGATTGAAAAATTCTTTAACAGTTTTCAAGAGGCCAGTTTGCGTCCCGATGACCGCGCTTTGCGCCAGACTGTGGTGGCGGCAGGCAACGATCTGAGCTACGGCCTGCGCAGCTTTTTTGAAGATGTCTACCGCCTGCAAGAAGATGCGGATCGCGATTTGACCCAATCGGTGGACCGAGCCAACCAGATTTCGATGCAATTGGCCCAACTCAATGAGCAGATTTCGCTGCGCGTGAATTTGGGGGAGACCCCCGGCGATTTGATGGACCAACGCGACCGCCTCTTGGATGAGATCGGCAGCCTCTTAAAAATCCAGATTCAGACCTTTGAAAATGGCACAGTGCAGGTCCAAAGTGATGGCAAAGCCCTGGTCAGCCAAAATGTCTGGCACGCGATTGAATTGCGCCGCGAGCCAGATTTGCTGCGCGGCCAAAACCCGGTGGGCTTTCCCGCCACCCTCAACCGGGGGGATCTGGTGATCAACGGCGTGGATATTTTGGGCAGTGACCCGCCTTTGAATATAGCCGCAGCGGCCAATGCGGGTTTGCTGGTCAATCAGATCAACCTGCGCACGGGCCAAACCGGTGTGGCAGCCGCCCTCGACCCCTCTGGGCGCCTGATCTTGACCGGCACCGGCAATGGCAGCAATTTGATCAATCTCGAAGTGACCGGCACGGGTCTGACCCTGACGGGCCTCGCTGGGGGCGATTATACCCTGACCAACTCGACCTCTCTGCAGGTCGGCGACAGCATCTATATGAACCAGCCCGGTGGTAAGATCGAAAGCCTGCTCGACACCAAAACCCGGATTTTGCCGGACACCCTCAACCGCGTTCATCAATTGGCGGCCACCCTGATTCGGCGCGTAAACACCATTCATTCCCAGGCCTTTGACCTGAATGGCCAGAGCAATCGGCCCTTTTTTACCGGCACCAACCCCTCGAATCTGGCTGTCAGTGGCACAATTCAAGCCGATCCTTCATTGCTGGCCTTGGCGGCAGATGCCTCTTTCCCACCGGGTGATGGCAGCCAGGCCCGTGCGATTTACCAATTGCGCTTTCAGGCCACCATTGGCGGTGAGAGTCTCGAAGACTATTACCGCACGTTGGTGACCACCATGGGCAATACCATTGGCCAGGCCCGTGAGCGCACAGAGACACTCGATTTGGTCAAAGCCAGCGTGGACAATCAACGCCAGTCGGTCTCAGGTGTGAATTTGGATGAAGAACTGGCCAATATGCTGCAGTTTCAGCGCTCTTTTTCAGCGGCAGCGCGGGTGATGACCACCATGGATGAAATGCTGAATCAGATTGTGAACGGACTCGGAGCCTAACAATGATCAGAATTACCCAACAAATGTTGCAGCGCAACTCGCTGAGCCAGATTCAGGCCCGCCAGAATGATCTCTTTGTTGGCCAAAAACAAATCAGCAGCGGCTTTCGCTTTGATAAACCCTCCGAAGACCCTACGGCCACAGGCATTTCGCTGGATTTGCGCAAGGCCATTGCCTTTCAGGAGCGCATTGGCAGCAATGCCAATACAGCCCACGATTTTAACCTGCAGGCCGACAATGAATTGTCATTTGCGGGCGAGGTGCTGCAGCGGGTGCGCGAATTGGCGATTCGCTCTGCTGACGAGAGTTTGAACCAACAGCAAATGGAGGGCATTTCTGCTGAACTCGAAGGCCTGCTCGAACGGCTCTCGGATATTGGCAACGCCACCCACGAGGGCAATTTTATCTTTGGGGGTTATCAATCGGCCAAAGCCCCGTTTAAATCCGAAAAAAACCTGGTGCTCGAAGGCACCGCCATGACCGAGCTCAACCTCAATCGCGGCAATTTTAGCACCCGCCTGGAAACCCGGTCGATGACCACCGTACCAGCCGGTTCGTTTTCGCTCAATGGCGGCGATCTGTTGATCAACGGCGTGGATATGGGATCTTTTTCGGTGATTGAACCGACCCGCAGCGCGGCAGACAATGCCCAGGCCCTGGTTGAACGGATCAATGCCAAAACGGTCGAAACCGGCGTAACTGCCCGTGCGGTCAATTTTCCCAATGGCACCTTTGCCGCACCGGGCGCAGCCCCTTTGACTGGGATTGTCTTGGTCAATCTCGACAAAAATGGCGCTCCCTCCAACAAGCCGATTCAGGTCTCGGGCCAGGGCCTTCCCGGCGTGGGGGGCCTGAATGTCTTTCGCAACGAAAACCTGGCTCTCAGCGATACCCGTTTTACTTCCCAGCGGCTGGCTGCCGGCGCTTTGGCCAACGTGCCTGCGGGCACCCTGACGATCAATGGCGTGACATTAAACACCGCTATGACCTTTAATGCCGCCAATACGGCAGAACAAAATGCCCAGGTGATTGCCACTGCGATCAACACGATCTCCAACCAGACCGCACTCTACGCCAAGACCGATGGCAATGGCTTTGTCACATTGCAATCCCAGCAGCCCTTTGAAATTGCCGGGGCCCCTGCCCAGATCAACTTGCTCAATCAGGTCTACGAACAGACCCGCAATGCCGCTGCCGTTAATGGGGTGGTGGCTGCGGCAGGTGCCTTGACCTTGAGCAAAGGCAGCTTGGTCTTAAATGGTGTGGATATTTTTAGCACCCCGCTGACCTTTGATGCCACTTTAACGGCTCCCCAGCGCGCACGCCAAATCGTCACGGCGATCAACAACCGCTCCACCGACACGGGTATCCGCGCCAGCACTGACGCCACGGGCCGCCTGTATTTTAGCAACGGCGACCAGCGCATCACCGATGTGGTCTACCAGGGCGACAGTGGCGAAAACCTGGCCCAGATTGGCCGCCAAGAATTGCTGCCGCTGAATATGAGCGGCGACGAGGCTTTTTCGGGGCAACGCGAGCAGACCCGTCTGCTCAGTGGCCGGGATATTCCCGCAGCAGGCCTTGGCAGTGCCGTCTCTGGCGCACCTGTGACCTTTCTTGCTGGTGACAGCTTGGCCGCCGGTGAACTGATGCTCAACGGCACCAATATCCTCGTGCCGGGCCCGCTCACTGGGGTGCCTGCCGCTGATGCCGCCACCGTGATTGCGGCAATCAATGCCCAAAGTGGTACCACTGGCGTCTCAGCCATTGCCTCGGGGCCTTCAGGCATTCGCCTCAACTCCCTGACCGGCTCGCCGTTTTTGTTGCAAACCAATGGCGATGGCCCCAAAATTCAGATTCCCGCCACCGCCGCCGGGGTGAGTTATCTCAACCCGATCAATGCCGGTGATTTGCTGATCAACGGCGTGGATATTGGCCCGATGGCCCCTGTGGCCGCCAACCCAGGCAACCCGCCCCAGAATATGATCGACGTGGCTGATGCCCTCGTCAACGCGATCAATGCCCAGGCCGCGACCACGGGCGTGCGGGGTGAGCGCATCACCGATCCCACCACCGGCGGCACCCGCGTGCTGCTGACTGCCAATGGCCAAGATATTCGGGTTGATACCAATAACCCTGTGGCCAATGCAATCTTTAATGCCATCGGCCTGCAAACCGGCACCGTGATTCGCCAAAAAATCGACGCTTTTGACGCGGTGATTCGCCTGCGTGATCAGGTGATCAACGGCAAAACCGGGCGCGATGCGGCGCTCACCATTTCGATTCAACACCTGCGCGAGGTCGATGATGCCTTTACGGCCCTGACCAGCCGCCGGGTCGAATTGGGCGTGCGCGGCCAACGGGCCGAATTGGTCGAAAACCGCGTGGCCCAGACCAAAGAGGTGCTCAGCAGCCAATTGGCCGATCAGCGCGAAACCGATCTGACCGAAGCGATCTCACGGCTGACCCTGAACGAAACCGCCCTGCAAGCGGCGTATAACGTGACCCAGCGTTTGGCCAATCTCTCGCTGCTGAATTTTATTTAAAATTTGTTTGGAGAACACGTAACTGTGGGCAAATTTTTCTTATGGATCCTTCTTCTGTTGCTGGGAGCGGGCGCTTCCTCAGCGAAAGCTGCCGAGTTGTTGGTTTATTCTGTGGGAGAGCCAGAGCGCTTTGTCTCTCCCACGGTATCTGCTTCAGGCCAGGATTGGCAGACGTATTTTACGCCCCCTCACAGTGTTTCAAATATCTTGCTCAGCCATCGCGGACAGATCCTGTATGAAATGCACGGGCCGGATGATAACTGGGATTGGTACGCTTTGGAGCCGCGCAGCCGAAAAGCCCAGCGCATTGCTCAATCGAAATGGTTTAAAGGGTTTTTAAAAATACTGCCTTTTCAACGCTCTGATGGCAGTTATTATGCCAAGGTGATCATGCCCTACAGCACTCAAATTTTCACCGTGGGCAGCAAGGGGCCCAAGCTATTCTTGAATAAGCCCGGTCTTCGTGATTTTGTGCCTTTGCCGGATGGCTCTTATGCCTACGTGCTTTGGACCGGACAGGGCAAGGAGTCCCCGGATTTTGCTGATTTTATCCCTGGCCAAACCATGCAGCTCTGGCATGTGCCGCTCAAAGGCAAAGCCCGTCTCTTGGGCCGCTTTGACACGGTCCTTGAATTGCAGAACAGTGCCCAGCAGCTCTTGTTTTTTAGCCCAGGCAAAACCAAAGGGGCCCTCACTTGGAAGCTGATGGCTCAACCCCTGCAAGGTCCGGTCAAACAGGTGGCTGAAATCCCCAAATCCAATTCTCGGGGGGCCCCGACACTGATCAGTTGGGCAAAGTCGGATTGGGTGGTCTATCCGGCAGCCATGACCAAAGAGCACGAAAATCCAGGATTGAACGAAAACCCGGTCTTGATTCGGCATCATTTGCGCAGCGGCAGCAAAGCGGTTTTGCCTCACCGCTCTGAATTTATCATGGCCAAAGGACAGGGAGCGCCGGGGTATCTGACTGGTCTGTTGCCTGCCTTAGCGGGGGAAGCGTTCCCCTCTTTGGTGACTTATGCGCTGGAATCCGGTGAGGAAGTGCAACGGATTCCCTATTCTGTGCCTGAAAGTTACCCCGATCGGGCGATGTTTTTGCCCTGAGGCATTGAGCGGGGCCCTGCTTCGGGTATCTCAAAGAGAGGTTAAATCCTCAAGGTCACTTTTTGAGTGCTGACGATGTGGGTGAAATTCAGGTTGGCTTGGGGTGGGTGGCTCCGGTTGGCGCAAGCCCCTGCCGTTCGGGCCGTTCGTTGCGCACGTCGTGTGCGCACTCACTACCAGTCGCCCCGCCTTTTGCCCTCCTGGCACGTCGGGGCTCCTCAGCACCTGCGGTGCTAAGTAAGAGCCTTCTAAGCATCGCCGTTGGCTCTGCAAGAAGCTCATAAATGCCCTCACTTACCAGGGGCTTGACCAACGGGGAGAGAGACATCCCCAGAGTAAGCAGGACAAAGGTCTTGCTTATCACTTTTAGGATTCTACCTGGCTTTGGGCAATGATCAGGCGGTCCAAGGGATCTCTGTGATGGAAAGGCAAAGACTGTAAGTGAGTAAGATGAGGGATAGTCACGGGCAAGATTTCGATCTGCAATGACAGCACGTGTTCGCTGATGGTTTGAATTGATTGGCTGAGTGTTAATTTTTTCAAACTGACTTTGATGGTCTGCTTGCGGGTCTCTACATATTGTCGGCAAAATCTTCAAGCGGGGCATCAAAATCCGGCGACACCACAAAAGTGCCTTTAAGAGAACCAAAACCATTCCGGCTTTGCCCAGATGGGTTGGCTTGTGATTCTGATGCCTTGAGTTTTTGGTCTAAAAACTCAATAAAATCAATGACCTCCGCTTTCTTATCGGGAGGCAAAGCCATGATTTTGGCTAAAATTTGTTGATCTTGTAGCATACATCCGCACCTCAAATTTTATTTAAGCAGAACGGATGGCTGCCCTTGCTTTGCTTGAAAATTCAAAGACAGGCAATTGAATTTCACAGCTATTGGATTTGCTCAATTGCCCCTGTTCAGAAAGGTTCACATATACATAAGCTCTTGGAAAGCTTGTAGACACACCGTCTTGCCAGGCCTGATCAATATGATATAGGTAAGAATCAGAAAAAGCGTAATGATCCACCACAAACAAAAACTGATTGTGCTCATATTTAAGTTGCGGTGTGCCTTGTATTTCAATTTCTTGATCGACAAAATGAATGGCTAGGTTATTCAGAGTCACTTCCCCTGAAAAATCATGAAGATAGCCTAAAAGTTTGATGTTTGAATCGTGATCATACCAAGCTTTTTCAAGTGTGACTGCTGTCATGGTGTCTTATGTCAATCTTTCGCTATTGCATTTTATTACTGACTTTAAATTTTATTATGGCATGTCAGCAGCCATTTCTTTTGAATCTGAAATAAAATATTCAAGACGACTGAAAGATGAGCCATGGGTCTTCCCTCAGCCATAAAAGCTTTTGTCTAATTGCGGTTTAAATAGCTTTAAGAGTCTCTTCTGAGTTGGCCAATCCCCTGGTAAGTGAGGGCATTTATGAGCTTCTTGCAGAGCCAACGGCGATGCTTAGAAGGCTCTTACTTAGCACCGCAGGTGCTGAGGAGCCCCGCCGCGCCAGGAGGGCAAAAGGCGGGGCGACTGGTAGTGAGCGCGCACACGACGTGCGCAGCGAACGGCCCGAACGGCAGGGGCTTGTGCCAACCGGAGCCGCTCACCGGCAACAAAAACCGAAAAACAACGCAATTTGGGGAGTCAAATTTTAAACAAACAGCCTTGCGGCCAGAAACCTACTCCCCAACGGGCAGCTCTTCCCGCCCATCCGCATACCGTGCAAAGCGCCCCTTCTGCCCATGCACCGGCTCAGAACTCGGCCAAGGCCAGCCCCCGAACTGGTCCCGCTGGTAGTCTTCAAAGGCTTGCATGATCTCCGCCTTGCTGTTCATCACAAAGGGCCCATACTGCACCACCGGCTCGGCAATCCGCCGCCCCTGCAAAAGCAAGAGACGGGCTGTCTGCGCCCCATTTTGCAGCGGCAAGCCCAAGCTGGAGTCCAATTCCAGACCGGTGCCGGGTTGAAATTCTGCTCCAGCGGCCCTCAGGCTCTCACCTTCAAAGAAATACAGCCGCCGCGAAAGCCCGTGTGTGTCTGCTGGCAATTCCCACTCAGCCCCCGCTTCGAGCTGAATCACCCAAATGGCCACATCATGGCTGGGGTCAGCCGCCCACGAATCCGGCGGGGGAGCAGGGGGCGTTTGCTCGCCGTATTTGCCCGCCACCACTTTGATACGAGTCCCTTTGCCATGGGCATCTAGGCTGTTCACCACAGGAATATCTTCCGACCAGAACATGCGAAAATGGGGCTCGACCATTTTGTTGGCGCGGGGCAAATTGAGCCAAATCTGAAAGAGTTCAGCTGGGTTGTCTTCGTTTTCATTCAGCAGTGGGAACATCTCGGCATGTTGCAGGCCTTTGCCCGCTGTCATCCACTGCACGTCACCTTGGCCATAGCGGCCTGCAGCCCCTTGGGAGTCGGCATGGTCGATCAGGCCTTTTTCGACCACGGTGACCGTTTCAAAGCCCCGATGAGGGTGGCCCGGAAAGCCCGGCACATCTTGGCCGTGATACATGCGCCAACCGTCTTTGATCGTAAAATCCTGACCCATATCCCGGCCCGCCAACGACGCCGCCGGGCCAAATTGGCCATTGCCTTTGGGATAAAAATCCTGGTGATAGACACAGAACAAAAACGGATCAGCGGTTTGCCAGGGAAAACCGAGTTGAAACGTATTTAAAATTGCGGATGGAGCCATTTTTTGTCACTCCTTGTGCACGTTGTGCAGGTGTTTTGGTTATTATGGCACGTGTACGGGGGCTTCAGACAAGTCGATTGCCGCTGCTGGGTCGGCCCCAAAGAGCACTTGCAAGCGCTCACCCAGGCGCGTATTGCGGTGTTTGAGGCGTTCGTTCTGCGCGGCCCGTTCAATCGCCCAGGGGTCCCCCATCAGGACCAATAATTTCTGGGCGCGGGTCATGCCGGTATAGAGCAGATTGCGCTGCAACATAATGTGGTGTTGGCGCGTCAGCAGCAGAATCACGACCGGGAATTCGGCCCCTTGGGATTTGTGAATCGTGAGGGCATAAGCCAGATCCAATTCCTGCAATTGCTCGTCTGCGATTTCCACTGTTTTATCCACAAAGGCCACTCTCAGGCGCCGTTCACCGGGATAGACTTCGACCACCTGACCGAGATCGCCGTTAAAAATCTCCAACTCGTAATTGTTTTTGAGCTGGATGACCCGATCCCCCAGGCGCAAGCGCTGATGGCTGACCTGTACCTCGGCCTCGGGCGTTAAGCTGGCCGGGGCAGGATTGAGGACGGCCTGCAACGCGCGGTTGAGGGCCTGGGTGCCAATTTGGCCTTTGCGCATCGGGCAGAGCACCTGAATATCTGTCGGGGCATAACCGGCGGCTGGCAGGCGGCGCGACACCAAATCCAGCAATTGGGTGGTGGTGTCGTCGGGCTGGGTGCAGGCGATAAAAAAAGCATCTTCGCTGCGGTTGCGACCCGTGGGTGGCAAAAGCACCGGTGGCTCGCCTTGATTGACCCGGTGGGCATTGCGCACAATGCGGCTGGCCTGGGCCTGGCGGTAGATTTCGGTTAACTTTACCGCGGGAATCACCTTACTCTGCAGCAGTTCTGCCAGCACCGCGCCGGGGCCAACCGAAGGCAATTGATCGCTGTCGCCGATCAGAATCAGGCGGCAGGCGTCGGGCAGGGCCTTGAGCAGGTCGTTAAACAGGGTCATTTCCACCATCGAGATCTCATCGAGCAGCACCAGATCACTTTTGAGGGGCTCGTCGGCACCGCGAATAAAACACCTGAGCTGGGGATCAAATTCCAGCAGGCGGTGTAGGGTCAGGGCTTCATCGCCAGTTACCTCTGAGAGCCGCCGGGCTGCCCGGCCCGTGGGTGAGGCCAGTTTGTAGCGCAGCTTTTGATCTTTAAACCAGGCCAAAATGGCTTTGCTGACCGTTGTTTTGCCTGTGCCCGGCCCGCCTGTTAAGATCATGACCTTGTGGCTTACAGCCGCTTCGATTGCCTGGCGCTGGCCCTCTGAAAAATCCATTTTTTGCTCAGCTTGGTAATTCTCCAGCCAAGCTGCAAAGCGGTCTGAATCCAACGGGGGCAAATCGCCCAAGAGTTCTTTTAAGCGCTCGGCGGCTTCTTGTTCGGCTTTGCCGTAGCGGTAGAGGTAGATATCATACAGGGGGGGCGTGTTGGGGGCGGTGGGGGTGAGACGCAATTCGGGCCAGAGCTCGCGCTCGCTGAGCAACTTTTCCAGGGCTGCGGCGATCTCACTTTGGGGCAGGCCCAACAACTGGCTGGCCTGTGTCAGCAATTCGGGCAAGGGCAGTGAGAGGTGACCATCGCGCAGGGCCTGCTGCAAAACGTGTTTGATACCCACCTGCAAGCGGTCGGGGTGGTTGGCTTGCCAGGGCAAAGCCTGGCTCTCAGCCAGCAGGCGCGCAAAGCGATCGGCACTGGCAAAACCCTGGCCCCAGAGCCGGGCCAAATCATAGGGCTGGTTTTGCAAGGCCTGAGCAGCCTGGGTGCCGTATTCTTTGAACAATTTGGGTGCCAGTTGGGGAGAGAGGCCGAAGCGGTTTAAAAATTGCAGCAGGGGTTGCAATCCGCGCTGCTCCCGCCAACTGGCAAGAAGCTGAAGCACTTTGCGCTCACCCAGGCCGGGGACTTCTTCCAGGCGCTCGGGGGCTTGATCGAGAATCTGCAAAGTGGCTTCGCCAAAATGTTCCACCAGGCGTTTGGCGGTCACAGGCCCCACCCCTCTGAGCTGACCCGAAGCCAAAAAACTTTCAATGCCTTCGGGGCTGGTGGGCATGATACTTTCGTAGCTCTGGACACGGAATTGTTTGCCAAAGCGGGGATGGTTGATCCATTTCCCTTGAAAGGTTAAACGTTCGCCCTCTTTGACCAAGGGCATGTCTCCCACCATCACGATCACTTTTTGGCTGGCGAGGTCTTTGCAATGCAGCACCGTATAACCGCTCTCTTCGGATTGAAAGCTGATCTCGCGCACCCGTCCCTCGATGCTGAGCAGCGAGTTGGATGACTGTGCAGAATCGGGGCCGGACATGGGATACGCCTCACGGGAAAGAATTCTGGGATGGCAGCACAAAAAACAGATGGGTGAAAGGGATGTATTAAATACACAAGTATACAATTTGGGTGGAGGAAGGTCAATTGGATATAGAATACCGTCTATGGTATATTGTTGTTAGAGCTTTGAGCCAAAGGAGTATCTATATGCAAATCGTAATTATTGGCGGTGATGCGGCGGGCATGAGCGCGGCCATGCAAATTCGCAGACGGCAGCCTGATTGGACCGTGACCGTGTTTGAAAAAGGTGAAAATACCTCTTATGGGGCTTGTGGCATTCCCTATTTTTTCAGCGGTGACGTGGCCCAGCTCGACGATTTGGTGGTGGTTTCACCCGAGAGCTTTCGCAAAAAAGGGCTGGATCTGCATATTGGCCACACCGTTGAAGCGGTTTTGCCCGCTCAAAAACAAATTCAAGTCCGCAATACCCAAGGCGAAACCTTTCTGCAGTCTTATGATCGGCTTTTGATTGCCACGGGCGCGGCCCCAATTGTGCCGCCCTGGCCGGGACTCGACTTGGAGGGGGTGATGACGATCAAAACCCTGGCCGACTCGCGCCGCCTCGACGCCCTGATTCAGGCCGGTCGCAGCAAAGTTGTGATTGTGGGCGCTGGATATATTGGCCTGGAAATGGCTGAAGGACTCAAAAAACGTGGTTTGGATGTGACCGTGGTCGAAAAGCTAGCGGGGGTGATGGGGCAATTACACGACCAGGTGACTGAACAGGTTCGTGCAGAACTGGCCCGCCACGAAGTGAGCCTTAAACTCGGGGTGACAGTGACGGGTTTTGCTGGCGAAGCGGGTTCTGTCGCAGAGGTTCAAACCGATCAAGGCAGCTTGCCTGCGGATTTGGTTTTGGTTTGTTTGGGGGTGCGCCCCAATTTGCCTTTTCTCAAAGATGCTGGTCTGAAACTGGGGGCAAGTGGCGCGCTGGCTGTGAATGAAAGGCAGCAAACCTCCGACCCGGATATTTACGCCGCAGGTGACTGTGCGGAGGCCTTTCACCGCGTTTTGGAAAAACCTGTGTATATTCCCCTGGCGCTGACGGCCAATCGCCAGGGCCGTGTCGCAGGCACTGTGCTTTCTGGCGGCGAAGATCGCTTTCCAGGGGTGGTGGGCAGTGCCGTGACCAAGGTTTTTGAGCAGGTGATTGCCCGCACGGGTGCAGATCTCCAAAGTCTCGAAAAAGCCGGCATTCCCTACCGTTTGGCAGAGGCCCAAGCCCCTGCTCAGGCCCATTATTACCAGGGGCATGGCCAGGTTTGGGTGCAATTGGTTTACCATGCTGAGAATTTGCGGCTCTTGGGTGCGCTGATGGTGGGCAACGACCCCAGTCTGGCCAAACGCTGTGATATTCTCGCTACGGCGATCAGTGCCAAGCTGACGGTGCTCGAATTATCGGACCTGGATTTAAGTTATGCGCCGCCGTTTGCGCCGGTCTGGGATCCCATTCTGCAGGCGGCCAATAAAGCCCGTTTTCAGCTTTTGAGTTGATTTCAAGCCTTGGGAATGCCCTTTTTCTGTGTTTGGGATTTAATCGTGTTGCAGGGGTTGTAAGGCTGTTAAGAATTTGTTATAATCAGGGCATTCTTAATATCGGCTGCGCTCCATTTATCCACTTTCCTTTTTTGTCCGGAGCCGAAAGGACATGCCCATGCAGATTGAGTCCCGTCCAGTGAATTGGTCACAGGCTTTGCCGCCTGTCGGACGGCTGTCTCCTGCTCCCACTTTGCCCAAACCCTCGCTTTTAAAACAGTTTTCGGCTGAGCAGTTTCAAGCGCCTGTGGCTATTGGCCAGGCTTTGCCGCAATTGGAGTTTGCGCTTTCGCTTGAAATTGAACACGACGCCGAGGGCTTGATCCGCGTCGGCGGTTTTCCCGCGGGGCACCCCCCTGCCATCCAAACCGTGATTGCAGGCGCTTTCCCTGATGCGCGTGAGGTACATATTCTGGCTGAAACTCACGAGCGTCCCTTTGATACCTATACCTTTTCGGTCGATGGTGCACTGTATAAATCGAGTTTTCTCTCGGGAGGCTTTGCCCCGAGTAAAAAACTCAGTATTGAGCTGCTTAAACATTGAGTTTAGGGGCTCGGTCATTTTTTTTGACACCCCCCCCAATTGTTGAGGGCCTGAAAAACTCAGGCCCTCTTTTTGTGTTTAAATGCTGTGCTCCCAGAAGGGGCTCTGCTGGGTTTGTGTGAGCCCAGCCCATTCCATTTCGACGTGGACCAGCATCGCTGTAATTTTATCCAAGAGGGGCCACAATTGTTCGGCCTGAATGCTGGCTACTTGTAGCCCCTGTTGCAGTTCCAGCAGTTCCCGCCTCAGCAAACGTTGCAATTGGGGCAGCCGATCTGCAACAAGGCTTTGGGCCAAGGCTTGTAGCAAGACTTCTCTTTGCTGTTTTAGCTCTTGAGCTGTGGGCAAGTGACCCGCTTTGAGTTCTTGACTGAGCGCCTGGCAATGCTTGAGCAGGGCTTGGTAGGCCTGGCTGAGTTCTGGTTCTGGCGCGCTGATTGCCTGAATCTGTGCTTGGGCCTTCTCCGCATTGGGTGGCGTGGCTTTTTTGGCAAAGGGATTTTTCAGGCCCTTGAAGCCTCTTTTGGCGGGAGGGGCCGATCTCCTGGGCGGGGGAGAGCCTCCCAATTCGGCATCTTCCAGCATCATCATGTCGATGCCGCCAGGCAGGGCAGAAGGATATGCGGGGGGGGGACTTGAGGGCATGGGGGCGGCACACATCATGGCGGCCTGTGGTGGCAATGCGCCGGTAAACCCGTGTCCAGACTCTGCCCATTGCTCAGGCATTTCAACCGGTTGAACCACGGTTTTGACCTGGCCGCTGGGATTGTTGACTTCGCTTTGATCGATGGCAATTAAAGCGGTCAATCGCGAGAGCACCCCGTGTTCACAAGAGAGGGAGATCATTTCTTGGCGCAAGGCACTGTCCCCCGGATTCAGGCGGAAGCGATCTTCCAGTTCTGTGAGCTGTCGGCGGGCCCAGAGATGACGGAGGGCATCCAATTCAAGCTGATGTGGCAGGGCCTCGAAAACCTGCTTTTCTCCTTGGGCATTTTTGCCTGTGACGATCAGGGGCTGTACTTCTTTGCTCTGAAAACAGAGGCTGAGACCCCGGCCTTGAAAGAGGTCTGGCAAGCGGGATGGGGTCAGGCCCTGCAAGTTATCGCCCGCTATCTCCAGGTGGGTCAAAACCGGGTCCCCCATTTCTTGGGCCACCCCCCGCAAGGCTTCGTTGAGCTTTTCTCCGGGCACGACAAAATGGGCGCTGCCGCCGCCAAGGGCAGCCAGACGGTTGAGCAGGGCTTCGTTGACCGCGGTGTCGATGCCCACGGCAAAGACCCGGCAATCGCCCAGGTTTTGTTGCAAGCGCTTGAGTACGGCTGATTCATCCCCAATTTGCCCATCGGTCAGCAAGACCACTACCCGCTGCTTGAGACTTGTTTCTTTGTGCTGTAAGGCTTGTAGTGCAACACGCAGGGCCCCTTCCAATTCCGTTCCACCCCGATCGGTTAAAGAACTTAAAAATTGCTGTCCGGCGGCCTGCCCAGCAGGGTCGGCACTTAAAAAATACGCGCCATTGGGATTCGTGCTGGGTTGAAACCAATCCAATTGATCGTCAAAAGCCAAGATGGCAAAGCTGTCTTCGGGCCCCAGCGCTTCCAAGAGCAAGCGACAGGCTTGCCCCGCCGAGACCATTTTTTCGCCGGCCATCGAGCCTGAGCGATCGACCACAAAGACCACTTCACGGGGGACACCGGCCCAGCTGCGGGCAGGTCCCGTCAATTGTAAGAGCCCAAAATAGCCCTCTTTCCAGCGGGTATAGAGCAATTGTGGTTTTGCTTCACTCTGGGCCATCTGCCAGCGCAGGACAAAATCCCGGTTCAAGCGCTCATGTTCGCGGCTCAGTTCAATCACAAATCCTTCGGGCCCCATGGCCAATTGTAGGGCATGTTGGCTGCAACTCAGACCCTCAAGTTGTTTTTCGAGAATCTGGACCTTGATGGAGAAGTCTAGGCGGGGGTCAAAGCCTGGAGCCAGCAGGGGGGGGCTGATCCGGGAGGCATCGGGCACGCGGTCACTGTCCAGGGCTGTGCCTACGCCACTGGCAGGGCGTTCGAGAGCTTCACCAGGCAGATAACGCGGCGCCACGACCGTGGGCAGACGCAGTTCACAGAGCCCCAATTGGCTCAGGGGTAAAATTTGGGAGTAGACCAGTTTGACACTGAGGCTTTCACCAGGCATGAGATTGCCCAGGCTGACCGTAAACACGCCCTCGCGCTCTTGCTCCAACAAAGCGGCCCGGTGACCTGTTTCTAAGGCGGTTTGGTAGGCCTGCCGGGCCTGCCCCCGCTCTTGAATTTCGGCCACAATCGTGCGCGCTCCCGCTTGTAATTCAAAATGGCTGACGGCTGCGGCACCGGGCAAGGGAAAAATATACACGGCCTCCAACGGTGTGCTCAGATTGTTCTCAAAGCGCTGTTCGAGGCTCACTTCTGCCACTGAGGCTGCGATCTTTGCCTCAATCTGAATTCCCGTCAGAGGCAGGCGGCGCTTACCGCTGTCTGTGGTGATTTGTAAGCCGCCCCATTCCCATTCAGGGCCCGTTTCGAGAATCTCAGGTGAAAGTGTGGTCATGGCAATTTTTCTCCTTGGGGGGGTAACCCCGTTTTTTCGAGTTGATCGAGCACGGCTTCGAGGGTCTGTTTGAGGGCTTCCCGATCCCGCAGTTTCCAGTCGAGACTCAGTTTGAGACTCAGGCCCGGCTCCAGCGCGATTTCGAGCCAGTGCAGGGCCTTTAATTTTTGCCGGGGTGCCTTGGGGGCTTGCTCCAGCAGCGTTTGCAGTTCAGCCGCCGTCAAACCAAACAGGCGTTGCTGAATCTGAGCCAGGGAATGCCCCTGATTTTGTAAGGCCTTGATCACGGTGGCCTGTAAAACATGTTGCGGGCCATAGCGGGCTTGGCGCTTTTCAATTTGGGGCGGGTCGAGTAAACCCAAACTGGTGTAATAGCGCAGGGTGCGTCCATCTGGACGCGCTGAAATGCGGCGGTCGGCCCCAGCTGCCAAGAGACCATATTGCTCAAGTGCAGCAACCACGGCTTCTGCCAGTTCATCGAGGGTCAAATGCGTTTCTTTCATGACAGTATTTTAATTTAATTACTGTAATGCTGTCAAGTTTAAATTTGCGCGTGACAGGATTGACTGAGTTACAATGCAGTCAGCAATTTGGATAGGAAACGTGATCATGGCCACCCTTTTGCCTTCACCGCTCAAGCCCCTGCTGGCTCTGGCGGGAACACTGTTGTTTTTCACGACCGCTGTCGCTGCTCGGCCCTTTCTGAGCGCGGCCCCGTATAGCATGCCTTTGGTGATTGCCCACCGGGGGGCCTGTGGGCTCCTGCCCGAACACACTCTGGCGGCCTATCAGCAGGCAATCAGCGAGGGAGCCGATTTTATTGAACCCGATGTGGTGTCGAGCAAAGATGGGGTCTTGGTGGTGCGCCATGAGAACAATCTGGCCGAAACCACCGATGTGGCCCAGAAATTTGCTGCCCGCAAACGCAGCAAAATCATTGATGGTCAGCGTGTCAGTGGGTGGTTCAGTGAAGATTTTACGCTCAAAGAATTAAAAACCCTCAGAGCCAAGCAGCGTTTCTCTTTTCGCCCCCAGCAACACAATGGCCAGCACAGCATTCCCACCCTCGAAGAGGTCTTGCAATTGTTGGTCCAACACCAAAAGACCACAGGTAAGCGGATCGGCATTTACCCCGAGACCAAACATCCCAGCTATTCGCGTGCTTTGGGCCTGCCACTGGAAGAAAAATTATTGGCGCTGCTCAGGGGCTATGGCTATGCCTCAGCCGCTGATCCCGTTTTTATTCAGTCCTTTGAGGTGGGCAATTTGCAAAAGCTCAATCAAATGACCTCCATTCGGCTGATTCAATTGCTGGACAGCGCAGGGCAACCGGCTGACTTTGCCCTGCGCAAAGAGCGGCGCACTTACCGTGAACTGGCCACGCCAGCCGGACTGCTGTTTATTTCGGAATATGCGGATGGGGTGGGCCCTCCCAAGCAAATGTTGGTCAAAACCAATGCGGCCAAACAATTGCTGAGTACGGGCCTGGTTGAGGCCGCTCACCAACATGGTTTGGCGGTGCATCCCTGGACCTTTCGCAATGAGGCGACTTTTCTCGACCCTTTCTTTGGCAAAGACCCCCGCGCGGAGTACCGCTTTTTTTACCAATTGGGGGTAGATGGCGTTTTCAGTGAGTTTCCCGCTTTGGCCCGCCAAATGCGCGAAGCCTTGGAAAGCCAGCAAGGGAAGCCCGCACTCTGATGCCTGGGGCCCAGCATATGGCGCGCCTGTGCTCAGGGCTTGTGGCTTTGGCTGTCTGTTTGCTTTTGATGGCCTGTTCGACGGAAAAGCTGGAATCCCGTTTGGCTTATGGCTCCGCCCGCGATGGCAATTGGGAGATCTATACCTGTCGCCTGGATGGCTCTGATCAGGTCAATTTAACCCGCTATCCGGCCCTGGATCATTTTCCGAGTTGGTCACCCGATGGCCAACGGCTGGTCTTTGCCTCGACCCGCACGCACAACAGTGAACTCTACTTGATGGACCGCGATGGCAGCAATTTGACCCGCTTGACCCAGCAGCGCGAGATCGACCGCCAACCGGCTTGGTCACCCGACGGGCGGAGGATTGCTTTTACCTCGGATATGCAAGATAAAAATGATGAAATCTATACCTTTACCCCTCAAGGCAAAGATCTCAAACGTTTAACCAAGCATGAAGCGCTGGATAATCAACCTGTCTGGTCACCCAATAGCCAAAAACTGGCCTTTGTCTCCAACCGCGACGGCAATTTGGAACTCTATCTGATGAACGCCGATGGCCAAAATCCCCAACGCCTGACTCAGCACCCGGCTGCAGACAGTTCCCCCGCTTGGTCTCCCGATGGGCTGTCTTTGGCTTTTGTCTCGGAGCGCGCGGGCAATGCCGAACTCTTTCTTTTGACCCTGGCCAGCAGGGAATTTCGCCGTTTGACCCACGAGCCCAGCTGGGATGGAGAGCCTGCCTGGCTGGATGGACAGACCCTTTTGTTTAGCTCCCTGCGTTCGGGTGAAAAAGCCATTTGGCAGCTCTCACTGAAGGATCTACACGTCAAACCACGCAAAGAGCTGGGATCTTCGGTGGGCGCTGCCGTTGTCTGGAAAGGCAAATAGGTTAAACTGAAAAGTATGCCAGAACTTGACCCTTTTTCCCAGCCAGAAATAGATGCTGCGCCAGACGATGCAACGGTGGTGCTGAGTGGCCCTGCAGCGCTGGAGTCGACCT
>JBFWRL010000053.1:0-30564 GCA_050248915.1 Candidatus Sericytochromatia bacterium
ACAGAAGCGCCGGGATTGGCTCCGATGGAGATGGAAACATATTTTTCCAAACCGATTGAAGAACGCATGACGGCAGTGCCAGATTTGCGCTTTATCCGCTCGGCCTCTCAGGATGGTTTCTCGATGGTTTCGCTGGAGTTTCCCTATGGCACCAATATGCAGAAGGCCCTCACCAACGTTCAGGCGATTATGCGGGTGGTTCAAGCCGATCTGCCTGGAACAGGTGCCAATGTTAAGCCTTCTTGGGTAGTGCCCATTGACCCTTTGAATATCCCCGTTTTGGTTCTGGGTCTCAGAGCCCCGGATTGGAATCCCGTTCAACTGCGTGAGTTTGCTGAAAATGAACTGGTCAACCGCCTCAAGCGCATCCCCAACGTGCAATCGGTTTTTCCTTATGGCGGTCGTGAGCGTCAGTTGCAGATAGTCCTTGATCGCCACAAGCTCGCAAGCTACGGTATCAGCATCACCGCCCTGCGCCAGATTTTAGACTTAAATAATCTCAGCCTCAGTGCAGGTTTACTCACAAAAGGGGCACAAGAGAGCATTGTGCGCATCGACAATAAGCCCATTCGGCCTCAAGACCTGCTTCATTTGCCGATCAAAAATGAAGGGGATCAAATTGTCTCTCTGCGTGATGTGGCAACGGTTAAAGACACCTTTCGCGAACAGCGCAGTGCCTATCACTATCTCAAAGCGGGCAAGCGCTATGAAGATGCAGTGGCTGTGCAGATTATCCAGAATCCGGGGGCCAGTTCACCCAACGTCATTGCAGCCGTTAAACAAGAACTGGCAGAAATTCAGAAAATGTATCCCGGTCTCAAGATCGAGACCACCTACGACAATGCCCATTTTGTCGATATTCTGATGGAAAATATGCTTGAAGAACTGCTTTTGGCGATTATTTTAACGGCCATTGCTGTGTTTTTGTTTCTCCATGGGAATCTTCAGGCCACGTTTATTTCGGTTTTGACCATTCCCGTTTCGCTGGCTTTTTCGATCCTGATCATGGTGCCTTTTGGCATGAGTCTGAATTCATCGACGCTGATTGGTTTTTTGGTGGCGATTGGTCGCCTGGTCGATGATTCCATTATTGATATTCATGCCATTCAAAAGCAGATCAAACTTGGCAAATCGGTCCGGCAGGCAACCATTGATGGCATCTCTGAAGTGCGGGTCTCTGTTGCGGCTTCAACCCTGGTCTTGATTGTTGGCTTGCTGCCCCTGCTGTTTACCGGAGGCATTGTGCAATTGATGTTTGAAGGGCTGGTCTGGCCAATCGTGATTGGCGTGAGCGTTTCCTTTGTGGTCTCGATGACCCTCACTGCCGTGCTTGCAGATAAACTCCTCAAGCCAGAGCCCGAAACGCCTGTACCGACACAGAATCCGATTTACCGCTGGATTGTCTACCCCTTTGATCGTTTTCTCGGGCGGCTTGAGCAGCGCTATGCCCACCTGATCGATTGGCTCTTGCACCACCGTTTTAATAACCTGATTCGCATTCTGATCACTGTGGTGATTGGCTTTGGCTTTTTTTGGTTCATTGGTGGAGAGATGATGCCGTTGGCGGATGTGGGACAGGCCTACGGCGTGCTTGAAGCCCAGCCGGGTACCTCCTTTGAGCGTACCGAGCAAATTGTGCGTGCAGTCGAAGAGATCATAGCTGAGTATCCCGAAATCGAGCGGGTCTCAACTGAACTGGGCGCTGAGCCAGGAGGCACTTATTTTACAGGTTATGCCATGAACCGTGTTAATGGTGCAAGCATGATGTTCACCTTCAGCGACAAAGACACGCGCAAACGCAGCCTTTGGCAGATGGTCGATGAAATTCAACACAGGGCAATGACCACGATTCCCGGTATCCGCCGTTTTCAGATCAAAGAAATGGGGAGCGATGTCATGGCCAGCTCCCAGGCCCCCATTTCCATTCTGGTCACAGGCAAAGATCTCCACGTCATCGATAAAATGACACAAGAAGTCGAAAAAATTGCCCGTGAAACCAAGGGGTTGTACCAAGTTGGCTCTGCTTGGACCATGGGTGTTCCGACTTGGGAAGTACAACCCGATCTGCGTCGACTGCAAGAAGTGGGCCTGAGTGTCAAAGAGCTGGGTGAACAACTGTTTTACGCCTTGCGGGGTGGTTTGACAGAAGAGGATTTTTACACCCCCCAGGTGCGCCAGAACACGATTCTGCTGCGCCTGGAACAAGAACAACGCCTGTCGCTGGCTGACCTGGAACAATTTGAAGTGATCACCCCCACAGGCGCCGCTGTGCCACTGAAATCTCTGGCCAGCTTGCGCAAAAGTTCCTCTCCGACTTTGATCGAGCGCGACGGTATTCGCCGCAGCAACACTGTTTTGGCTTATTATCGCCCTGGGGACAAGCCTTCAATGGATGCCTCAATGGAAGTGCTGATGAAGGCAATGGGGGCCCTGAACTGGCCTCCGGGTTATACGATTGAAATGCGGGGCGACATGACTCAGATGATGGACAGCTTTTCGCGTCTCTTTCAGGGCATGGCGTTATCTGTTCTACTGATCTTCTTTATTCTGGTGGCCCAGTTCCGGGGATTTTGGCAACCCCTGCAGATGGTTTTTTCACTGCCCTTGGAATTGACAGGGGTGTTTCTGGCCTTGTTTCTGGCCCATATGGCCTTTTCCTCTGTCTCGATCATGGCTGTGATCGTCTTGACCGGCATGGACATTACCACCGCCATTTTGTTAATTGACCATATCTTGCGCTACCGCCGCGAAGGTCTCCCCCGCGATGAAGCCGTCAGGCGAGCCTGCCCTGAACGTTTGCGCCCGATTTTGATGACTTCTTTGATCACGATTTTGGTCATGAGTCGCATCGCCTTTGCCCCACCCACTGGCCTGGATGCCTACGCTCCTTTGGCCATGGTGGTGATTGGGGGGCTGACAGCAGGAACTTTGTTGAGTCTTTGGGATATTCCCATGATGCATACCCTTGTGGACGATTTGCACCTGAGCTGGCTGCGCTGGAGGAAAAAAACATGAAATCAGTCATCATGGCCCTCTTGCTGGTTTTGGGATTCGGGTTTGCCCCCGCATTGGCAGAGCCCTCCCCCAGCGAGAGGGTTCAAACAGAGAACGACCTGCTTGAGCGGGCTTTGGCACACAACCCCGAATTATTGGCGGCCCAAGAAGGGATCGCAATGGCGCGGGCTGATTACCGCCGCTTACAAGCAGAACTCTGGCCCTGGCTCTCGTTTAACAGTCAGAGCACAGCTGGCAGCAATCAACGCATGTCGATGCCCGTGCCGGGGATAGAACCCGCCAATATGAGTATGCGCCCGCCCGGACTTACGGCCAATCTCAACTTGACCGCGCTCTACCCGCTGTTCACAGGGGGCAAGGTACAGGCCCAGCTCGAAGGCGGCAAACGCCGCCTCGAACAAAGTGAAGCGGAATACCAAAGCAAGCGGCTGGAGGTGCTGGCCGAAGTGCAACAGCTACAACTGTTGCGGCGCATGTTGAGCGCTCAGCAGCGTGTGCTGCATCAAGAGTTAAAGCGCCTTGAGGTCGCTCTCAGCCTCGCTGAAGAGCGTTACCGTCTGGGCAAAGACCCCTATTATATTCTGCTACGGGTACGCAGCGAACATGCCCGCCGTTTGCAAGAACTCAATAACAATCGTCTGGAACAGGAAAAAAGTAATGCAGATCTGCGCCGCTGGGCAGCTCTGCCGCCACAGGCAATGCTGCCCCCGCTTCCAGAATTGGCGGCCAACCCCAGTGGCGGCTATCTGCCCTCATTACCTGATGCGGGCAAATTGGCCCTGCAAAATACCCCCCAGCTTCGGATTTTTCGCTCCATGTTGGCCGAAGCCGAAACACGGGTTCAGATTGCCCAAGCCAGTTATTTTCCCTTTGTCTATTTGGTGGGGGTCGCTGAACTGCGTGTGCCCGAAAGACCCGAAATGGACTATTCCAGTGGTGTCGCTTTGGATTTGTTGATCTCCTTGCCCGTCTTTGATGGTTTTCGCAGAGACGCAGAAGTGGAAAGGCTTAAACGCGAAGCCAGCCAGCTCCAAAACCGCTTAAATGATGCTCAAAACCGCTTACAAGCAGAACTGCTCAAGGAATGGCACAGCTTGCAACTGAATCGCGCCAATTTGGAGTTGAGTGCCCAGGTCTTAAGCCAAAGTGAGGAGGAGTTTCGCATTGCCCAATTGCGTTATCATTCAGGCAAAGCCATTCTGCTGGAATGGCTGGACGCATTCAATCAACTGCGGCAGGCCCGATTGGCGCAATTGGAAAACAGTTATAATTTCCAAATTGCGCAGGTGCGCTTTGAGCAATTATTGGCCTTGCCTGAGCCCGCTCAAAGCCAGCCTGCGAGCAAAAGATAACACGCTTAAATTCTCAGGTATTCTTCACAGGCCTCTTGCAAAGAAGGAGGGCAAGGTTGACGGAGATGGTTTTGCTCACACATCTGTTTCAATATATCTACTGCGGATTGACAATCTCTTTGACGCTGCAATTTAGGGTAAGTTGTTTGATCATCAACCGTTTGCCCATTTAAGTAGGCAATCCAGGTTTCAATATTGCGTTTGGGAACAAAAATAGCGATAGGTTCCGTTGCTGAGCGAAGAGATAAACTTTCTTCAGACAAAGCCCGTTCTAAAATTTGCAAACGAGGAATTGGGTAAAGATCCCCATCTATCATAACAACCAAAGACGTCGCCACCTGGTTACGTCTTAAAGCCCGTACTTCTCGTGGATATTGCATCCTTACCCATTGTTCTGCCGCTTGTTGGCCCGGTGGACAAATCAGCACCCGAATATCACGAATGTCTAATTTCCCACGTAAAAAACGCCGAACAAAAGCCTCGTGTTGTCTATCTTCACAGAGCAGAACACACTGTACCCTTCTCATTTGAATTCAGATCCACCCACGCGCAAATCTTTCTGAAAGTGGAAGTGCTCCTTCTTGCAAAGGCAACTCAGCAACAGATTTAACAGTGGTGAGCCCCCCATTTTCGCGATTCAATAGAATACCAGCATCTTTGCCCAAATAGTTTATCAACTCAGGGTGATGAGAACAAATAATAACTTGAGATAATCCTTCTTCAAGTTTGTCTTTGAGTGCCATGAGCCAGGGTTGAATCTCAGACAGAGCGATAAAATTATCTGGTTCATCCAAAATAATGATTTGAGAATGATGGGCCGAAAAATAAATAAAAGCATATAAAACGAGCAAAACCCTCTGACCATCAGAGAGTTCATTTAATTGCAACTCATAAGATTGATCCATATGTTCAAATTTGATTTTCATAATCCGGGTCTCTACACCGACTTTTTCTAAACGAATGGATTTAAACCCATCAATCACATGCTGAATTTCATTGAAGTATTCAGAGAGTAACTCTGCATTTTCTTGCACAAGATGCCGATACCAACAGGCAAAATTACTCCCATTTTTCGCCAACATGGCATCTTCTGAAACCGCATCAGAAACAAAATGAAGAGGTTCAATCTTGCAAATAATTATATTTTGAATAAATTCACGAAATCTGATCAGATTTTGATGTTCTTTGCGATGAGCAGGCACACGTGCAAGGGCGGATTCAGACCAATCAGCAGAATAGTTTGACCTTCCTGAATCAGCATCTTTAAATAGAGTGACTTCTCCATCTTCAAAATGAAATAAAGAACGCCCATTCACCTCAAGAGCTTCTTGGAGTACTTGTGATTTAGATACCCCCCCTGCATAGACGTCTGGATGCACTATCTGTAGATGATAAACATAGTTTTCATTGTTTAAAGTTGCAGAAAGGGTAAATGTTTGGGAATGAAGTGATTGCCAACGAGTCAGTGTGCTTGACGGAAAAATATCCCCATCTGCAACTTTTGCTGTGCCACTCAACAGCTTTTGAATTGCGGATAAAACATCTAAAACAGATGTTTTTCCACTACCATTGCTCCCTAAGAGCAAATTTAAATTTTCAAAACCCAAATTTAAATTGACAAAAGACTTGTAATTGTCAATGTACAAACCTGTAAGCATAACAAATATGACCTCTTATCCATGAGGAAAACTCTGGGCATCAACTTCAACTATAACATTCTTAAGAAGGGCGCGCTCAATCCAAATAGCTTGTGCGCAAACCGCGATCCTGCCTGGCTTTGTGCAAAGCGAGTTCCACCAATTGATCGAGCAAATCGCGGTAAGAAATACCACTGGCCTCCCAGAGTTTGGGGTACATGCTGATGCGGGTAAAGCCGGGCAAGGTGTTGATTTCATTCACGTAGAGCTGGTTGTCGGGGGTCAGGAAAAAGTCCACGCGGGCCAGGCCTTCACAATTTAGGCAGCGAAAGGTCTCCACAGCCAGGCGCTGAATTTCTGAAATTTGCTCAGGCGGCAAATGGGCCGGAATCTCGAGCCGAGCCCCATCTTCGGAGATGTATTTGGCTTCGTAGCTGTAAAATTCGGCCTGCACAATCACCTCGCCCGGCAGCGAGGCGCGGGGTGTTTCGTTGCCCAGCACCGAGCATTCGATTTCGCGGCAATTGAGCCCGGCTTCGATCACCAATTTGTGGTCAAAACCAAAGGCGTCTTCCAAGGCGGGTTCCCAGTCGGCCGCGGATTTGATCTTGTGAATGCCCACCGACGAGCCCAAATTGGCGGGTTTGACAAAGAGGGGATAGCCCCCCAATTCTTCCAGCACTGCCTCCAGGCTGATTTCCGCCCGTTGTGAGGCGTGTAAAACGACAAAACGCGGGGTGGGAATGCCCGCTTCGCGCAAGAGGCGTTTCATCACGTCTTTGTCCATGCCCACGGCAGAGCCCAAAATGCCACTGCCGACACAGGGAATGCCCGCCATTTTGAGCAGGCCCTGCACCGCACCATCTTCGCCGTAGGTGCCGTGTAAAACCGGGAAGGCCACGTCCAACGTGGGCAATTGACTCATGTCTGCCGTTTTGACCAATTGGTGCCCGCTGCCGCCGGGCAAGAGCGCCAGGCCCTGACGGGCCTCGTTGAGTTTGAGCAATTCAGGGGTTTGTGATTCGAGTAAAAAGGAGGTGGTTTCGTTGAGGTACCAGCCCCCGTCTTTGTCGATGCCAATCAGGGTCAGATCGTATTTGTCTTTGTCGAGGGCTTCGATAATATTGCGGGCCGATTGAATTGAAACTTCGTGTTCGGCAGAACGGCCACCGAAGAGAATGCCTAGCTGAATTTTACGGGTCATGAAAAAGGTTCCTTTTTAAAATCTCCAAAAAGCGAGACAGTGGGACACTGTCTCTCCTCATTTTACTCCTGCTGCTCTCCCAGCAGAGGTACTCCGGACACAAAAACAGACCCTTCCCGTTTGGGTTCAGAACTGTTGGGGCATTTCAATTGTGACGCCCAGGCCGGGGCTGAGATTGGCCAAGTTGAGTCGGCCGCCATAGCTGCTGACAATCCGGCGGGCAATGGCCAGCCCCAGGCCGTGGCCGGGCATGTGTTCATCGGCCCGCACCCCACGCTGGGTCAGGTCTGCCAAAAACGCCTCAGGGCAACCGGGGCCATCGTCGCAAATTTCCAGCCACCAATGGCTGTCTGTTTGCCCGGCCCGAATCACGACTTTGGAAGCCGCCCATTTGCAGGCATTGTCGAGCAAATTGCCCAACACTTCGAGCAGGTCTTCGCGATCGATCCAGACCCGCAAATCGCGGGGCAAATCCAGCTCAAAGTGCAAAGCGCGGGTGGCATAAATCGGGGTTAAAACAGCCTGAATGTCTGAAACCGCTTCAGACAGGTGCACGGAGAGGCCCGGCTGGGCTGTTCCTGCCGTGCGGGCCCGCTGCAATTCCAATTCAATCAGCTGTTTGAGCTGCTGGGCCTCGGCCTCTACTTCTGGCCAGGGACGGCTTTCGAGCAATTGGTAAATCCGGGTCAGCGGGCGTTTTAAAGCGTGGGAGAGATCCCCCAACGACTCGCGAGAGCGCTGTAAACGCACCTGAAAGAGCACCAGCAGACGGTTAAACGCCAAGGCCAAAGGGAGCAATTCAGCGGGCAGGTTCAGGCCCAAATCCCGTCTTTGGCCTTGTTCCAGGGCCAGCAGATCGGCCTGCATCGTCCGCAGTGGGCGCAAGCCCAAACGCAAGAGCCAGGCCTGCAAAGCCAGCAAAGAAAACAAAAACAAGCTGGAGATCAGGGCATAGATCCAGCGAAAGCGGGTCATTTGGCTTTCGAGTGTGCTCAAATCTTCCGCCACTGTCAGCGTCAGGGGCTGCCCGCCTTTTTCAAAGCCCCGGCTGAGCATCAGCAAGGGCTGTCTCAGCGGGCCTTGGGCGGAAGCCAGATAGGTCATCTGAAGCTGGCCGCTTGCCAATGGCAACGTTGGCAAAACATGGTTCCAAAGCGAACGCGAGCCCAAACTCAGGCTCTGGGTTTGAATCAAATAATAATGCCCCGAAAAAGGCCGCAAGAAAGTCGGACTGAGGCGATCTTGGCGCAGAAGGGGAATGCCACCAGGTTGCATCTCCAGGGCCTGAAGCAGATTTTCTTGATCATGCTCCAGGCGTGAGCGCACATAGCTGCGGGTCAGGTGTTGCAAGGCCATGTCCACGCCCCAATACTGCAGCACAAAGAGCAAGAGCAGGGCCAGGGCAATCCCCCTGGCCAAGCGTTGGTGCAACGAACCCGGCCTAAACATGCAGGCAATACCCCTGTCCCCGGCGGGTGACAATCCGCTCTTTGCCAATTTTCTGGCGCAAGCGAGCAATAAAGACCTCAAGGGTATTGCTGTCGACTTCCTGTTCCAGGTCATAGAGCTGCTCTGCGAGCTGGCCCTTGGAAAAGAGTTGGCCGGGGTGGTGCATCAAAAAACGCAAGAGGCGAAATTCGTGCCCGGTGAGCGCCAGGGCCTGTCCGGCCAATAAAACCGCTTGGCGGGCTTCGTCCAATTGCAATTCTCCCACCACTAACTGGCCGGGCACTGCCCGGTTGTGTCTGCGAATCAGGGCGTTTAAACGGGCCACAAGCTCTTCGCTGTGAAAGGGTTTGGCCAAATAATCGTCGGCCCCGGCTTTTAAACCTTCCACTTTTTCAAACCAGGCCCCACGGGCCGTGAGGATCAAGACAGGCAGGTCTTGCTGAGATTGTCGCCAGCTTTTGAGCAGGTCCAATCCGGGTTGATCGGGCAGGCCCAAATCCAGAATCACGGCCTGGTAGTCCTCCTGACGCAGCAGCCAGTCGGCATCCCGCGCCGAAGCGCTCCAGTCCACCGCGTATCCTGCCTCTGCCAATTTCAGGCGCAGATCGGCGGCCAGAGCGCTATCGTCTTCTACCAGCAGCAGGCGCATGTTAATCCCGTTTGCGCGCGAGCTGCCTGCCCGTGCGGGCGTCATACTGGCCTTCCCAGCTTACTCCCTGGGCATCGAGCCACTCCAATTTGTACTGAAACCCGGCTTTGTGGGGCTTGAGTGTGGCTTCGAGCAGACGGGGCGAATTTTTGCCAAAGACTTTTTGCAATAATTGTTGCAGCGAGAGCAAATTGGCCGGGGGGGCAGGGTAGTGTTTGACAGGCTGATTCAGGTTTTGGACCTTTTGGCTCTCAATCACAAAATGCTGCAAGACACCCTGGCCATCCAGAAATTCCACCCGGTAATACAAAGGGACTTTGTCATCTTCGTATTCCAGTTTGAGTAGGCGGCCTTTGTGACCCTGCAGAAATTTCTGCAGGGCCTGCTGCAGGGCCACAGGGGGAGGGGATTCGGAACCCGCTTGGGCCGGGAGAGCTGTCACAATAGGGAGAGCAATTCCGACAGCCAAACACAGAGACAGCGTCAGTTGTTTAATCATCGTGATCATGGTCGTTTTCCTTTTTTGATTCATTTTTCTGCTCCGTTGTATCTTTCGGCTGCTCTTTCAATTGTTTGTCATTCTGTTCTTTGGCGGCCCCAGAGCGGATTTCACTGTGGCGAATCAAGCCGCCAAGATGGGCGGTTTGGGCCATGACGCCCCCGTTAATGAGCCCCAGAGTGAGCAAGAGACCGGCATACCAGAGTGGCAGGGTCACTTTGCGAAACGAGAAAAAGATGCCTCCCAGTGCTGCCAATCCGAGCCCTTCCATTATCATAATCGCAACTTTGGCCAGATGTTCGTGATCTTCAATCAGGTTTTCGACCACCCCTGGCAGATGTTCGACAGCCTCTTCGGCGCCTTCGCCACTGAAATAGACAGGCAGAGCGGCCAGTGCACTGCCGACCAAAATATACAAACTGACCCGCACGACCTCTTCGTTTTTGCGCAAGAGACCCCAGGCCAAGAGGGCGGTTGCCAAGAGCGACCCCATGATTGGGGCGTGATTTAACAATAAATGTATTTGAACAGAATCCATTTGAGATTCAATTCCTTTCACTTTGATACCTTGAGTTTAGCTCCCGAATCTGAACCCAAGCTGAACAGGGTTGCAAATACAATACCCCCTATACAGGGCCTTTGCCATGTGGTACTATTTTTTGCATGATCCTGCGTTTTTTCCAGCTCTTATTTTTAACCAGACTTTCAACCAGCCTCACACAGCGCTTGCCCCAAGGGCTGTTTTTGCTGATGATGTTGGCCTATGTCTTGATTCCCCACCAGGGGGATTATCTCGACAGTCTCAGTCTCAGCCCTGGTTTACACATGCAAGCCAGCAGTCAGGTGAAGGCTGAAATTCAGGAATTGAGTTCTTTTCAAGCCGTTTTGCGGGGGATGCCTTTTGCGCCTGAATCAGGGCCTCATGCCCACAATACCCAAAGCCTTTCTCATCCTGAGAACAGTGGCGGGGCCACGGCCTTTCGCTTTGAACCCCTTCCGCTTCAGCCTGATTCTCTGCCCATCTTGCTGCAAGAGCCAGATTTCCGCCCCTGGGATCAGGACCATTTTGCCTTTCATCCCCCCCCCTTTTTGGCCCAGCTTGCTTCGACCCTTTTACTGATTTGATCTTGTCCGGTGTTGCCGGTTTGTCTTCTGCTTTTACAAGATCAAATGATTAAATGGAGTTTTACATGTTTTTTCGGCTTTACTTTGCTTCCTTTCTCTGTCTGACACTCAGCCTTTTGAGCTGTGAAAAAGCCCCTGAACCCCCCAACACAGCGTCTCCGGCCCCCCCCAAACAGGCCCAAGCGCAAAGTCAAACACCCAGCCAAACGCCCAGTCAAACCTTGACTGCCAAAGCGATTCAAAATTCGCAATTGGACATTCGCACGGCGGGCCCGCGCACCCTGCAACAGGTCAAAGATTTTCCCGGCAAAATTGCCCTCGACCAACACCGGGTGCGTAGTGTCTCCTCCAAAGTGGCGGGAGTGGCCGCCCATTGTGATAAACACATTGGCGAGCGGGTCCAGGCGGGTGAACTTTTGGCCGTGATTGAAAGCCGCGAATTGGCCGATCTGCGCCTGGAATACTTGCAGCGCAGCCAAGAGCGAGAGTTGGCCCAGAAACAGCTTCAGCGCGAGGACAGTCTGAGCCAACGGATTCAGAGCCTGATTCGGGCCCTGCGCCAGGGCCAAAGCCCTGAAAAGGTGCATCAGCAGGTGCTGAGCTTACAAATTGGCAGCAGCAAAAGCCAATTGCTCAGCTTTTATTCCCGTTTAAAATTGGCGCATCAGAGTTATACACGCGAAAAAGACCTGATCGCCTCTCAATTGGCCACTTCTCAGGAATTTGAAACTGCTCGGCAAGAGCTGGAAAGCGCCAGAGCCATGTATCTGGGGGCCTTAGAAGAGATCACCTGGCAACGCGAAAACGTGCTGCTGGAACAGCGCAAAAATCTGAGCATGGCTGATTCTGCCCTGAATTCCAGCAAAGCCAAGTTGTTGACCTTTGGCCCTGCTGGCTTGCAATCTCTTTCTCCGTCTCAGCTCACCCGCTTTGAAATTCGCTCTCCCATTAGTGGTGTGGTGGTCGAAAAACCGATCAACCAAGGGCAGGGCGTCATGCCCGAAAGCCCCCTCTACACCATTGCCGATCTCTCCGAAATCTGGGCCGAGGTGCAAATCTACGAAAGTGAACTCGACCATGTGCGCCTGGGACAGCGGGTCATGGTGCGTGCTGAGGGGCTCAAACAGAGTTCCTCGGGTCAAATCACCCATGTCAAACCGCTGGTCAACGAGACCAGCCGCTCAGCGGAGGCCCATGCCCATCTGGCCAATCCGGGGCTGATCTGGCGGCCCGGCATGTATGTCACTGTCGCTGTGACCGAAGGGGTTTTTCCGGTGCCTGTGGCGGTTCAGCGCATCGCTGTGCAGCAATTCGAAGGCAAACCCGTGATCTTTGTCAAACAGGGCAATACCTTTCAGATGCGTCCCGTTCAGCTTGGACGCCAGGACCGCGAATGGGTTGAAATTCGCACAGGCCTCAAACCGGGCGAAAACTATGTCAGCAAAAATAGCTTTGTGATCAAGTCGGTCTTTTTAACGGCAGGGGAGGAATAACTCCATGTTAAACCGTTTGATCCGCTTCTCGATTGAGCAGCGCTGGTTGGTGATGGTCTTGACTCTGGCTGTGCTGGCCGCTGGCATTTTTAGCTTTCAGCACCTGCCGATCGACGCTGTCCCTGATATTACCAATGTGCAAATCCAGATCAATACCCAGGCCCCCGGCTATTCTCCTTTGGAGGCAGAGCAGCGCATTACCTTTCCGGTCGAAACCTTGATGGCGGGCATTCCCCACCTCAAACAGACCCGCTCCCTCTCCAAATACGGTCTCTCTCAAGTCACTGTGGTGTTTGAAGACGGCACAGATATTTATTTTGCCCGCCAACAGGTCGGAGAGAAACTCCAAACGGCTGCCAACCGCCTGCCACCGGGCATTTCACCTGAAATGGGCCCGATTTCGACAGGCCTGGGTGAAATTTTTATGTGGACGGTCGAAGCGGCTCCCAATGCCCGCAAGGCCGACGGCAGCGCGTATACCTCGATGGACCTGCGCACCTTGCAAGACTGGCTGATTCGGCCCCAATTGCGCACCGTCAAAGGGGTCACCGACGTCAATTCGATGGGCGGTTTTCAGAAACAATTCCACGTTACCCCTTATCCCGAAAAACTGGTGGCCAACGGCCTTTCGCTGCGGGATTTGGTCATGGCCCTCGAAAACAACAATGCCAATGTTGGCGCTGGATATATCGAACGCAACGGCGAGCAATACCTGATCCGGGTACCTGGCCAAGCCCAGAGCTTGGAAGATATCCAGAATATCATCGTGGATTACCACAGTGGTTTTCCGATTCGCGTGCGCCAATTGGCCCAGGTGGCCTTGGGCAAAGAGCTGCGCACAGGGGCCGCCACCCGCGGCGGCCACGAGGTGGTCTTGGGCACCGCTGTGATGTTAATTGGGGCCAATAGCCGCGAAGTGGCGGAGGCCGTGGGCGAAAAACTGGCTGAAGTCAACAAAAGCCTGCCCAGCGGGGTGCGGGCCAAACCCGTCTACGATCGCACCGAGCTGGTGGACAAAGCCATTCACACGGTCGAAAAAAACCTGGGTGAAGGCGCACTTTTGGTGGTGGTGATTCTCTTTCTGTTTTTGGGCAATATTCGCGCAGCCTTGATCACCGCGATGATTATTCCTGTGGCGATGTGTTTTACGCTCACAGGCATGGTGGCAGGCAAACTCAGCGCCAATTTAATGAGCCTCGGGGCCCTGGACTTTGGCATTATTGTCGATGGCGCTGTGGTGATTGTCGAAAACAGCATTCGCCGCTTGGCGATTTTTCAACATGAACATGCCCAACCGCCCTCTGCCGCTGAACGCCGTGAAGTGGTGTACCAGGCCTCGCGCGAAGCCAGCAAAGAAATTCTCTACGGCCAATTGATTATCATGATCGTCTACCTGCCAATTCTGACCCTGACCGGGGTCGAAGGCAAAATGTTTATCCCCATGGCACTGACCGTGGTGATGGCTTTGGTCGGCGCGATGGTACTGAGTTTTACCTTTGTGCCCGCTGCGGTCTCGCTCTTTGTCGGGGGCCGGGTGGCTGAAAAAGAGAACAAAATCCTGATGCTGCTCAAACAGCAATACGTGCCCAGCCTGCGTCTGGTTTTGCGCCATCCCATGCTGGTGCTGAGCCTGACGGGGGCACTTTTGTTGGGCTGTACCTGGGTGGCTTTGGGATTGGGCAAAGAATTTGTGCCCAGCCTCGACGAAGGCGATTTGGTCGTGCAGAGCTTTCGCATTCCCGGCACCAGTTTGAGTCAATCGGTGGAAATGCAACACACCCTGGATGAAGCCCTGGAAACCCTGCCCGAGGTCAAAGAGGTCTTTTCTCGGATCGGCACTGGTGAAATAGCTTCAGATCCGATGTCTCCCAACGAGGGTGACACGTTTATTATGCTCAAACCCAAGTCCCAATGGCCCAACCCTGATCTGAGCAAAGAGGCGCTGATCGCCAAAATTGAGGCCTTGCTCAAAGATTTGCCTGGCAGTGTCTACGAGTTTACCCAGCCGATTGAAATGCGCTTTAACGAGCTGATCGCCGGGGTGCGTTCCGATGTGGCCGTCAAAATTTTTGGCGACGATATGGCGATCTTGAGCGAAAAGGGCGCGAAAATCAGCCAGTTGATCGCAAAAGTGCCCGGCGCTGCAGATGTTAAACTGGAACAGGTGGAGGGCTTGCCCATGATGACGGTCAAATTAAAACGCGACCAGCTCAGCCGCTATGGTCTGAATGTGGCCGATGTCCAAGAGCTGATTCAAATTGCCCTCGGTGGCAAAACGGCGGGGGAAATCTTTGAAGGCGACCGCCGCTTTGAGCTGGTGGTGCGCTTGCCCGAGAACCTGCGCAGCGATATTGAAACTTTGCAGCGTCTGCCTGTGCCTTTACAGGCCATGCATGCCGTTCACCCCAGTTTTGTGCCACTGTCAGCGGTAGCTGAATTTGTCTTGGCCCCTGGCCCCAATCAGGTCAGCCGCGAACAGGGCAAACGCCGGATCGTGATCACCGCCAATGTGCGCGGGCGGGATATTGGCTCCTTTGTTGCTGAGGCCGAGCAGCGCATTCAGGCCGAGGTCCACTTGCCCAGTGGCTATTGGCTGGCCTGGGGCGGGCAGTTTCAGCAGATGATCTCTGCCGCTCAGCGTTTGCAGCTGGTGGTTCCGTTGGCCCTGCTGCTGATTCTCGGACTGCTGTTTATGAATTTTGGCAATTTTAAAGACGCCCTCTTGGTCTTCAGCGGTGTGCCGCTGGCCCTGACCGGTGGGGTTTTGGCCCTCTGGCTGCGCGGGATTCCGCTCTCGATCTCTGCCGGGGTTGGGTTTATTGCCCTCTCGGGGGTGGCTGTACTCAACGGTCTGGTGCTGGTCTCGTTTATCAAACACCTGATGGCAGAAGGCAAAGACCTGAAAACGGCGATCAGCGAAGGTGCGCTGATTCGCTTGCGCCCGGTATTGATGACGGCTTTGGTGGCCTCACTCGGTTTTGTGCCGATGGCCTTGGCCCATGGCACCGGTGCGGAGGTGCAAAAGCCACTGGCCACCGTGGTGATTGGGGGGATTCTCTCCTCTACTTTGCTGACATTGGTGGTCTTGCCTGTGCTCTATTGGCTCTTTAACCGCAAGAATGCCCAAGCTGGTGAAATAAATGGCAGTGAGATAAATGGCGGTGAAGTAAAATGAGATCAAGCAAAATGAGATCAAGCAAAATGAAACCGAATAAAATGAGACAAAGTAAAGTGATTCACTGCCCCCCCCCCAAGGGAGACTTGAGCAGCAGGCCCCGTCGCAGGGCTCTGCTGGCAGGCCTCTTGCTCAAAAGCTGTGTCTTGGGCAGTCTATTTTGGGGTCTCAATCTGACTGCTCTGGCCGCTCAAGCGGTTGCCCCAGAAAATTCGGCGCTCAGCTTGTCCCAGGCCTTGGCAGACATGCATCAGAACCATCCCAGCCTGAAGGCCTGTCAACAGGAGCTGAAAGCCCTGGAAAACCAAGCCCAGAGTGCCGGTCTGCTGGAGAATCCCCAGATCGAAGCCCTGGGTGAGGACTTTCTCGGCAATGCGGCCAGTTCGGGCCAAAACTATATGCAATTCACCCTCTCTGCCAGTCAAAAGCTGCCACTGGGAGGTCGCTTGACTCAAGAGCAGGCTGTTTTTAAACAGCAGGTGCAAACCCAACAAGCCCAATGTGATCTGCGCAAGCGTCACTTGGAGCAGGAGCTGGGTCGCCACTTTCTGGCGGTTTTAAACGGCCAGGAGAGTTTGGCGCTGGCCCAGGCGCTGTTGGCACGGGCGCAAACCCTCTTAAAACAGACCGAGCGACTGATTGAGGCCGGCAAAATGACCCGACTTGAACGCACCTTTCCGGCCACAGAAGTGGCCCGTCTCGAAATTGAAACTGAGCAGAAACAGCTCTTGCTTCAGCTCAGCAGGCAAACCCTCTCCAGTTTTTGGCAGGCACAGCCTGTGTCGGAGCGGGTTTTAACTCCCCTCTTTGCAAAAGCCCCCCAGGTCGAAAATGCAGAAATGTTGATCTCTGCCCACCCCCACTCCCAGGAATTGCAAATGCGGATCTTGTTGGCCCAGCAGGAAAAAGACTTGGCTTTGGCCCGTTTTTGGCCCGATCTCAGTCTGGGCAGTGGCTTGCGCTGGCATCCCCAGAGCCAAGAGCTGGGGCTGAATTTGTCTTTGGGTGTGCCGCTGCAGATCTTCTCTTCGCCGGGACTGGCTGTCGAATTGGCTCAGATTCGGCTGGAGCAGGCAAAACTTGAAAAACAGGCCTTGGAAAGCCAGCTCAAACGCGAGTTAGACCAGCTCTTGGCCAAAATTGAGCAGGCCCAGCAGCGTGAAAAACGCTACAGGCAAGAATTGCTGCCCCTGGCCGAAGTGCATTTGGAAAATTTAAACAGGCTGTTGGAAATGGGCAAAATCACGGCTTTGCAGGTTTTGCAGGCCCAACAGCAATGGCTGCACTTGCAAACCGAAACCCTGCGTGCCCGGCAAGATCTCAGCGAACTCTACCTGAGTCTGGCTTTCTGGAACCCTGCGTTTTTAAATTGAATCACAGATTTGGTATACTCAGATGCATGAATATGCATCTATTAGGGGATCCAGATCGTGAAAAAATTTAATTTGCACCCATCTGCCCTCCTGCTTTTGGGAGCGCTTGCCTTGAACCAGAGTTGTGCCGAAAAACCGGGGGGCTTTAAAATTGAAGACACCTTGGTTCGGCCCTCTTCTAAGCCCTCTGCCACGGTGATCCCCCTGGTGCGGGCCTCGGCCAGCAATGCGGCCCAGCCCCAGGCCAGCCAAGCGCCTGTGGCCGTTTGCCTGGCCGAAAGTGCCGCGCCCAGCCCTGCCGCAACCCAGGCCCAGGTTGACCTCTGGCCCTGGGGGGCCAAAGCGGCGATCAGTTTGACGATCGATGAAGGCCTCAAAGAGCCTTACGACATTCTCATGCCCGAAATTGAGCTGCGCGGCTGGCGCGCCTCGTTTTATATCTATACCCTGCAACCGACCCTCGAAAAAAGCTGGGATCGCGTGGTTTTGGCCCATGAACGGGGCCACGAGGTCAGCAACCACACCCACAACCACCCAAATTTGACCAAATTGAGTGATGCCGAAGTCCACAATGAATTGCGCACGGGCAATGCCGAATTGCGCAAGCGTCTGGGGGCTGACTTCAAACTTCAGAGTTTTGCCTATCCTTACGAGGCCACCGATGCCAGAACCTCTGCGATTACCCTGCAATACCACCGCTATAACCGTGCCGGCGATCAGGGCGCGCCCACGCCCCCGTATCCGATCAACGACGCCCGCAAACCCGATTTTGGCGCGCTCAAAGCCAAAGCCCCGACCCGCAGCATTAGCCTCAGTGCTTGGAACAACTGGACCGATGCCACCGTCAGGGCTGGCGGCTGGTTTATCGAAGAGCTGCACGGGGTGGAAGACATTGGTGTCAAAGGCGGTTGGGAGCCACGCACCATTGACGAATTCCGCAAACACTTTGACCATATTGAAAGCTTTGGCTCCCAGATTTGGGTGGCGCCCGTGGTCAATGTCGGCCATTATATCGAAGAGCGCGAAGCCCTCAAAGTCAGCACCACCCGCTGGGAGGCGAGTGGGGCACAATTGCTGCTCGACGATGGCCTCAATGAAGCCGACTTTGTCGAGCCCCTGACCCTGCTGCTGACCCTGCCCGAAGGCTGGAAAGGCAGCAGCGCCAGCGCCGTTCAAGGCGGCAAAAACCTGGAGGTACGTCCGGCCGGGCCGGGACAGGTGCGCATCGCTGCGCTGCCTGATCCGAGTAAACCCGTCTGTTTGTTACCGCGTTAGGCCGCGTTAGGCCAAGTTCAGTTTTTGAGTTCTTTGAGGCCCTGATTGACCGGCACCACTGTCAGCTTCTTGCGCTCGATATAATCAAGCAATTGAATATATTGGGTGACCGGGGTGGTATAGGTAAAATCACCGACCCCGGGCTGCAAATCGTGAAAGAGAAAGATCACCCAGGTGGAGGTCTTTTCGGCATCTTCGACCCAGGTAAACAGCTCAGAGGTGGTGGTTTCGGTGGTCACAGGCACAATCCGCAAGCGGAAGGGATCCGCTGAGCGATCATTGAGCCCCACCAAACTGGTGCGGGCGTATTGGTGAAAGCGCTTGGTTTCGGTTTCGACCTGATCAGAAAAATCACCAAAGGGATAGGCAATGCCTTCGGGAGTTTGGCCCAAGAATTTGAGGTACTCATAATTGCTCTGCAATTCTGCAATCACATCATTGTTGGAAAGCGTCGCCATCAGCGGATGGGTATTGGAGTGGGAGCCAATTTCATGGCCAGCTGCCATGATTTTTTTGATCTCGTCAACATGGGCATACTGGGGCGCATTGGGCAAACGGGCATATTTGCCGGTGATATAATACGAGCCTTTCCAGCCGCGTTTTTCCAGCTCTGCTGCACCCACGGTGACCGAAGAGGTCCAGATATCGTCAAAGGTAATACTCACCAAGGGGCGCTTTAAAGGCATCGGGCTGGTCTTGACCATCTGGTGGTGATCCGTGTGCAAATAGCCATTGCGATCGAGCACATGCATCATGGTGATATTGCAATCGCGAAAACTCGAGCTGTAAAAGCGGAATTTGTTCTGGGCCCAGGATTTGCTTTGATGGGTTTGCCAGACCGTGCGAAAAAAACGCTGACCACTGTCGGTGGAGCAGCCCCAAATCATGCGACTGCGGCCATCTGAACGGTAATAGTCGCTGTATTCATACCAGCTGTTTTCCTGTAATTTTTGGGCCTTAAAAATCCACTTGGCATCTCCCTCGGCATGGTCCTGCACACTCACGGAGAGGTATTTTTTGCCCGAAAAGGGCTCGGAACTTTCCCAGGCCAAATTAGCGGACTGTGTCCCCCAAAAATCGGGGGTCCAGTCTTCGGGCCGGGCCACGCCTGAAGCTATTTCCACCCCTGGATTGGCGATTACATTGCCTTCTGCCGCACTCAGCGGCAGCAGGGGGGTGGGTGAAGTCTGGGGGATTGTGTTCGGGGGCGAAGTGGGGCTCGCCGATGGGGTTTGCGAGGGCAATTGGCTGGGTTGGGGGGTTGGCAAGGCACAGGCGGCCAAAACAAGGCAGAGCAGGAGAAGGGAGCGTTGCATGTCGGAGACCTTTCAGGGCAAAATAGCCATCTTTTCAATTATAAGCTGAGGCCAGCTGCGCTAACCAGTTTTCGCAAAGCTGGGGAAATATCTGGAGGGTTTCATGAACCTGATCGAGTTCAAAATTGCGCAATTGCACCTGGAGCTTGGCACTGTACTCTATCAACGGGGCAAAGTGATACGTCTCAGATATTTGGGTAATTTGCTCGGCAAACCCCTCTATTTCATCCAAAACCCAGGTGTTTTGGATCGGTTCCCAGGCGGTTAAAAGTTGTTCACTTAAAACGATTTTCAGTTTTTGGGCCGCTTCAAATGTCAGAGTGGGTGACGCTTGTGCCAATTGGGTCACTTCCAAGGAGCGGTAGGCCAAAAATGTCTGCAAACATTCCCACAGACGCTCCACTTCGATTGGTTTGCGCAAATAACTGTGAAAACCGTGTTTGAGCAGATCACTTTCTTCTTCATGCAAGCTAAAGGCTGTCAGGGCCACCACGGGAATGGCGTTTAACGCCGGATCCATCTTTAAATGCTCAAAAGCAGATATACCGTCCATGACCGGCATTTTGATGTCCATTAAAATGAGGTGGGGCCTGTGTTCTGCAGCTTGAGCCAGGGCCTCTTTGCCATTGCGCGCCAAATACAATTGAAACGGAAAGGGGGCGAGCAAGCTGTTTAATAAAAGCAAGTTGTTTTCGACATCATCGACCAAGAGCAGCCGGGCCGGATAAAAGCGCTCAGGTGGGATGCGGAACGTGGATTCCCCCGAGTGCTGATTCTCCACAATTTCGACCTCGGGCAAGTCGATCTGAAAAACAGAGCCCTGACCGATCTGGCTCTGAAGGGAAAGTCTCCCGCCCATCATGCCTACCAAATTGCGTGATATGGCCAGTCCCAGACCCGTTCCACCCTCACTTTGACGGTAATTGTCCCCCTCTTGTTCAAAGGCCGCAAAAATGCGTTTTTGGGCCTCTTCAGAAATCCCTGCGCCTGTATCTGTGACCCGTATCAGCAATCTCCCTGTTTTGGGGCTTTTTTCCTGGTATTCAACAATCACAAAAACCTGGCCCACTTGGGTGAATTTTTGGGCATTGCTGAGCAAATTGAGTAGCACTTGGCGCAGGCGCAAGCTATCCAGATTGAGGTATTCAGGCAAATTGGGTGGCAATTTGAGCTCAAAGATCAGCCCTTTGAGAACAAAGGCGTTGTGCATCAATAATTCCAATTCCCGGATCAGGCTGCTCAGGTTGGTGGGCTGCAGATACAATTCCAGTTTTCCCGCTTCAATTTTGGACAGGTCCAAAATATCATTGATCAGGTGCAACAGCGCTTCGGCACTGCTGTTAATCGCTGTTAAATACTGTTGCCAGCGGGGTTCTTCGATCTGCTCCTTGAGCAAATGACTGAAACCCAAAATGGCGTTCATGGGGGTGCGGATCTCGTGAGACATATTCGCCAAAAACAGACTCTTGGACTGTGAGGCCCGTTCGGCTTTTTCTTTGGCAATGCGCAGATCTTGCTCGCGCAAACTGAGGGCCGCTTCGGCCTTTTGCCGGGCCGTGATCTCGCGCCGCAGTTGCCAATTCCAGGCCAAGACTGCCAGCACCACTCCCAATGCCAGCAAACCGAGATTGCGCAACAGTGTATAGTCTTGGGGGGCCTTGGTTTTTAAAGGCAACCATTTTTGGGCGATGTTGCGTTTTTCAACTTCGGTCAGCGAATCCAAGGCCTTGTTCAGCAGGCCGACCAAAATGGGCCAATCTGCCCGCACCCCCATGCTGCGGCCGGGCACTGTAAACTCCACAGGTGCGGCAAATTCCAGGTTGCTGAGGTGGTATTCTTGGATCAAATAGGCTGCCACAGGCAAGATCACCACAGCGGCTTCCACGCGTCCCGAGGCCAAAGCCTCCAAGGCCTCCAAACTGGTTTCGGCATAATGGGGCAAAATGCGTGGGTGTTTTTCCAAGAGTACCCGAGAGCTTTGGGCACCTTTGACAAAGGCCACAGACTGATGGGCAAAGTTTTCAAGACTGGTGATCAGGGCGTTATTGCTTTTGCGGGTCAGTAAGACCAAATCGTAGTTAAAAAAGGGTTTGCTGCGCAGCACAAAACCCGAATAGTCCTGGCTGTCGTGAATCAGCCCCAAGAGATCTACCTCTTTGTGCTCCATTTTGTAGAGCGCCTCTTTCCAGGTCGGGCTGGCGACAATTTCCAACGTAATGCCCAGGCGCTTGGCCAAAATTTCGATATAATCCCGTATAATCCCCGCATATTGCCCCTGTTGATCGGTAAAGTCAAAAGGAGGGAAACTGGGGTTATAACTCAGCCGCAGTTTGGGATGTTGTTTTAACCAGGCTTTTTCTTCGGGGCTCAGCCACACCCCTACTGGCGCAGGCAAATCGTAAGCCATCCACTTCTGTTCGAGTGGACGCAGGTCTTCGGGCCCCAAACTGGCCATGGCCTTTTCCAAAATGGGAATTAATTCAGGCCAATCTTTGCGCCCGGCCAGATGTAATTGTTGGTCACGCAGGGCAGACAATTGGGCATCGGCCTTGATCTTGAGGTTATTTAAAGAGAGGGCCTGAATCCAATAATGGGCCAGGGGCAAATCGGTAACGGTGGCATCGGCTTTGCCCAGCGCCACCGCTGCAAAGACCTCGCGAAAATTGTCAAAATAGAGATAATGGGCCCCGGGTGCCATTTTCTGGACAGCGGGTACGAGCGAGTCCCCTTTGAGCAGTGCCACCTTGCGGCCATTTAAGTCCGCCACGCTGGTGATCGGTAATTTTGGGTCACGAACCACAATTGCAGTTAAAATCTCTTTGTATGGGCGGGTGAAATTCAAAAATTGGCTCCGCGAAAGAGGGTATTTAAACACCGCAGGCAAAAGATCTATTTGGCGTTTTTGGGTTTTTTGCAAAAGTGCCTGCCAGGAATCACTTTCAAAGGCCAGTTCAACCCCCAGTTTTGCAGCCAATAAGCGCAAATAATCCAGTGAATAGCCAGTGGGTTCATTGTTGATCTCAAAATCCAGCGGGGGATAATCCCGCTCATTGCCCACCCGCCAGACAGGATGCTCTCTTAGCCAACGTTGCTCTGCTTCACTCAGTTTTAAAGGGGTCTGTTGAGCGTCCCGTTGGGGGCTGATCAATTGATCCTGGAGGCGATAATAAAGTGATTGGGGGTTGTGCTTAAAGCGGCGCAATTGTTTGTCAATGGCTGTGCGTACTTCACTGTGTTGGGTTCGGGGCGTGACTATATGCAATGGCACGGGAAAAAGCAAATGATTGCTCTCTGCGATATGATAGGCACTGCGGTTTTTGCTGCCAAACCAGTGATTAACCAGCGCAGCCGCTACTTTTTTCTTTTCGAGCAAGACAAAGGCCTGTTCAAAGCTATCGACGAAGATCAATTGCGGTTGAATTTCAAAGGCCTGGGCCAGTTCCTGCAATTTGTGGGCCTGCTCTGAATTTTTAACCACTGCCACAGCCTGCCGATCCAGATCGAGCAGGGTTCGAATGGCACTGTTGGGCTGAAGATAGAGCCGCGACCAGCCGGTCAATACGGGCACTTGATTAAAGGCATAGTGCTGTCTGCGTTCAGGGGTATCTGCCACGTCGGGCATCAGGTCCAAGTGGCCTTTTTCGAGCTTGTCCAAACAGGTATTCCACTCACAGGAAATATACTGTAATTGCCAACCCTCTTGCGCAGCGATGGCATTTAAGAGCTGAGGGAAAAACCCCAGGGCCTGACCTTCGCTATTGCTGTAAATTTTGGGGGGATTTTGGTAGAGTCCGACCCGCAAGGGCCGAAGTGGTGTTTCTGCCCCGACCTGCAAAAAAAAGCCAGACAGCCCCCAACACAGGCCGATAGCCCACAGTAGAAAAAAACCGCTAAATCTGAGCTGCGAAAACATGGTTCACGTGTTGGTCCTTTGGGGTCTTATTTTGCTAGACACTCTTTGTTTTAATCGCAATTTACTCAGGAAAATCACAACGCAAAACCGCCAAATCAGCTCCCTCATCGCGTTCTGTTAGGGTCTGGGTCTCAAAGGGATGCAGCGAGGCCAAGCGAAACTGGGCCGCCCCCTGACCAAAAAAGGTCTCCAGTACAAACTGGCCTGTGTTGACCGTGCTTGAGGGCTCCCTCTGTAATAATCCCGCCAAATGTAATAACACAACCTCACTTTGGTACAGATAGACAATCGCATAAGGTCGCCAAAATGAGCGAGGTTCTAAAACACCCGTACTAAAACTCACGTCACGATAAGCCAAATACCAGAGTTGGGGATTGCGGGGGCCTTTGATTTCCCCCTTTTCGCCATAAAACAGGTCACTTTGGATTTTGAGGGGCTGAAAATAATTTCGGCCTTGGCGAGGATTGTGCTCCAGATGGGTGGTATACCACTTGCCATCAAAGAGTTCAGCGATCTCTGGGGGGGGCCAATCTACTTCGGTCAGTCGAAAGAGATCATTGAGAAAAGCCAGCGCTTTATGCACGGTACCCCAGGCCAAATTCCAAGAGGCCTTGCGGCAACACTCCATCAGCAAATCGAGATCAATATCCAGCAACATAAAGGGGTCAACGTCCAGGGCCTGGGCCAGGGCCAAGAGGCGCTTGGCACCTTTGGGCAGACTCAAATCCTCTTCTGAGGCCCAGCGCAGAATGGTCTTGCGGTGGGGCAAATCCTGGAGTTCCAGGCTGCGGCCAAACGCTGCGCGGTTGCCTTCAAATTCACGCTGAATAAATGCCTGAATCAGGTCTTTGCGCAGTTGAATCTGGTTTTCGAGCATTTCCCGCAGGGCATCGGGCTGGTCACTGGCCAGAGAGGTCATGAAGCGGTTTCCTTTGGTTGCAATCTGAATTTTTACACTGCCTCCACAGAGAGGGAGCTTCAGATAGCATAAAGGCAAAAGCACGCTGCTTCAAGCGCAAAAGGAGAACCCCGATGAAAATTCGTTTGCAACGCCTGGTCTTTTTCGCAGCCTTGTTGACCGCAGCCCTTATTGCACCTCACTTACACCACTTGCCCACCCCTGCTTTGCTCAGCAATTTGCCCCAGCCCAGTCTGAGTCAATGGGCCCAATTGTCCAGGACCTTTTAAGTGCGTTTTCAGAGATGGGTCGGCTGTCTGTGGTTCTGGCTGCTCGAAGCCTGGGAAATGGGCGTATTTATACTCCTGATTCCCCTGAGCTGGTTTTGGCAAGCGCCTTTGCCGCCCCCCAAAGCAGCTGCCCACGCGCAAAAAAAGATGGTGTTGGTGCCCGGCTTTCTCGGCCGAGGTCTGGAATTGCTGCCCCTGCGCAGGGAGCTTCAAGCCGCTGGATGTGAGGTCTGGATTGTGCCGCTGGGCTTTCAGGCCAGTGATATTGCTACCAAAGGTCAGAAATTGGCTGCTTATCTTGAAACCCATGGGCTCCAAGATTGTTATCTATTGGGTTATTCACTCGGTGGCTGGGTGGCTTTAAACCTTCCCCAGCACAGCCGTTGGCGTGTTTCGACCCTGATCACTTTGGGAGTGGCTTTTGCCGGCACCCCCATGGCCTGGCTGCTCAGCCCATTGCAAGCGGCTCGGCAATTGATTCCCGGTTCGTCCTTTTTAAAAAAACAACCCGTCATACTGGCAGAGGGCTATCCCAAGCATCTCAATTTCTCTGCCCAAGCGGACGAGATCACCGCCTCGCGACAGACCTCTGTTTTGCCCAGCCCTGACCAAGCACTGCCAAATCGCCAAGAGTTGTGTTTGCCGGTTTGGGGCCACCTCAATCTGGTGCGCCGGCGTCAAGCCAGGCAGGCCCTGATAGCCTCCCTGCTGGTGGATTTAAACGCCCACCGCCTCAGCAGGACTGGGAGCCAAGGCGTGGTAGAGCTTGAGCAAGATATTCTCAGCCAATTTCAAGCGGTAAGCCGCTGAAGCCCGCACATCTGAAATGGGGCTGATTTCGCTGGATGCAATGGCCCCAGCGGCTTGAAATGTCTCCAAATTAAAGGGTTTGCCTTGCAAAAAGGCCTCGGTTTTGGGTAGACGCAAGACCGTGGCGGCAACGCCGCCGTAGGCAATCGCAATCTGGGAAATTAAATCGTTTTCGAGCCGCAGCCGAAAACCAGCGGTAAAGGTCGAAATATCCAGATCTTTGCGGTTGGAAACCTTAAACAGACGCAGGCTGTCCGCTGGGTCGGGAATCGGGATCAAAATCCGCGAGATCAGCTCTTCAGGGCGCATATCCAGCTGTTTATAACCCGTGTAAAACTGGTTGATATTCACCCGGCGGCTGCCATGGGGGCCCGTCAATTCAATCTCAGCATCGGCCACAAACAAAAAGGGCAGGGTATCAGCAATTGGCGAGGCATTGGCCACATTGCCCACCAAGGTGCCTTTGTTTTTGATCTGGGGCGAGGCAAAGATCTTGAGCAGGCGGGCAAATTCGGGAATGTGACCGCGCATAAAATGCTCCAACTCATTCAGGGTTACACGGGCTCCGACACTGATGACTCCCCCCGACTCGCTCAGGGCATGGGCTTCGGGCACCAGATTTAAGCTGCAGATCACGGTTGGATTGCTGCGCTCTTTATTGATTTGCACGCCCAAATCGGTGGCAGAGGCAAAGATCCGGGCATCTTGGGTTTGTTTAAATTCAACGGCTTCGGCATAACTCAAGGGCGCGTAAAAATCTTTGTTGCCACTTTGAATGCGAATCGGCAGGCTGCGGTGGCGTTTGAGTTCGGCCATCATTTCGGGGCTGTTGTAGCGCTTTTGCAAAGGGGTAAACTGGCTCAAGTCCACGGCTTTGCCCGCTTCGATAATCGGGGTATAACCGGTGCAGCGACAGAGGTTGCCGGTGAGGGCATTGCGAATTTGTTTTTCGTCGAGGTGGATTTGGCCTTTGGGGTTTTGGTAGGCATTGTGGTTGACCAGATCGGTCATGGCACAGACAAATCCGGGGGTACAAAAGCCGCATTGGGCCCCATAATTCTCCACCATGGCCTGCTGAACGGGGCTCAGGGCCTGTTCGTCTTGCAGCCCTTCGACTGTGACCACGTGGGTGCCGTCCATCAAATGCACAAAGGTAATGCAGGCGTTGATCGTGCTGTAACGCAGCTCGTCCTGTTCGGGCAAGACCTCGCCGCGCAAGACACTGCAAGCGCCACAGTCCCCTTCGGCGCAGACTATTTTGGTGCCGGTCAGGCCGCGTTCGTAACGCAAAAAGTCAGCCAGGGTCATAAAGGCTTGTTCGCCGCGCACTTCGTGGCGTTTGCCGTTGAGATAGAGCAGGATATAATCGCGCATGCCTTGCCTCGTCTGTCCAGAATTGGCTTCATTATACCATTGGAGCAAGAGGCGGGCTGTTTAGTCGTTTTCTTGGGCTTCGGGGCCCTGCAGAGGGGCTTCATCAGAGGTTGGGTGAGGCTCATCAGCGAAGCTGGGCAGGCTCTGCAATTCTTCGAGCAGGGCGGGCAGGTCCATGGTGTGGGCGTTGATTTCAATTTGAATCTCGGCCTCTTCGCTGTTTTCAATTTCATCCATCAGCTCGTTCATGCTGATAAACTTGCCCGTTGAACGCGCGGTCTTGGGGGCGGTTTCGCTTTCCACACTTTCTGGGACTTTGTCGGCAAAAAGCGATTCGGGGTCGCGCAAGAGATCCGCTTTCATGGCCGGGCCGGGTTCACCGTCCAAGAGCAGGTTTTCCATCATCATGCGGTTTTCCATGGCATGTAAAAAATAGCCTGTGAGCATGGCCGAAGCCAGCAGACTTTGCATATTCTCTTTGCTGGCCGAAATGGTGGTGTTAAAATCCGCAGACGGCAAATAGCCCAAAAGGGCCTGCACATTCATGCCAATCATCTGTTTGACTTCGGGGTTGATTTCTGATGCCAATTTGGCCATGTCTTGCACAGAACAGGATTGAATATAGCGGTGCAGGCGATTGCCTTCGCTGCCGGGAGCGGCGTCGTCAGAGGGAATTCTGAAAAATCTGAGCATAATTTAAAGCGTCTCAACCCCCTGAATACAATTCATTTTACCTGAATACAATACCCCTCAGTGTAGCTGAAAGCTGCCCGGATTTCAATTCTTTCCAGCGTTTAACGCCCGATCTGTTTGCACGTCGTCTATGGTCGAATCCGCTTTTCAATGCTATTATAAGACTATTTAACAAGACTATTTAAGCAAAGAAACTGAACAAGCATGGCTGAATCCCAATCCCGTTTTTCCAAAACCGGTCAATCCCAAGCGGCTCCCTCTTCCCCCCCCGAGGAGACTGTTTTTCGGGACGCCGAGGGCGAACCGATCTCTCCTGAGGCCTATGCCCACTTGCGTCAAGGGGTGGTGCTCTTTAAGCAGCAGCAACTCGAAAACGCCGAAAACGAAATTGTTCAGGCCATTGATTTACATCCGCCGCTCTCCCCACTTTACAATGTCTTTGCCCTGCTCAAGATCGCCCGCCGTGCCATTGATACCCTCAAACAATCGGTGTATACGGCCCTGACCACCAATCCCGAATTTATGGATGAGTTTGTCCAAGAGGGCATCAAATTGCTGGCCCAAGAGCGTTTTGAAGAGGCCGAAGAGCAGTTTAAAAAGGCCATTGCCCTCAATCCCAACAATACCGATGCGCAGTTTCGTCTGGGTTTTACCCATGTTTCGCGCAAAAATTACAGCAAGGCGATTGAGGTCTTTGAACAATTGATCTTGGTCGACCCGGAGAATATCAACGCCTTTTTTATGCTGGGCATGGCTTACAGCGAAATGCGTGAGTATTATCCCTGTATTTCCAATTTGCAATATGCCCTGCGTTTGGAACCGGCCTTTGTTGAAGCCCGCCTGACTTTGGCAGATGCTTACCACAACCAAGGCAAATACCTGATCTCGTTGCGCCAACTCGAAAGCCTTGAAGAGCTGATTCCCAACGAAGATACCACCTACCTGCACCGGGGCATGATTTTACTCGAATTGGATCGCAAAGAAGAGGCCATTCCCTATTTTGAAAAGGTGATTGAACTCAAGCCCGACGTGATGGAGGCCTATGAATTATTGGTGGGCCTGCATATTGAAATGGGCCATTTTGACCGGGCCATTTATCTGGCTGAGCAGGCACTCGCATTGCGTCCTGATAACCAGGAAATGCTCAATGCCCTGGAGTGGTCACAAGAAAAGCAGAACAAACTTCAAGCTGATTCCTAACTGCACAATATCACATGCAGTTTGATGATTCCCAGGCCCTTCTGAAGGAGGCCTATCACCAGCTTTTTAGCGGTCAGCCACAAGATGCTGAGAGCCTGTTTCAGACCTTAGCTGTGCAGTGCCCCCAACATCCCGATGTCTGGAATGGATTGGGGCTCTTGGCTGAGCAACAGGGCCAAGGGGAGCAGGCCTTGCAATACTATCTCAAAGCCCTGGATTTAAATGCCTCAGAGCCAGAATATCACAACAATCTCGCGCTTCTGCTGCAAAGCCGGGGAGACGATGCCGCTGCCTTGAGCCATTTTGAAGCCCTTTACCAGCTTCAGCCCGATTACCGCAGTGCTTTTAATCTGAGCCAGGCCTATCAACGCCTGGGAAATGGGGATAAAGCACTGGAATTGGCCCAAAAGGCGGTTTGGCAAGCCCCAGAAGCGATTTTTTTACATCAATACCTCTACGAACTCTACCAAAGCCAATCTGCCCAGCCGGCGGGCCTGATCTGGTACCAGCAATTGCTCAGAAAACACACCCAATCGGGCCCTGCAGCTTATTTTTTGGCCTGTTTATATGAAGCTGTGGGAGAGCTTGAAAATGCCCGCCTGTATTTAGACACCACCCTGCAATTGATGCCCGACTGGCGTTTGCCTCGCCGCCAATTGATCATCTGGAATCTCAAAAACAACCAGGCCTTGGCGCTCAAACACAGTCGCTTGCTTTATCAGACGGAGCCCAGTGCCGAACATGTGTTGATGCTGCTCAACAGTCTGCCTGCGCCCGTCTATCCCAGCCAAGCTGCCCAGCGTGAGAATCTGGCAGAAGTCGAAAGGCTGCTCGACAAGGCCCTGGCAGAGGTCTGGGATGTTCCTGACTTTCGGCTGATCAGCTTGCATTTTCATCTGGCCTACCAGAACCTGAATGACCGGCATTGGAATGAAAAATTTCATCAGCTCTACCGTCGCCTGATTCCCACTTTGCCCGCCCAATTGGAGCGCCCCTCAGGCAGGCCGAAACGGATTGGGGTGGTTTCGCGCTTTCTCTTTCGCCATGCGGTCTCATTTTGTTTTGGGGGCCTGTTTGCGTCTCTGGCCCAGCTCGAAAACTGTGAATTGTACCTTTTTCCGATCTATGAAAGCCATTTAAGTGATGACCCGGTCTCGCGCCACTTACAGGATTTGGCCCATCGCTGGCAACCGCTGGCCATGGAGCAGCCAGTTTTGGCTGCTGCCCAAACCATTCAAGCCGCCCAACTGGATTTGCTGATCTATCCTGAAATTGGCATGGATCCCTTTAGCTATATGCTGGCCCACAGCCGCTTGGCTCCCTTTCAGGCCGTTTTGGCTGGGCACCCACTCACCAGCGGCCTCTCCACGCTGGACTATTTTGTCACCAGTGCAGAACTCGAAATTCCTGGCTGTGAGAGCCACTATACTGAGCAATGGGTGGGTTTGCCAGGGCTGATTCAATACCCGCGCCCTGCGCTGCCAAGTGCCCATGTCACCCGCTCTCAGCTGGGCCTGCCCGAAGATGCCACCCTCTACCTCTGCCCAATGACCCTGTTTAAAATTCACCCCGATCTTGATGCCTGTTTTGCCAAAATTTTGCAGCGCGATCCCCTGGGGCGCATTGTCTTGTTTGAATACCTCAACACCCCGTATCACCAGATTTTAAAGCAACGCTTTGCCCAGACTTTGCCAGAATCACACGGGCGGATTTTGTTTTTGCCCATTCAAAGCTTTGAGGGTTTATTGCAGATTTTAAGACAGGCGGATGTGGTGCTGGATACCCACTATTTCAGTGGGGGTAAAACCTCATTTTTGGCCTGTG